>DASUEF010000132.1:0-9534 GCA_036275215.1 Limnobacter sp. | reverse complement strand
TCTACCTTTTTAGACACGGCGCTGAATCGCACCGATGGCTCGGCCACCCCTTTTGCCGACACCGGAACCTCCTACACCAACTCGTTTGATGGCACCACCAGCACACGCATGTTCAACCTGGATGTGACGAATGGCAACCTGATTCAACAGACCACGCCGAATGCCGGAACCACGGTGGTGGCAGCCCCTTTGTTTGCGGCCGCCACCACCATCACCGGCACCAACGGGTTTGACATTGATGCAAGCAACAACCGGGGCTTTGCCCTGTTGAATGTGGGGGGAGCGATCACCTTCTATTCCATCGCGATCCCGGACTCCACCGCAACACTGCCAGTGGCTGGCCCTGCGGCAACCGCCGTTGGCAATATCAACATCCAAGGTGTGATCGGCATGGCGCTTGCGTTAGAGACTGCACCGCAAGTGGTGGCGCTGGACGGCAACACAGCGGGCAGCCAACGTTTGCTCAAGTTTGGCGTCCGCACGCCCAACAACGCCACGGCCACCAACATCACCGGCCTGCCCAGCGGGGAGCGTTTGCTGTCCATCGACATCCGGCCCAGTAATGGTCGCCTGTATGGTTTGAGCAGCGCGGGCAAGCTGTTCACCATCAACCCTGACACGGGCGCAGCCACCTTGGCTTCTACACTGAGTGTGGCCACCGAGATTGTGAACGGCCTCACGGCAGGGAAGAACTACGCCATCGACTTCAACCCGGTGGCGGATGCCCTGCGCATCGTGAGTTCTGGGGACGGAGACAACGTCTCCAAAAACTACCGCGTACCAGGTGCCAACCTAGAGACCACCGGGGCAACCAACACAGACACAGATCTCACCTTGGCTGGCTCGGGCACAGGCTTTGGGATTGCGCAAATTGCTTACACCAACAGCTTTGCCAACCCCGCGCCCACGGCCACCCGGATGTTCAATATCGATGCAGACAACAACCGTTTGTTGCAGCAAAACCCGCCCAACAACGGCACACAAACCGTGATTGGGGGAACCGGGCAAACTTTCAACGATTACGGTGGGTTTGATGTGTCTGGTGGAGACAACGGCATGCGCTTGATTGCAGGTCGCGCTGGCACCACTGGTGTGTTTAGCCTGTTTAATATTGACCTTGGAACCGGCGCAGTGACCGCAGCCACAACAGGGACAGGGGACAATGCGATTGGCAGCGGCACCGTGGTGAGCACCGATGTTCGTGCCCTGTCCGTGCGCTTCCAGTAAACCGGGGCGCATCACAAAATACCCAGCCCGTGGGCTGGGTTTTTTTATGGCGTCACTGGTTCAAAGCCACCGCAGTGCCAATAAACATCACCGGCCCAGAAGGCTTGTTGCCGTAGGGAGAGCCATCTTTTGGTTCAAGAGTTACCTCAAACAGCTGTTGGTCCACCAGGGTGTGGAGCACGTCGGCAGGCAGCTCCAGAGGTTCTCCCAGCTTTACAAAGCCAAGCGACGTCGGTGCGGCGTCACCTGGTGCCTTGGTCCACAACTGCAGAGATTTGCCCATGGCAGCTGGGTTGCCATCAATGGGCAAACCACCCACCTGATACACACGCAACATGCCTCCAGGTCGCGCTTCCACAAGCCACTCGGTGGATTTGTCTGGACTCTTCATGACCGCCACATACCGAGGCCCTTGAGCCTCCTGCATCTGCTGTGTGTTCAAATTAACAGCGAGCACCAACGCAGCTGCGCTTGCAGCAATGGCCCATCCTTTCCATAGCCATGAAAGCGGCGTTGGCGATTGTTCCGGTTCAGTGGATTTGTGTAGGGAAGCGTTTACGCGGTTCCAAACTTCCGGGTTCACAGGCTGCTGTTCAAGCTTTCTGGACATGGCAGAGAAATGCTCTGTCCATTGACGAACCTCCCTGGCCAACTCAGGGTCTTGCGCCATCCGACGCTCAAAATCCTGGCGTTCAGCGTCTGACATGACGCCGAGTACGTATTCGCCAGCCTCAACCACTTTGGCTTCTGCTTGCGACTCGGTCATGACAAACACTCCTTCAATTTCAATAACCCCCGGCGAATCCAGGACTTCACACTGCCTAGAGGCGAATCCAATTTGCTCGCAATTTGCTCGTGGGTGTAACCATCGACAAAAGCCAGCACGATCGCATTGCGCTTTGTCTCATCCAATTTGGCCAGGCATGTGCTGAGTTTCTGTGCATCCTGCGCCAGTTCCAAATCGTCTCGACTAGCCTCCTCCGGCAAATCAAGCCCCTCCGAAGACACCTCTTGGGTTTTCTTGCGCACTGCGTTTAACGCTTGGTTGCGAACCACCGTGTACACCCATCCACGCGCCGACCCCAAGGCGGGGGAGTATAACCGGGATCTGTTCCACACTTTGAGCATGGCATCATGCAAAACTTCTTCGGCCAGCTCACGTCGTCTCACGATTCGGTAAGCCACGGCAAACAGCCATCGGCTATCTCTGGCATAAATAGCTTGTAAAGCGAACTTTTCGCCTCGAGCGCACGCAAGCAGCGCTGACTCGTAGTCAAAGTCACTGGGGTCAGGATTGTTTTGGTCGGTCACGACAGTACTACGCTCTGGGCGGCTCCGTGGATGCATGGACTCACCCGCCGTTGGGTGAGGCTCAAATACAAATCAAGATTCAATCTTCAAGCAAAGCACGCAACATCCAAGCCGTTTTTTCATGTACGTCCATGCGCTGGGTGAGCACGTCGGCGGAAGGCTGATCGTCGGCAGCGTCCACCACTGGGAAAATTTCTCGGGCTGTGCGCGCAATGGCTTCATGGCCTTTGGCCAACATCTCAACCATCTCCATGGCTTTGGGTGGCTTGGCGGGTGCATCTGGCAGGGTGCTCAACTTTGCAAACTCAGCGTATGACCCTGGCGCATGAAAACCCAAAGCACGAATGCGTTCAGCGATGGGGTCAACCGCATTCCACATTTCGGTGTACTGGGCCATGAACATGGTATGCAAGGTGTTAAACATTTTACCAGTCACATTCCAGTGGAAATTGTGTGTGGTGAGGTACAGCGTGTAGGTTTCAGCCAGCAAACGGCTTAAGCCCTGTGCTATGGCCGCACGCTGGGCCTCTGGAATACCAATATTGATGGACGGCATGTCGGGCTTTTTGGGCAGTTTGGCAGGCAATTTGGATTTGTTGCCTGTGGCGGGTTTACTGCTTGCAGCTTTGGCCATGAAATAAAAATCTCCTGTGTAAATTCAGAAATACGTGTACCTACTGACCCAAAGGATTGGAAATGGTTGCAAAACCGGGAACATGCACCGAGCCCAAGAGCAACTCTTTACCCCAGGGGGTGACCTGCGTGATGTAGTAATAATAACCGCCCGCCTTGGGTGCCTGCAAATTGGCCACCACCTCCCCCTGCGCGTTGAAAGCCAATACCATGGCATAAGGGCTAACCGGGAACTTCACAAAGCTCAAGAGCTTGGCCAAAAAGGCACGTGCTTCTGGATAAGCCGCCAACCCATCCACCATAGGATCGCGTAACGAGGGCACGGCCACCCAGAAATGCCCCTGTGAGTCGCGGCGTATATTGTCGGGAAAGCCTGGCAGATTGTCCGCAAACACATCCGACTGGCCAGCTTTGCCGCCCTTCAGCCAATGCCTTGCAATGCGGTATGCGGCTGTTTCATTAACCAAGACGTAATCTTCCTCGTGCGACAACACAACACCGTTGGCAAACTGCAAGCCACGCATCAAGGTGGTGGTTTGGCCGGTTAAGAAATCGTATCGCAACAAGCGACCGTTGCCCCGATGCTCGAGAATGTCTAGAACGTAGTTGTTTAGATCAAACTTGCTCGATGCGTCCGAGAAATACGCATAACGACCATCTGCACTCACATCCACATCGTCCACAAACTTGAAGGGCACTCCCTCAGCGGCCGTGCTCAACACCTTCACCTCGCCCTGTAGGCTGAAGCTGACCAAACCCAGCAGAGCATCGGCCACGACCAAATAACCATCTGGATGAAACACCAAACCCAAAGGACGCCCACCGGTGTTGCCCAACACTTGCATGGGCAGGCTCACCTGTGCATTGGGAGCCAACAGTGTAGCCCTCTCGATGCGGACAATGTCCCCGTTGCTCATCCCTGTGTAAGCGGCCCCGTCGGGACCCATTGCAAACGATTCCGGATGCAACACATTGCCTTGGCCAAACACCTGTGCTTGCTGCAAAGCCAAATTACGGGCATAAGGACCATCGTCCGCGCTTGGCGGTGCAGAAGGTTGCCATGCCACCGCTTGCACAGGCGATTGCACAAACACACCCAAAGCCACAAGGACGGTCACCACCAAGAGGGCCAAGGCCCCGAACACTTTTGCAACTGCGCGCATGCTGTCGAGTCTCCTGTTTTTGCTTTAGCATGCATCATATCGGAGGAGCACAAGCCGAAAACAAACAACAAGGAGACACGGTGTGAATTTTGAGCCAAGCGCAAAAGCCAAGGATTTTGTAAAACGCGTGCGTGATTTCATGCGCACGGAGATTGCACCGTTGGAGGCGGCTTATTGGGACAAGATTGAAGCCCAGTGCAATGGCCGGGAATGGGTCAACTGGCGGACCCCACCTGAGATGGAAGCGCTCAAATCCAAGGCAAGGGCCGCAGGTTTGTGGAACATGTTTTTGCCCGATGAGACTTTGGGTGCGGGATTAAGCACGCTGGAATATGCTCTGGTGGCAGAGGAAACCGGCCGAAGCCTGATGGCTCCTGAGGTGTTCAACTGCAACGCCCCTGACACTGGCAACATGGAAGTGCTGTGGAAATACGGCAGCGAAGCTCAGAAAAAAGAGTGGCTGGAGCCCTTGTTGGCTGGCGAAATACGCTCTGTGTTTTGCATGACCGAACCCGATGTGGCCAGCAGCGATGCCACCAACATGCAGGCCACCGCCACACTGGTTGGCGATGAAGTGGTGATTGACGGCACCAAATGGTGGAGCAGCGGCATTGGCGACCCTCGTGCAAAAATTGCGATCGTGATGGCCCGCACTGAAAATCCGGACCTGGACCGACACCACCAACACACCATGGTGCTGGTGCCACTGAACACACCGGGCGTGAACATCAAACGCATGCTGCCGGTGTTTGGCACCTACGATGAGCCCCATGGCCACGGTGAGGTTGAATTCAAGCAGGTGCGTGTGCCCGTGGGCAATGTGATTGCGGGCCTGGGCAAGGGCTTCGAAATAGCGCAAGGCCGGTTGGGCCCTGGGCGCATTCACCACTGCATGCGCTGTATTGGCGCCGCAGAAGAATCCCTGGACTTGATGATCAAGCGTGGCATGGGTCGGGTGGCGTTTGGGAAACCGCTGATCAATTTGGGCGGCAACCGTGAGCGGGTGGCTGAGGCCCGCGTTGCGATCGACCAGGCGCGTCTACTCACCCTTTATGCTGCATGGAAGCTGGATCAAATGGGAGCCCTGGGTGCTATGACTGAAATTGCCGCCATCAAGGTGGTGGCACCCAACGTGCTGGAGCAGGTGGTGGACATGGCGATTCAAATGCACGGCGGCGCGGGCGTGAGCCGCGATACACCGTTGTCCGGCTTCTACATTCAGGCCCGCAGCCTGCGCTTGGCTGATGGGCCAGACGAGGTGCACAAAGGTTTGATTGCCCGCATCGAACTGATGAAACGGGGCTTCAAATGAGCCTGACAAACCATGTGATTGACCAGGGTGGAGCGGTTCGCCCTGGCGAGGAATTGAACATTCAAGCCGTCACTGGCTGGCTCAGAACCCAGGGCATGCAAGTGGACGATGCCGTGGAGGTGACCCAGTTTTCGGGTGGTGCATCCAACTGGACCTACCGCCTGAAATACCGACAGGCCGATCTCATTTTACGCCGCCCCCCAAAAGGCACCAAGGCCAAGGGCGCACACGACATGGGGCGAGAATACCGCATACAGTCCATGCTCAAGCCGGTGTACCCCATGGTACCCACCATGGTGGGGCACTGCATAGACGAGTCGCTGATTGGCAGCGAATTCTATGTGATGCAACGCATTGAAGGAATTATTCCGCGCAAACACTTGCCAAGGGGCTTGCAACTGGACAATCGGCAAACCCGCACCCTGTGCACACAGGTGTGGAACAAGCTGATCGAGCTTCACCAGGTGGATATTCACACCAGCGGTTTGGATACATTCAGCAAAGGGCAGGGGTACACCCGCCGGCAATTGGACGGCTGGAGCCAACGTTACGACAAAGCACGCACTTGGAATGTGAGCTCTTTCAACCGTGTGCGGCGATGGCTAGACCTGCATTGCCCTGACGATGTGAAACTTTGCATGATTCACAACGATTGGCGGCTGGACAATGTAGTGCTCAGCCCCAAAGACCCCACGCAAGTCATCGGTGTGCTGGATTGGGAGTTGGCCACCGTGGGCGACCCCCTGATGGATTTGGGCAGCGCACTGGCCTACTGGGTGCAGGCCGACGACAATTTTCTGATGAAAATGCTTCAACGCCAGCCATCGAGCCTACCAGGCATGATGAGCCGACGCGAGATTGTTGAACACTACTTACAAAGCACGGGATTGAACACCAACAATTGGGCTTTTTATGAAGTGTTTGGCCTATTCAGGCTGGCCGTCATTGCACAACAGATTTATTACCGTTATCACCACAAACAAACCCGCAACCCGGCGTTCAAGAACTTCTGGATCATGGTGAATTATTTTGATTGGCGCTGCAAAAGGCTGATCGCTCAATCGGGACGTTGAACATGGCCAGCATTTATTTGATTCGCCACGGGCAGGCCAGTTTTGACAGCGCCGACTATGACGAACTCTCGCCACTGGGCCACACTCAAGCAGCACAATTGGGGGCTTGGTTCAAGGCACGTAAAATTCGTTTGCACGGTTTGTTCAGCGGCACCATGAAGCGCCACCGGCAAACCGCACTGGCTTTTGCCAACAGCTACGGCATTGCGCTGGATCCGGTAGAGCATGCCGGCTTGAATGAATATGACCATGAGGCCATTTTGCAAACCTTCATCGGGCAATATGAAGACCCCGACCTGTTTGAGCGTGAGGTGATGCAAAATGCTGACCCCCGCAGGGCATTCCAGCAAATGTTTGAGCAGGCAATTGCTCGATGGGTGGGCGGCGAATACGACACGGAATACCCCGAAACCTGGAAAGCTTTCAAGTCTAGAACCATGGCAGGCCTGGGCATGGTGTCTGCGCACGCCATGCAGCTTAAACACGCCAGTGGCAAGGCCAATGTGGCAGTGTTCACCTCGGGTGGACCCATCACGGCCATTGCACAACAGTTGCTGCACATCCCAGATTCTCAAGCTTTCGCGCTGAACTGGATGATCACCAATTGCAGCGTGAGCAAACTGATTGTGGGGCAGCAGGGTGTGAAGCTTGCAAGCTTCAATGAGCAAGCGCACTTTGAAGGCGAGATTGCCGGTGTGCTCCCCGAGCAAGCAACGGGTTTGGAAGCTTACGCAGCCAAACCCAATGGCCTGCTCTCGTATCGCTAGGCGAGGCTATATTTATTGCGCTTTTTGGATGGTGGTGATGGTGTAATTGCTGCCCTCCTGCTTCACATCAAACTTCACCTTGTCGCCTTCTTTCAAGCCTTCCAACATGGCTTTGTCGGCCACCCCAAACACCATGGTCATGGGTGGCATTTCCACGCTCTTGATTTCGCCATGCTTCACAGTCACCTTGCCAGTGTTTTTATTGATCTTGCGAATTTCCCCATCGGCCATTGACGCAGGCGCTGCATTTGTTTTTGCTGCTTTCGCTTCTTTCGCACCGCCATGCAGGTGCTCCTGACCACCGACATGCACCGTGTGGTCGTGGGCATACACCGTGGCGGCACCCAAAAAAGCCAATACGACAGCGCTGTGTTTCAACGTAATTTTCATATTCTTACTCCTTCAACAATGAATTGGCTGCCACGATGATTGTGCCCACCATGCCCGCCTGAAAATGACCTGCAATCAAGCAGGCAAACTCAAAGTTGCCTGCTTGGTTGAAAGTCCACACAATCTCACCCGTTTTGCCTGGATCCACATGGGCCATGTAAGGCTCATCATGCTCCATGCCGGGAAACTTCAGCATAAGCTCTGCGTGTTTTGCGTTTTCCTCAGGTGTGCCAATCACAAACTCATGCAACAAGGCACCCGTATTTTTAACCCGGAATCGAATGGTTTCACCTTGCTTTACTCGCAATACCGAAGGCTGAAAACGCATGTCATCGCCCATGGTCACCTCCACGGTGCGTTTGGCGTTGACCATATCACCCGCGATACCCCACGGCTTCTGTTCTTTCACCACCGCAGCCTGCGCATGGGGCTTGCTGCCGTGGGCAAGCACCATGCCTGGCCACGGCAAAACACCTAGCGCGAATACGGCTGTAATCCAGGCAGCCCCCATCTGAACTTTTTTCATGTTCATCCTCCTTCAATGCCCGGCATGGCCGCTGGGTTTACGCACTTGCAATTCAATGTGCGGCTGGTTTTTTTGAGCCAAGTTCATGCCGGCCTGTCCAGCGCTGCTGCTGCGTTTTGGTTTGGCCAACTCCCCTGTGAACTCATAGGCCACCGTGCCCTCAGGGTGCTTGTACCAACCGGGGTCGGAATAATCGCCAGGCTTTTGGTCCTTGCGCACTTTCAACATGCTGAACATGCCGCCCATTTCCACCGAGCCAAAGGGTCCTTCACCCGTCATCATGGGAATGGTGTTGTCCGGCAGCGGCATTTGCATTTCCGCCATATCGGCCATGCCGCGCTCGCCCATCACCATGTAATCCGGAATCAGGTTGGTGATTTTTTTGGTCATGCCCCGGTGATCTACACCAATCATGGTGGGCACATCGTGACCCATGGCATTCATGGTGTGGTGGCTTTTATGGCAGTGAAACGCCCAATCGCCCTCTTCGTTGGCAATGAACTCCATTTGCCGCATTTGCCCCACCGCAATGTCCACAGTCACCTCAGGCCAACGGCTGCCTTTGGGTGTTGGGCCACCGTCGGTGCCGGTCACTTCAAACTCATGGCCATGAATATGAATCGGATGGTTGGTCATGGTGAGGTTGCCCACGCGAATCCGCACACGGTCATTCTTGCGTGCAACCAAGGGTGAAATGCCCGGGAACACACGGCTGTTCCATGTCCACAAGTTGAAATCGAGCATGGTCATGATTTTGGGAGTGTAGGCGCCCGGGTCAATGTCATAGGCATTGAGCAAGAAACAATAATCGCGGTCCACCTCACTGATGAGCGGGTTTTTATTCTTGGGGTGAGTCACCCAAAAACCCATCATGCCCATGGCCATTTGCACCATTTCATCGGCATGCGGGTGGTACATGAATGTGCCGGGCCTGCGTGCTTCAAATTCATACACAAAGGTTTTGCCAGATGGAATGCCAGGCTGATTCAGACCTGTGACACCGTCCATGCCATTGGGCAGCCGTTGACCATGCCAATGGATGCTGGTGTGCTCGGGCAATTTGTTGGTCACAAAAATCCGCACCCGGTCCCCCTCCACCACCTCGATGGTGGGGCCTGGGCTTTGGCCGTTG
>DASUEF010000131.1:0-1785 GCA_036275215.1 Limnobacter sp. | reverse complement strand
CGTTTGTGCAGCTGTAGTTCACCCAGCCATGCCGTGCGCCCCAGCTGGGCTGTGCCGTCAAGGCAAGCTTGCGGAATTTGGTCAGGGCTGATTTGAAGTGCAAATTCACAATCAAACTCAAGCCCCAGGTAGGCATGGGCTGCCTGCACAAGGCGCTTGCGGCCTTCGGTGGCGGGCAACAGTTGTTGGTAAGCGTTGTAGGCCATGGGGCCAATCTCAATTTTTATTTTGCTTTGCGCGCACCACACCCTGCTGCCAAGCATGGCCCCACGCCCAAGCACTTGTGGGCCAGCCTGCACAGGCAATTGCAGCCATTGCGCCTGAAAAGGAAAAATTTGCACCGGCAAACCAGTCAAGGCCGACAGGCTGTTGGCCAGGCCTTCCTGTGTTTTGCTTCGCCGGGTGAAGTGCGCTGCCAGACTGGCGCGAAAATGCGTGGGCAAGGCCTCGCGCCCCCAGCTGGATAATGCACCATGGCCCACCAAACTATTCAAATGCTGCGCAAACGGATTGAACGTGTGGCGGTGATAGGCAATGTGGGGTTGCGACTCGGCCCATGCCCTGTAAAACAACAAATAAACCCGGTGGTGAAAGATATCCAGAAACTCGGCGAATGTGGGGTCGTTCCACTGATGAATCCGAGTGTAGGCATGTTCTGTGTAATGCAGTGGCAACGCGCCATTGGGGCCCAACAAACCGAAGTTCTGAATGTAGAACTTTGGAACCTCACCCAAACGCCCCGCTGCAATGTGGCCTTCGTGTTTGAAATCTTGTGTGGCGAAATCAAGGTAGGGTCGCTGCCCCAATCGTACCGGGTCATCACGCAGGCGCAATGACTTTCCAAGCAAAGGTTTACCGGTGTGGGCATGTTCAATTTGCCGCAGCAAGGCAAAAAAATTCGGGGCAGGTGGCTTGAGCGCGCTCATTTGCACAAGCCCTGCTACAACAAAGGCCGGTTGCCCGACCGTGCAGGAAAATCAAACACTGCACCCGTGCTGTGCAGACGCACCCGGGTTTGCACAAATGAATTCACCGACACATGGCTTGCAAGGTAGAAGGCCAGCACACTGCCCAGCACCAGGGCACCCGTGCCCTGCAAGGCCAGTTCATCCAGTGTGAGCGTAACCAGCAAGCCACGCACCACAGCTGGCCTGCCTTGGCGCACAACACGCGACACCAGCGGCTGCGATTCAACTGCCAAAATCGCCCTGGCCATGTGTTGATGAGCCTGCTGCGAAGGGTCGGCGTGCAAGGCCAAAAGCTGCCCCAAGGCCAGGGCATCTTGATCGATTAAGCCAAGGTAGTTCAGTGACAAATGCTCGATCAACTGCCAGCAACTTTGCCCGCCATACATGGCCGCCTTCGGACGGCTGGGGCCGCGCAAAAAGCGAATGGAGTGAAGGGGCAAGTTACCGGGCCAGGCCAGGTCTGTCGGCCCTTGCCCCACTGGCACCAGCAGGGGCAAATCCCGATTGGTACACAAAGCCTTCACCGCGAGCTGTTCAAGCCCATGTGTTTGAATGAGTTCACCAATGGGCAAGGTAAGGCCAAGATAAACATCACTGCCTGAGTATGAGGAACGACCACCCTCGCGCACTTGTTTTTCTGACAGTAAAGTGGGCACACGCCGGTGTACGAATCTGGGGGTCTCACAATCGGCCTGGGTGTTGGCTTGGGTCGACACTGCATACAAAGGCGGCAATTCCTGCACCTTGTTTTGTCCGTACCCCTGCACGCCCAGCACCGAATGCACTTCAAAATCGTGTGGCTTGCTGCGATTGGGCT
>DASUEF010000130.1:0-4860 GCA_036275215.1 Limnobacter sp. | reverse complement strand
CAATCCCAGAACCAGAGAGGTTCTTCTGAGCGGTCAGCGATGCAACGTTGGTGTTGATTCCTAGCATGATATTTCTCCAAGCAGTATTTAAGTGTCTTCGGGTCAGTCGCCTTCAGTGTCAAGCACTGTCGTGCGCTGCCTTGTGACCCATATAACGCTCAGAAAAAATCAAACTTTAGGGCAATCGTAAAAATTTTTACCTCATCCCCCTTTGGGGCCAAAAGGGCATGGGTCGACTCAAGCACCCAGCCGATTCACCCAGGTGTGCAACGCCATGGCCATGGCATCCAGGTTGGCCTTGATTTTGTCGTCTATCACGTTGCCCTGTGCATCAAAGCCACCAGCAAAAGCGTTGCAAAACACCTCCGGCTTTTGCAGCGGAAGCAAGTTGACGTATACACACACTTGGCGCAAATGGTACTGAGCGCGGGATGTGCCCATGCCACCGCCCGCACCACAGATGGCCACGGGCTTGCCATTGAGCAAGGCGTTGTCGGGGTGGCGGGAGGCCCAGTCGATGGCGTTTTTCAAGGCCGGTGCCAGGGAATAGTTGTACTCTGGACAAGCCAGCAGCAAGGCATCGGCCTTGGCCATTTGATCAAACAGCGTTTGTACAGCGGCAGGCCGGCTGGCCAGGTCGGCATTGTAGAGCGGGACCTCGCTGAGGTCTGCCATCTGAAAAGTAACACCTGCTGGCAGTTGGTCTGCCACAGCACGCAGCAAGCCGGTGTTGCAAGATACCTTGCGCAGACTGCCTGAAATACCCAACCAATGTTGTGCTTCGCTCATGGCCCACTCCTGTATAAAAATTAGTCTCGCTTGGGCGGAATGGCGTAGGTGCCCGTGGCGTGGGCCACTGGCTCGTCCACCCCATCGGAATACACAGTCACCTCACCAATGGCCAACAACTTGCCCAACTTGATAAGCCGGCATTCACCAATGATGTCCCGATCGGCCGCTGGCTTGCGCAAAAAATTGATATTCATGTTGGTGGTGACAGCCAAGGGCACAATGCCAATGCGGCCCAAAATGGCCACATACAACGCACAATCGGCCACCAAAAACATCACTGGGCCTGCCACGGTACCACCAGGACGCAAATCCGCCTCGGTGATGCGGTAGCGGATAATGGCACGCTCCGCATTAATCTCCTCCACCGTGCAGCGCGATTGCGGAAACTGCATGGCCATGAACTCGTTCAACGCCTCTTTGCTTACCAAGGTCTGTTTCTCCAGATTTACTTCAACAACAACTGCACCACCAGGCCCAAGCCTGCACACGCGCCCAATACCTCCATCACGCCACGCTTGAATTGCATGAGCGCTACAAACGCGCCCAGGGTAATCAGCAAGCTGATCCAATCCATGGGGCCTTCGAAGCCTGCGGGCCAGATGACATGGTACGCAAAAAACAGGGCCAGATTGAGAATGACCCCCACGACCGCCGCCGTGATGGCGGTGAGCGGCGCGGTGAATTTGAGGTCGTCGTGCGTGCTTTCAACCAATGGCCCACCTGCCAGAATAAACACAAAGGAGGGTAAAAAAGTGAACCAGGTGACCAAGGCGGCACCCAAGGCACCCGACCAAAAAGGCAATCCTGGCCCCAAAAGGTCTTGCAAATAGGCGCCCACAAATCCAACAAAGGCCACCACCATGATGAGCGGCCCGGGTGTGGTTTCTCCCAGGGCCAGGCCATCGATCATCTGCGTGGGGTTGAGCCAGGCAAACCGCTCCACCGCCCCTTGGTAAACATAAGGCAACACCGCATAGGCACCGCCAAAAGTCAGCAAAGCGGCCTTGGTAAAAAACCAGCCCATTTGTGTGTAGGTGTGTTGCCAACCCAGCATGGCGGTGAGCAAAGCCATGGGCAACAGCCACAGCGCGGCCCCTGCCAACACAACCTTGAGCAAACGCAGCTTGGTGAAACGTGCATGCGCAGGCGTGGGGGTGGTGTCGTCAATCAGGGCTGGGCCGTAACTGGCTTTGGCCGCGCCATGGCCCCCACCCATGGCAAACAAGGCTGGGCGAATTTTTCCGCCAACATACCCCACCAACCCGGCCGCAATCACGATGATCGGGAAAGGCACATTGAGCGCAAAAATGGCCACAAAGGCGGCAGCGGCAATGGCCCACATCCAGCCATTTTTAAGGGCCCGGGACCCGATGCGATGAGCGGCATGCACCACGATGGCTGTAACAGCTGGCTTGATGCCATAAAAAATACCCGCCACCACCGGCACATCGCCAAAGGCGATGTACACCCAGGACAGCGCGATGAGGATGAACAACGATGGCAATACAAACAACCCACCGGCCACCACCCCACCCCAGGTTCGGTGCATCAGCCAGCCAATGTAGGTGGCCAGTTGCTGGGCCTCGGGGCCGGGCAACACCATGCAGTAATTCAGCGCATGCAGAAACCGACGCTCAGACAACCATCGCCGGCGCTCCACCAGCTCTTGGTGCATGATGGCGATCTGCCCGGCTGGCCCACCAAAACTGATGAAGCCCAACTTGAGCCAAAACCGGAAAGCTTCCCAGAAGCTCACCGGGGCTGGGGTGGATGCAATTTGATCGGGTGCAGTTTTGCTGGGTGTGTCGGACATCGTGGTGCTGTGAACTTAAAGCTGGCGATGCCCGATTCTAGCCTGTGCAGATCAAAAAAATCCTATGCGGCAGCGGCCACCTTGATTTGGCGATAGGCCGCCAAATCAAACCGCTGCATTTGCTGGGCGTACTGGGTGGCAAAACCGGGGAACATGGTGGCGTTGAAGCCATCTTCAGTCAAATACCAACTGGTGCATCCGGAATTCCAATTCGTTTTGGCCAAGCGTTTTTGTAGCGCGCTGTTGTGCTTCTCTTGCACGTCTGGCTTCACATCCAGCAATTTGTGGTGGCCATCCAGAATGGTGCGAATGCCTCGCACGGCGTAGGCAATTTGTTGCTCCATATAAACCAGCGCCGAGTTGTGCCCAGGACCACTGTTGGGGCCAAACATGATGAACAGGTTGGGATACCCACTCACATTGATGCTTTTGTAAGCCTGCGCACCGCGCGCCCACTCCTGCGCCAACACCCGACCACCCAAGCCATGGATTGGGTAAGGGGTGCCGCTTTTGGGCACATCAAACCCGGTTGCAAACACCAGGCAATCAAACTGGTGTTCAATGCCTTCGGCGGTGCGTATGCCTTGCTCCACAATGCCAGCGATCGGCCAGGTGATCAGTTCACAGTTGGGCTGTTGCAACGCTGGGTAATAATCGTTGCTCACCAGGATGCGCTTGCAACCAAGAGTGTAATCCGGCGTGAGTTGACGACGCAGCCAAGGGTCTTTGACCTGCGCATTCAAAAACGCTTTGCCCAAGCGCTCGCCCAGCCGGGTCACGGGGGAATCCCAAATCACGGCCAAGGCCATGCTTTCATGGGTCCAATACAGAGCTTCGCGAATGGCCTTTTGGGTGAAAGGCAATTTGGCAAACAGGGTTTTACTCAAGGCTGAGGTATTGAAGTCTGGCCGAGGCATGACCCACGGCGGTGTGCGTTGAAACACCTTCACACTGCCCGCCTTTTTAACCAGCTCGGGCACAATCTGGATGGCGCTTGCACCCGTGCCAACCACGCCCACCCGCTTACCCGCAAAGTTGTAACTGTGGTCCCAACGCGCAGAATGGATTTTCTTGCCCTGAAAACGCTCAATGCCACGAATGTTCGGGAAGCTGGCATTGGCCAGCGGACCAGAGGCCATGATGATGCTGCGACCACGCCACACCGAACCAGCCTCGGTGTGAACCACCCACAAACCCCGCGCCTCGTCCAGCTCAACCTGGGTCACATTTTGCTGAAAACGAATGAACGGTTGCAAACCAAAATCATTCACCAGGCTGTGTACATAAGCCAGAATTTCGCGAGCGCCCGAATAGCTTTTGGACCACGCGGGGTTGGGGGCAAACGAGAAACTGTACAAATTGGAAGGAATGTCGCAGGCGGCGCCTGGATACTGGTTGTCCCGCCATGTGCCCCCCACCTCGGAAGCGCGTTCCAACATGGCGATGTTGCGCACACCGGCTTCGCGCAGCTTGATGGCGCTGCCCAAGCCCGCAAATCCGGCACCAATGATGAGAGTGTCAAACACCTGCTCACCTGCGGGCCCGGTGCCTACTGTGCCGGCTGTCGAGTTGCGCCTTTGCGCCGGCTTGGCACTGTTGCGTGCAACGCTGCCAGATTGCAGCGCCCGAGATTGAACCTTGCTAGTTGTCATAGTGAAGATGTTGTGTGAATGGGTTTCAATGGTTTTGTTGTCGTCGCTCAGGCCGTGGGTTGCCAGGTAAGTTTGTTCACCCAACTGGGCACCGCTGGCAACCATCGCTTGGGGATGTATGCCGAGGCTTTCACGGCAGCATCCACCGGCACGTGGTACAGCCTGTTGCTGCGGTCAATCACCCACCGGCCATGCATGCGCATCAATTGGTACCAGGGGTTGCGTCGCCCTTCGGGCGTCTCGCCACCGTATTTTTCAAACTTGGCCATGGCCTGGTACAGCTTTTCTTCTTTCAAACCCATGGCCACAATGTTGTCGCGCATTTTGTTGAGCAAGGGGAAGTAAACCGCCACGCCCAGCAAGAGTTTGGGGTTGATGGCGGTGGCAATGCTTTCCAGGGCGAGCCGGTAGGCCGGGCCATGGCCCAGCATTTCCAGCACATGGAAATCCACACCCAGGTGGCGAGCCTCATCGGCATTGATGTGCTTGAAGACCTGATGGCACAGGGGGTCCTTCACCTCGTCGAGCAAGAACTTGCACAAGGCGCCATCCAGGGTCACTTCCAACATGGGGATCACGCTGCCCAGCACATTCAAAGGCATG
>DASUEF010000129.1:0-1382 GCA_036275215.1 Limnobacter sp. | reverse complement strand
GGCGCCAAAGCGGTGGTGGCCAACCCAACCCATATTTCGGTGGCGCTCGATTACGAGCCAGGCAAACACGACCTGCCCTACATCGTGGCCATGGGCGTGGACGAAGACGCCTTGGCCATCCGCGAGACCGCCAAAAAACATGGCGTGCCCGTGATTGTGAATGTGAAGCTTGCTCGGATGATTTACCAGGATTGCGACGAAGACGAGTACATTCAAAAACAACACCTCGAGCTTGCGGCCGAGGTGTTTAAAGCGGTGATGGCGTTGAAGGATTAAAGCGTTATGGCCGTCGCTCCTGAATCGTGACATACCCATTGCTACCGGTTACGTAGTGCAACCGTGGCGTGTTGGCAGGAAGACCAGCCACAAACTCGTCGATGTTTATGCCGCCTCGTACAAAGCCGTCATGCATCAGCCCGTTGTACCGTTGCCCTGGGCCTTGCTGACTCATCATGTGACCAAAAAGATCATTTTCATAACCATATTTGGCCAAAGCCACCAAGCGGTGACGGTCTGCAACACTGAGGTTTTGAAATATTCCGGTCCAGTATTTGTCGACGGTTGGATCTCTGCCCGCCAAAGCTTGCAGATCGCTATTGCCAATTTTACTGTCGTGGCGATACGCGTTGTTACCTGCGCCTGTCTTCCAACCATCGCGTCCACCATCAAATAGGTGAAAGGCGCTCTGGCCTGGGAAAAAGCTTTGTAGTGCCAAGGCCCAGGCCGCCACTTGCTCATCCCTAGTCAGTGGTGTGGGGGGCGTGTTCGGCTTTGGTTGGTCAACATCCTTGGGTTTGCCTGCGGCATCTTTGGCGCTCCAGTACCCATTGCCATTGGTGGTCAGGATGAGTTGCGATGTGTTGTTGGGATTGCGTTGTATCAAGCCGATGGCTATGGCTGTATTGACTTGCTCAGCATCGAATCGTGTGTTGTTGGCGGGCAGACCAAACAAGAAGTTGAGCGTGCTGGCCACGCGGTCACCCAGCGTGATATCGGTTGGCATGAGCGTGTTGGGTGGCATAAGGGATTTTAAAATCCGGTCCGCAACTTTTTCTACATGGGTCACATCAAAGCCTTGCTGAAACCCGCCTTGTGCATTGAAATAGCCCCGAACGCCATTGGCCAAAGTGATATCAGCCTGATCTAGGTTGAACATACTGAGGGCTGGAATAAAAGCCTGGTTATTTGGTTGCTGCAGCAGCCTTAAAACAGCAGCGCCTTCTGTGCTCAAAGACCATGTGGAGGCTGGGCTTGAAGCATTGCCATGAATGAGATTCATCATTTTGAGCACATTCAGGTGCCCCTCATCAAAGGCTTGCGTGCCACCAAACACATGATGTAACAAGTCCTGAAGGCCCTGTTGCTCTGCCGTGGGCACAAAT
>DASUEF010000128.1:0-4920 GCA_036275215.1 Limnobacter sp. | reverse complement strand
GGGCTCACGCATTGGCACCCGGGCCAACACCGTGGAGTTTGCGTTCAGCATTCGCAGCACCCAAGCCATGGACCCTTTGCAAGGGATGTCGTTTGAATTGTTCAGTTCGCAGGCCGGCCCCAGCAGCAATGCTGAACAGCGTTACCAAGCCCTGCAAACCCAAACGGGCAAAAGTGGGCGCTTCACCGTGACCCCGGCAGATGGCAAAAATTGGTATTTTGTGCGTGTAAAACGAGGCGACCGGATTGTGGCGGTGAGCGCACCCATCTGGATTTTCAAAGGGAGTGAGCCCTTGCCGGAGTGCGCGCCTGGCTGAGTTTAAAACTCCTCAGCCCATTTTTTGAACTGACCCAGCGAGCTCTTGAACAGGTGGTCAATGTCGGCCAGGTGCTCATCCACAAACTCGCGAATCACAGAACTTGTGCTCGCTGGCTGCACTTTTAGGTGGGCCTCGCATTGCCCGTCGGCATTGCTCACGCGCATGCCCAACTTGTTGGCAATCCGCAGCATGGCCTCGTTTTCCATCAGGGTGTAAATGAACAGCATTTCAACCCCCTCATTGCGGGCGCGGCGCAAAGCCCGCTGAAACAACAGTGTGCCCAGGCCATGGCCACGCATGTCTGATGCCAGTGAAATGCCCAACTCCGCCCCCTTGGGATTTTTGTCGTCTGCACTGGGATTGAGCACGCCCAAGTGCACCACGCCCAGTAGGGCATCGTCCCGGCCAAAAATACCAAACACCGAATCGCGCTCAAAATCCAGGCTGCTCACATACTTGGCGATGGCCGCATCCCCCAGTGCGTAACTGAAGCGCAGGCGGCGGTCTTCGTGGTTCAAGGCCAACAAGTGTGCAAGAATCAAGGGGCGGTGTGTGTCGTCCAGTTCCACAATCGGCACCTTGGACAATCCCAGAATGGACGCGGCCCGGCGACCCAGGACGCTGGGAACATCAAACCATTCAATGGGCTCAGAAGACATGGCAAACTCGACTGCAAAGTGTTGAAATTCTTGAAATATGCACCCATGATCCACCAAGAACAATCCAAGCCGCAAGACAACACGCCCCATGTTGGAGGGCGCATTCAAATTCGCCAGTTGGGTTTGGTGGAGTATTTGCCAACCTGGCAAGCCATGCAGAATTTTACTGACACGCGTGCCGATGCGGATCTTGACCAGATTTGGGTGTGCCAACACCCGCCGGTTTTTACCCTGGGCTTGGCGGGAGACCCCGCGCACTTGTTGCAGCGCAGCAACATTCCTTTGGTCAACACCGATCGGGGTGGCCAAATCACCTACCACGGACCGGGGCAAATCGTGATTTACCCACTGCTGGACCTGCGTCGCTACGGCCTGAAGGTGCGTGAATACGTTCAGCTGCTGGAGCAGGCCATCATCGATGCCTTGGTGGATGTGGGGGTGCCCGACGCACAGCGCAAGCCCGATGCCCCCGGGGTGTACACCCTGCAACAGGGTGAATTGGCCAAAATCGCCGCTTTGGGCATCAAGATTCGCCGGGGTTGCAGCTACCACGGTCTGTCTCTGAACGTGGACATGGATTTGAAGCCTTTTCAAAGCATCAATCCCTGTGGATATGCCGGATTGGAAACAGTGGACTTATCCAGCATTGGTGTTAAAATTTCACTAGATGAGATGCAAGACCATCTCATGAAAAAGTTAATCCATCACCTTGAAGCTGCTCACCACGCAGTGGCAAAGTAAACACCCCGGCCCGCCACCCTTGGGCCAGTAGGAGCAAAACGTGTCTGAGATCGAGCAAAAACCCACTGTGGCCCGCAATTTAGAGGCTGTGACCGATCCCACCGTCAAGCAAAAAGCCGCTGCCAAAACTGCCCGGATCCCCATCAAGATTGTTCCGATCGAGCAGCTTAAAAAACCAGAGTGGATCCGCGTCAAGGCGGGCTCCCCTTCCACCCGCTTCTACGAAATCAAACAGATTCTGCGTGAGCACAATTTGCACACGGTGTGCGAAGAGGCCTCCTGCCCGAACATTGGCGAGTGCTTTGGCAAAGGCACGGCCACATTCATGATCATGGGCGACAAGTGCACTCGCCGCTGCCCATTTTGCGACGTGGGCCATGGGCGCCCAGACCCCCTGGATGAAAACGAACCTCTGAACCTCGCCAAAACCATTGCCGCCTTGCGCCTGAATTACGTGGTGATCACCAGCGTGGACCGCGACGATTTGCGCGATGGTGGGGCAGCCCATTTTGTGGCGTGCATTGAAAAAACCCGCGAACTGTCCCCCAACACCAAAATAGAAATTTTGGTGCCCGATTTTCGGGGGCGTTTGGACCGGGCGTTGGGCATACTGAATGCCGCCCCGCCCGATGTGATGAACCACAACCTAGAGACTGCGCCCCGCTTGTACAAAGAGGCGCGCCCAGGTTCCGACTACAAGCATTCGCTTAAGTTGCTGCAAGAATTCAAAAAGGCCCATCCCGATGTGCCCACCAAGAGCGGTCTGATGGTGGGCTTGGGCGAAACCGATGAAGAAATTCTTCAAGTGATGCAAGACATGCGCGACCACGATGTGGACATGCTCACCATCGGGCAATACCTGTCACCCAGTGGTCACCACCTGCCTGTGCGCCGCTATGTTCACCCCGATGTGTTCAAAATGTTTGAAGCCAAAGCCTATGAGATGGGGTTCACCCACGCCGCCGTGGGTGCCATGGTTCGTTCCAGCTACCACGCGGACCAGCAGGCACATGGCTTGGTGTAAGGCATTTGCGAATGTAGATCCAATCAAGCACAGCCATGCTCGTGACCGGTCGCCAGCGTCAAGATCGTTTGAGCAAGGCGATTTGCTCCAGCAAAAAATCCCTCAAAACCCGCACCAAGGGGCGCACCTGGCTTCGATCCGGGCTCACCAGGTACAGCGGTGTGGGTTCGCCAAGCCAATCCTGGCACAAAGGCAGCAATCGTCCAGCCTTTAAATCTTGGGCAATGTCCAGGCGTGACTTATAGGCAATCCCACGCCCGAGCAACGCCAGCTTGCGCACGGCATCGCCGTCGTCACATTGCACGCTTCCATGGACCTTCACCGTCACCTTTTGTTTGCCTTTCACAAAGCTCCAACGATCGTGGGTCCGGTCATTCAATCGAAAACAAAGGCTGGTGTGTTCCTCAAGATCCTTGGGTGACTTGGGCTCTCCAAACTTGCGCAGGTATTTTGGGGCGGCGCACAACACCCGGCGATTTTCCAAGCAGTCTTTTCAAGGTGGGTGATGCTGTGTATTTTGCCGGTGCATTGGATCGCGCAGGTTGTTACGCCGAGTACTGCCTGGTCGATGAGCGCATAGCTGCACGCAAGCCAGCCAGCTTGAGCAATCCACAGGCGGCGGCGTTGCCGCTCACGTCCATCACCGCATGGGAGATGCTGTTTGATCGCCTGAGTGTCGTCGAAGGAGGCGGTTTGGGGCAAACATTGCTGGTGATTGGCGCAGGTGGTGGTGTGGGGTCGATTCTGGTTCAACTGGCCAGGCAGCTCACACAGTTGCGCGTGGTGGCCACTGCGGCGCGGCCAGAGACTGTCGAGTGGTTAAAGCAGTTGGGTGCACACCATGTGATCGATCACCGCAAGCCACTGAGCAGCGAGCTGGCTTTGTTGGGCATTCAATATGTGGACATGGTGGCGAGCCTGACCCACACCGACCTGTATTTTGATCAATGCGTGGAGGTGCTCAAACCGCAGGGCAAGTTGGCGTTGATTGACGATCCTCAAACACTCAATGCCATGCCTTTGAAACGCAAATCACTCTCCCTGCACTGGGAGATGATGTTCACTCGGTCCCTCTATGAAACCGAGGACATGATCCGACAGCATGAGCTGCTGACACGCGTGGCCACGCTGATTGACCAGGGGGTTTTGAAGACGACCATGGGTGAACATTTTGGTGCAATCAATGCAGCCAACTTGCGGCGCGCCAATGCGCTGATTGAAAGTGGAAAATCACGCGGGAAATTGGTTCTCGAGGGATTTTGATTCACATGATTGTTTCAGTTTGATGAAAATGCAGGTTTGCCTTGAGGCTGAATTGGCGGCCTTTTCCGACCTTTGAACGCAGGGATAAGCACGCATAATCGCCCCTCGAAATCATATTCACGGGATGATGGCCATGCGTAAAAACATTCGTTGGAAATTGCTTGCCGCGTTTGGCTTGGTGTTGTTGTGTCTGGTTGCCATGCAGTTTGCAAATTACCAGAATGGCAAATCGCTCCATCAGCAAGGCGTGGGCAGTGTGCAGGCCGTTGAAAGCGTGCAAACCGTGTTATCACTCCAGTATGCCCTGGTGCTGATCGAGACCGGGCAGAGAGGTTACTTTCTCACAGGCGACAACGATTATTTGAAGCCCTACGACCAGGGCAGGGCACAGTTTAAATCGTTGCTCACGCAATGGCGTGATTTTCAGCCCCATGACACATTACACGCTGAGCGGGTGAACACGGTTTCGCAACTGTACGACACGTGGTTGAGTCTGTCTGTGGATCAAACAATCGCACTTCGCAAAGACATGGTTGGCAATTATCTTGACCAGAAAGATTTTGTGGATCTCTTTGTTCAGATGTCTGGCCAGTCCATTCGTGATCAGATCATGGCGCATTTGCAAGCAGCTCAAACAGAACAGGTACAGTTGCAGGCTGTCCGAATCCAGAGCAGCGAGAAGGCCTTACAACGCCTGCAGTGGGTGAGTGTGTTGGGTGGCTTGTTTAGCGCTGGGTTGGTGTTGTGCTTGAGTTGGAAGCTGGCCAGTTCCATCACCAAAAAACTCACCACGGCCAACCTGCACATCCAGGCCCTGGCCAATGGGCAGCTCAACAGCAGGATCGATGTGCGGGGCAACGATGAGGTGGACCAGTTGCTGCATGCCTTGAGCAAGGCGCAAGGCAACCTGCGCA
>DASUEF010000127.1:0-3496 GCA_036275215.1 Limnobacter sp. | reverse complement strand
TTTTAAGGACACAACTGAACCACAAAAAGGGTGAAAAAGTGGGCGATTGACTCAAAATCCGGGCCAAGGCCGGTTGCAGCACTGGACTGCGCGGGCCCAGAAATTATAATCAATGCAGCGCGGCTACATGTGTGCCGTTCTACATAGCCTCACTTTCATCCACCCCATACACCGCAAGAGCACCCTAAGAGCCAGCCAATGAGCAACACCCCCATTCCTGAAGACGCCGTGGACAGCACCCAGACCTTCGTGGAGTGGTTGCGACGGGTGGCCCCATATATTCATGCGTTTCGAGGCAAAACATTTGTGGTGGCTGTCGATGGTGAATTGGCTTACCAGGGTTATCTCAATTCGCTGGCGCAAGATCTGTCGCTGTTGCACGCCATGGGCATGCGCATTGTGTTGGTGTGTGGCTCGCGCCCTCAGGTGGAGGAGCAGCTGGCCTTGCGCAATTTTCAGCCGCAATTCCACAAGGGCTGGCGCATCACCGACAAAGGCGCGCTGGAGTGCGCCAAAGAGGCAGCAGGCGAGCTGCGGCTGGACATTGAAGCAGCGTTCTCCCAGGGGCTGCCTAACACGCCCATGGCGCACTCGGCCATGCGGGTGGTGTCTGGCAATTTCATCACGGCACGGCCCATGGGGATTCTGGACGGGGTGGACCTTCAACACACGGGCCTGGTTCGCAAGGTGGATGTGACTGCCATTCAAATGAGCCTGAACAGCAGTGCGATTGTGTTGATGTCCACCTTGGGTTTCTCGCCCACCGGCGAGGCGTTTAACCTGACCATGGAAGATGTGGCCACCAGCACCGCCCGAGCCATCAAAGCGGACAAACTCATTTTTGTCACCCAGATTGATGGCGTATTTGACAAAAACGGCAAGCTGCTTGAAGAGCTTGAACTGGACCGCGCACGTGAGTTGCTGCGTGGCGATGGATTGAACGAACTGACCAAAGATTACCTGGAGTGTTGTGTGCTGGCAGTGCAAGGCGGTGTTGGCCGGGCGCACATTGTGCCGCTGAACCTGGACGGTGGTGTGTTGCTGGAATTGTTCTCTCACGACGGTGTGGGCACCATGGTGTCGGAAGCCAATCTTGAAAGCCTGCGCCACGCCACACTGGATGATGCTGGCGGCATCAAGCAGTTGATTGAACCGCTGGAACACGACGGCACCTTGGTGCGCCGCAGCCTGGACCGCATCGAGCGCGACATTGAGCACTTCATTGTCCTTGAGCATGACGGCATTTTGTGGGGCTGTGCGGCGCTCTACCCCTACGCCAAAGAAGGCTTGGCCGAGTTGGCCTGCCTGGTGGTGCACCCCTCTTGGCAAGGCACGGGAGATGGTGAACGCCTGCTCAAGAAAATCGAACACGATGCGCGCAAACAGGGCATCAAAAAGCTGTTCGTGCTGACCACACAAACCTCGCACTTTTTCATCAAGCGCGGCTTTGTGGTGGGCGATGTGGACAAGCTGCCCATTGAACGCAAACGCCTTTACGACTGGAGCCGCAAGTCTCAGGTGTTGATCAAAAACCTATGAGCACCTTCGCGCCAGATGACCGCAATCTCAATTTGTCGACCAGGCTGGTGCACGCCACCCAGGCCGATGCCGAGGGTTTTCATAGCCAGGCTGTGCCGGTGTACCGGGGGTCCAGCACCTTTTTTGAAAACACCGCAGCACAGCGGGCCCATGTGGACGCGCTGGGGCTGGATTACAGCTACGGCTTGCACGGCAACCCCACGCAATACACCCTGGCTCAGCAACTGGCGCACATTGAGGGGGCCAAGCATGCGCTGGTCTGCCCATCTGGGCTGGCCGCCATCACATTGGTGGCCACGGCTTGCCTGAAGCACGGTGACCACTGGCTGATCCCGGGCAATGTGTATGGCCCAGTGCAAACGCTGGCACGCCAGTTGCAAACCGATTACGGTGTGGCCTTCGGCGAATACGACCCCTGCAATGTGGCCAGCGTGAAGGCGGCTTTGCAGCCCAACACGAAGCTCATTTGGACAGAGGCGCCAGGCTCACTCACTTTTGAAGTGCCCGATTTGCTGGCCATGGTGGAGCTGGCACAGGCCCATGGGGCTCGCACTGGAATCGACAATACGTGGTCTGCAGGCCTGGCATTCAAACCCTTTGAACACGGTTTTGATTACAGCGTGCAAGCGCTCACCAAATACCAATGTGGCCATGTCGACGTGCTGATGGGCGCCGTTCTGGCCAACAACACGCAAGCTTTTGCTGATGTGGAGCGGCGTAACCGCGTGTTTGGCTTGGGCGTTGGGCCCGATGATTGCAGCCTGGTGCTGCGCGGGCTGCTCACATTGCCCCTGCGTTTTGAACACCAGGGCAAACAGGCGCTCGAACTGGCACGGCGACTGGAATCCCATCCGGCCGTGGCCACCGTGCTGCATCCTGCTATGCCAAATTGCCCAGGGCATGCGCATTTCAAGCAATTGTTCAGCGGGAGTGCCAGTATTTTTTCGGTGGTCTTGAACGATATGTACACCGACGCACAGGCTTGCCGTGTGATCGATGCTCTGGGGCTTTTCAAAATTGCCTACTCGTGGGGCGGGCCAGAAAGTCTTGCTTTGGTGGTGAACATTCCGCAGACGCGCCGCCAACAACTCGCCAAGCATCTCGGCCAGGCAGCAGGGCCCATTTTGCGCTTGGCCATTGGCCTAGAAGACGTGGAGGACCTGTGGCGGGATTTGCAACAGGCCTTGCAGACTTTGCAATTGCCGTGAAGTGAGGGCGTGAAAACCCTCCACCGGCTGGCAATTACTCCTTCACACAATCCACATAGAACGACACATTGCCCTGCTCGTCTTCTTCTTCCACCAAGCCATGGATGTCGGTTTCGAAGCCCGGGAACTGTTTGTTGAAATCCCGCGCAAAGCGCAGGTAATCCACAATGGTCGCATTGAACTTCTCACCCGGAATAAGCAATGGGATACCCGGCGGGTAAGGCGTGAGCAAAGCGGAGGTGATGCGACCTTCCAGTTCGTCGATGGGCACGCGCTGAATCTCGCGATGCGCCACCTTGGCATAGGCTTCGGCAGGCACCATGGCGGGCTGCATGTCGGACAAGTACATCTCGGTGGTGAGGCGCGCCACATCTTTTTTGCGGTACATGTCGTGAATTTTTTGACACAAATCACGAAGCCCCACACGTTCATAGCGTGGGTGCGCTTGGCAAAACTCTGGGATCACGCGCCACAGGGGTTGGTTCTTGTCGTAATCGTCCTTGAACTGCTGCAAGGCGGTCACGAGGGTGTTCCAGCGGCCCTTTGTGATGCCGATGGTGAACATGATGAAGAACGAATACAGGCCGGTTTTTTCGACAATCACACCATGTTCGGCCAGGTACTTGGTCACAATCGACGCAGGAATGCCTGAATCGGAGAACTGACCATTCACATCCAAGCCCGGGTTCACAATGGTCGCCTTGATGGGATCGAGCATGTTGAAACCGCTGGCCAGCTTGCCAAAGCCG
>DASUEF010000126.1:0-10252 GCA_036275215.1 Limnobacter sp. | reverse complement strand
GGCCATGGCGGTGAGGAGAGAAAAATTGCCGTTGGACAGCGTGGTGATGGTGAACTGTTGTTTGAGCTGCGTGAGCCCGGCCACGCTGTCGGGCCAGGGTGTCAGGCGATGCCACACGGTGTTGAGGTGTTGGCGCTGGGCCTCGTTGAGCCCGCCAAACCCAAACCGGTCGGCAATCGAATCCAGGATCATGCGGTGCAGTGCGTCGATGTGCATCCAGGGCAATTCGCCTTGGCGCACCCGGTCCATGGCCGGCGCATAGCCAGCGCGCCAGGCGTCGGCAAAGGCCAAGGGGTCGGTTTTTAGGCCCAGGCTTGCGGCCAGTGCGGCTGCCTCTCGGGCCACGCTTCCGCGCCAATCGACAACTGTGCCAAACACATCGAAAGCAAGAGCTTTAACGCCCAGTGTTGCTCCCATCTCCATGTCTCCTGATTCCCCGCGGGAAACCGTTGTGTTGCGGTCCGCGGTCTTTTATGATGTATGTGTAGAAACGCTTTTTGCATGCGTTTTTTGAAATCTTGTATACAAGACTATATTTCGACGTATACATTGTCAATCACAATGTTTAACTTTTTCTATCGCCCCATGAAGAAAAAACTCTCAGAAGATGTACGAGACCAGATCGAAGAGCTGATTGCATTTGGCAAGCTCGCGCCGGGCGAACACCTGGACGAGACGGAACTGGCCGAGCGTTTTGGTGTGTCTCGCACCCCCATCCGCGAGGCCCTCAACCAGCTTGCCACCGCAGGTTTGGTAGAAATTCGGGCGCGGCGTGGCGCCGTGGTGGCGCAGTTCAATGCCCAGCAACTGGTGGAAATGTTTGAAGTGATGGGCGAGTTTGAGGGCATGTGCGGTCGCCTAGCAGCCCGGCGGCTCACCGACAAAGAACAAAAAGAGCTGCTAGACGTGCACGAAGAATGCAAGCGTGCCATTGCCGCGGGCGGCGACCCCGACCAGTACTACCAGCTCAACGACAAATTCCACGGCGTGATTTACCGCGGCAGCCACAATGAGTTTTTGATGGAACAGGCCTGGGGCTTGCGCCGCAGGCTGCGCCCGTATCGCCGCCTGCAATTGCGGGTGCGCGGCCGCATTTCCAATTCGCTGGATGAACACGAGGCCATTGTTCAGGCCATTTTGAAAGGCGATGGTGAGAAGGCCAATGAGTTGCTGCGCCAGCATGTGATGGTACAAGGCCAACGGTTTGCCGATTTAGTGGCCTCATTGCCTTTGTTGCACGCCAAGTCGGCGGCGTAAAGGCCAAGGGGGTTTAGAGCTGAGGGCGCTTTAAGTCAAAGTGGCTGCGGGTGGTGCAATACCCATCGCCCCCCAGTTTGCCCACGGCGTCCAGCAGGTCTCGCGCAATTTTGCCGTCTTGCAGGGCAGACTCGCTCACCTCCACCCCCAACACATCCAGCAGCATCATCGTGCCACCCATGGTGCCCTCGCCAATCTGTTTCACCTCGCGAAGGGTGCATTCAAACCGCACCAGTGCCTCTTCCACGCCAGGGGCTGCCACGGCTTTGCTCAGGGATTTGCGCAAACCAGCTTTCTCAAACTCGTCCACCTCCGGCGGATAGTCGCCACAACTGATGTTCATGGCATCCACCAGCACATGGCTCACCACATTGACCACACATTCCCGGGTTGCGAGCAAGTTACTCAGGGTGTCTTTCTCTGCGCGGTCGCGCGGATTCACCTGCACCACGCACAGCACGGGGGGTTTACAACTGGCCACGGTAAAAAACGAATAGGGTGCGAGGTTGGCAATCCCTTGCGCACTCAAGGTGCTCACCCACGCGATTGGCCGGGGCACAACCGCCCCAGTGAGGAGCTGGTAGTTGTCGCGGGGCGCGGTGGCGCTGGTGTTGAAATACATGCGTGTCTCCCTGCCGAAAATTAACCCACCTGCGCTTTCAATACCACAGGCTGCACACTGCCATCATTCAAATACACCAAGCCCTCTTGCACCGTGCAGCTCAAAGCCATGTTGCGCTGGGCCATGGCAGCCAGTGTTTGTGTGTCCTCCACCACCAATTGGACCACCGTGACTTTGTCGAGTTTGTTCAACCAATCCTGGTTTTGGCGCCACCACACATCGGCTGCGCGGCTGTAGCAATACACCACCACGGCATCAGCCCGGCCACAGGCCTTTCGCACACGGGTTTCGTCAGGCTGCCCCACCTCAATCCACAAACGGATCCGCCCGGTGGGGTCGATGTTCCAAACAGCTGCCTCGCCTTCTGAAGAAATGCCTTTGCCAAATTGCAGGTCTTCATCGGCATGCAAGGCAAATGCCAACAAACGCACCATGAGGCGCTCTTCGGTCTCGGAGGGATGCAATGCCAAGGTGAGGGCATGGCTGGAGAAGTGGTTGCGATCGAGGTCGCTCACATCCAGTTGGGCTTTGTAAATGGTGGCGCCAAGGGCCATAAAAAACTCGCGGCTTGAAAGGATTCAAGCCGCGATTATCTGCCATTCAGGGCGGATTAGCGACCCATGCGGCGCAGTGCAGCGGTAGAAAAATCTGCTGGGCTATACTTCTTGCCAAATTCAGCGAACTTTTCTTCGTTGGTCAAACCACCCACCAGGTAACGGCGTGCCTGGAGGTCATAAATCACCTCACCAGCTGAAGCGAACGTGGGTGCGTGGTAAGCCTGCACACCCCAGATTTCACGCACTCGCCACAAGGTGTTGCGGCTGTCGTACTGGTCAGCAGCCAACACGGCCCAGGAGTCTTCGTCGATGAAAAACACCCGCTTGGCATAAATGTGACGCTTGCCTGGCTTGAGCGTGGCTTCCACCACCCACACACGGTGCAACTCGTAACGCACCAAGTCCTGGTTCACATGATTTTTCTGGATGATCTGGTTGTACTTGATCTTCTGATCGGCCATTTTGTAGTTGTTATACGGCACGTACATTTCTTTTTTGCCAATCAACTTCCAGTCATAGCGGTCGGGCGACCCGTTGAAGCCGTTCAAATCGTCGTTGGTACGCAAGCCATCTGCGCCAATCCCCGGCGAATCATACGCCAGCTCAGGCGCACGAATCACGCGGCGCTGCCCTGGGTTGTACTGCCAAGCCAGGCGGGGCTCTTCCACCTGATTGATGGGCTCGTGCACCAGGGCCACCTCGCCTGCAGAGTTCGCGGGTGCCGTAATCTGGTTCATGAAGTACAGAATCCGATTGGGCTCTGGATTGTCCATGTGGGAAGCCAAAGCCACGGTTTCCACCCGCTTACCCGCAGTGAATGAGCCGTCGGACTGCACTGGGAAGTCTGCCGAATACCGTGTGAACGAACCCCCGAGATCACGGAAGTTGTGGTTCCAGATCACTTCAATGCCGCTTTTGGGCACAGGGAATGGCACATTGGACTTTTTGATGCCAGCCACACCGTTGCCGCCCTCCACCAATTTCACATTGGGGGCTTCGGCTTTGGCGGCGTCATACACAGCCTGGCGATACCCTGCTGTTCGATGGGTGGGGTAAACATTCATCTTGAAACTGGGGTAGCGCTTCATCATCTCCATCTGCCCAGGCGTGAGGTTGGCCTGGTATTGCGCCATGTTGGCAGCCGTGATGGTAAACAAAGGCTTTTCGGCAGCGAAAGGATCCACATACCCCGTCTTTTCTGGGTCAAAACCCTTGGGGACTGTGGTCATGCCCCCGGTCCACTCGGGAATTGTGCCGGCTGCGTTGCCTTTCTTTTCTGCGCCAATCGGCGTGAGAGATTTGCCAAGCTCTGAGAGATCGTTGGCCTGCGCTGGGGCTGCCAGCGCGAACATGGCACCAGATACAAGAGCAGCAGCCCCTGTACGCCATTTGAATTGAACACCTTGCACTGCCATGAATTGTCTCCTCATGAAAAAGTTGGTCTTATGGTTGTTGTATTGGATATAACGCACTGCATGTCTAAAACTGATACTGCACACAAGCCAAACTCGATGCAAATTAATTCAACGCCCCACCACTTGCAAGGGAGGATTGTCGGCCTGGTCTTTGGCGCAAAGTTCAAACACCTGTCCAGGCTGGTTGCTTTGCACAAACACCTCGGGGCGGCAGTACATGCCAACCGGCGCATATTCGCCCATGGCCTGCCTCAAAGTTTGGTTTTTTTGCACCTGCTGAATGGCCTCTTTGAAGTCGGGGTTGTTCAGCATGTGCCGGTAGAGCAATAGATGGTCCGGGTATGGCCCCCAAGGCAGCCACAGAAAGCCGTTTTGCGCGATGGCGTTGGCCGGACGATCGGCGGGGTCCGAAATGACCACCGTAAAATAACCCGAGGAGTCCAACGGCACGCGGTAGTCGGCCGCACATTCGGTGTAGCGCTGAGTGGCAAACTCGTTGCCACACAGGGACCAATAGCGCAAATCCTCACGCCTCATGCCCACGCCCCGCTGCCCCTTGAAGGTGGGGGCTTTTGCACGCACCAGCGCCAAGCTGCCATAGCGGCGAGAAAACCCCGTGCTGGTGTAGGCATTGTGCACATTGCTCAGAAATCCACCCGAGCCAGACTCGAGTTGCCCGCCAAACTGACTGGCCAACTCCCGATTGCCCAGCACATTGCCTGCAATCCGAACAGCGGTGTCCCCCAGCCCAAAGAACTTGGTGCTGGTGGGCGGGTAAGTGGCCGTTGGGAACGGCAACACCAGTTCGTTGGGATAATCCAGACCGAGCAAGCGCTCATTCAAACCCAGGGGAGGGGCTGCCCCACCCAAGTTTGGCAACAGGGGTTCATCACAATTGGGCAAGGTGCCCAAGGTTTGGCTGCCATCGGCGGTTTCCAGCGTTAAGGTGGGCAGGCCCGCACCACCGTCAAAAAACTCACCAGCGTCCGACACGTAAATGCGATAAATAAACAGCGTTAACCCGTTGGGAATATTCAGCGGCCCCACGCCCACCTCGCCGGTGTAAAACGTGTTGGCCGCGCGTGGCACGTCCGGGTTTTGCGTGGGCGAGGGCCCATATTGCAAATAAGCAGTGTATGTGCCGCCCGCCTTGCGATTGGCGCCAACAAAGGGATTGGAGGAGCCAGGGTTGGGCTGCAATTCCACATCGGCCACGGCATCCGTGGGGCGCAATGCTGCGTCGTAAGCATTGAAAGAGAAGTACCTGGCTTGCGGGTATGCACCGTCGATTCGCACACGGGTTTGCGGGCTGACTGGGGCTGCCGCCACCCAGTACTTGGCTTCACTGTCTGGGAAAGCAATATTGGCTTTGTCGGCGTCGGAAGCAGCAAACCAACCACACCCCAACCCCAGTGGCGGCTGCCCATTTTGCATGCCACCAAACGCTTGCTGCAAACGAGCTGCCGTGAGTGTGCCACTGGGTTGTTCAGCAGAAGCTCCCGAGGAACTGGCATCGCGCATGCTGCTGCCCGGCGACTCACCACCAACACACCCCCAAAGCGCCAACACCATGGCCGCCACCCCGCAAGGGCGGCCCAATCTGCTGAATTTCACGGCATGTCTCCCGATTGTTTGCTGTGCACTTTGTGTGCTTTAATGACACCACATTAATACCAAAGTATTAAATCAAACAATCCGCAATTTACTCACAACAATCAAACGCTTGCATGCCAACCGCCCCCACAGCCCCCGCCAACATAGCCGACACCCGGGAGCAACTTTTGCGCACCGCCCTGTTTGCATTTGCAGACCATGGCGTGGAGGGTGTGCGCTTAAGCCATGTGAGGGATGCGGCGGGCCAAAGCAACCGCTCTGCTGTGCATTACCACTTTAAAAACAAAGAGACTTTGGTGCAGGCGGTGGTGGAGTTTGTACAAAGCAAGCTTGCACCCCACATGCAAGCCGCATTGAATGCGCTAAAAGGCGAGCACGTGCAGGCAGGCCAACTGCCTACCCTGGTGGAAGTGATGTTTGGCCCCTTTGTAAACCTGTTTGCCAGCGGTGCGGTGGGCGAGGCCTGCATACGGTTTATGTCGCGCCTCACCTGGCAAACCGGCACCGAAGGCCAGCGGGTGCTCACCGAGTTTTTTATCCCATACGCCAATGCTTTTGCGCCCTGCCTGCAAGCCTGCCTACCACAGCTAAGCGCAGCGGAATTGCGGTTCAAGCTTTACCTGGCGGTGAACAACAGCATCCACGGCTTGGCAGATTTTTCGATTTTGCTGCACGACCCCGGCATTGAAGCCCTGGGCGAACACGAGCCGGCACCGCTGGCCATGCGGCGCCTGTTTTTTGATTACATCGCTGGTGGGCTGGCTGGCGCAGGGCCAGTTCACAGGGGTTGCAGCACCCCAGCCGCCAACAAAGCCAGCACCAAGGCACCCAAAGCCACCCGGTAGGCCACAAACAGCCCGTATCCTCGGGTGCTCACGATTTTTAAAAACCACACAATCACGGCATAACCTACAAAGAAGGCCACGGCCGTGGCAAGGGCTGTGTTGGCAGGGCTCACAGGCCCAGCCACGCCCCAGCTCTTGTAGAGTTGATAAAAACCCGAGGCAAACACGGCGGGCAGCGCGAGCAAAAAGGAATAACGTGCAGCTGCCTCACGGGTATAGCCCATGAGCAAACCGGCGGTGATGGTGCCGCCGGAGCGACTCACACCAGGAATAAGCGCCAGGGCTTGGGCCAACCCAAAAACAATCCCATCACGCCAACTCATGTCTTTCAGCTCCACTTGTCGGCGCCCGGTTTTGTCGGCCCAACCCAAAATGAGGCCGAACACAATCAACATCACCGCCGTGAGGTACAAGTTGCGCAGGTGAGTTTCAATCAAATCTTGAAACAGCAAACCCAACACAGCAATCGGCAAGGTGCCCCAAATCACAAGCCACCCCATGCGTGCATCGGGATTGAATGGTGCGTTGCGCTTGAACGAGGCACACCACGCCAGGAAAATCCGTGCAATGTCGTGGCGGAAATAAACCAACACAGCCAACTCGGTCCCCAGTTGGGTGATGGCCGTGAAGGCAGCGCCAGGGTCCATCCCCGAGGGCAGCAATGGGCCAATGATGCGCAAATGTGCGCTTGAAGAAATGGGCAAAAACTCGGTGAGACCCTGAATAAGGCCCAACAGAGCGGCTTCCAGCCACCCGATGCCACCACCTACGATCGCCATGCCCGGCTCCCTGTTGATTTGCAAGCCCAGAACTATAACAAACTGAGGTGGGCGAATTCATTGAATGCCGGGAAATAGGGCTGGTGTTCGAGCGATGGGGATGCCCCTGCTTTCCCGATAATTTGAAGATGCAATGGCCCAGGGAGCGCCCGTGGACACCCAAACCGAACTCAAACCCATTTATGTGACGCAGCCCTCGCTGCCGCCATTGGAAGAATTTTTGCCCTACCTTGAGAAAATCTGGGAAAGCAAAACCCTGACGAACAACGGGCCCTTCCATCAACAGTTGGAAGATGCGTTGTGCAAGCACCTGGGGGTGCCCTACATCTCGCTATTTGCCAACGGCACACTGGCCTTGATGACAGCGCTAAAGGCACTGCGCATTCAAGGCGAAGTGATTACCACGCCCTACTCTTTTGTATGCACTAGCCATTCTTTGCTGTGGAACAACCTGCAACCCGTGTTTGTGGATGTGGACCCGCTCACCCAAAACCTGGACCCCGCCCGCATTGAAGAGGCCATCACACCACAAACCACCGCCATATTGCCGGTGCACTGTTACGGTGTTCCCGCCGCCATGGAACGCATTCAAAAAATTGCCGATGTGTACGGCTTGAAAGTGATTTATGACGCCGCACACGCCTTCGGGGTGCGCAACGCACAAGGCAGTGTGCTCAACGCAGGCGACCTCTCAGTGCTCAGCCTGCACGCCACCAAGGTGTTCAACACCTTCGAGGGCGGGGCCATTGTCTGCAAAGACGCCAAAACCAAACAACGCATTGATTACCTCAAGAACTTCGGATTTGCAGACGAGGTGACCGTGATGGCTCCGGGCATCAACGGGAAAATGAGCGAGATCAATGCCGCCATGGGCCTGCTTCAATTGCAGCATGTGGATGCTGCCGTGGCGCGCCGGCTCGCCATCTACCACATGTACAGAGTGCTGCTGGAAGATATTCCTGGCATTGAAATGATGCACATTCCCAAAGACATTCAGTGGAATGGCGCCTACCTGGCCGTGTATGTGAAACCCGAATTTGCCATCTCGCGCGATGCACTCTATGAGCACCTGAAGGCACATGGTGTGAATGGCCGCCGCTACTTTTACCCACTCATCAGCAGCATGCCCATGTACCGGGGCCTGCCCTCGGCCAACCCCGCCAACCTGCCCATGGCCCAACGTGCTGCCAACCAGGTGCTTTGCTTGCCCATTTACCCCAACCTGGCCGATCATGAAGTGGAAACCATTTGTGAATTGATTCGCGAGGCCAGCCTTGGCTAAGGTGTTGTTGGTCGACACCAATTTTTCCGCGGGGCCTTTGCATGCGGCCCTGCAAGCGCTGGGGCACGAGGTGCACCTGTGCGGCGGTAACCCCCAGGATGCATTGGCCAAAGCCACAGCAAACCACCACGCCGTGAACTACGCCAACGCCCAGGCCCTGGCGCAACTGGCTGAGCAACTGAAAATCGACCATGTGGTGCCCGGCTGCAACGACCGCGCCTATTTGAGCTGTGCGCAAGCCAAAGCAGCCACCGGCCATGCCCGCTACCACGGGGTGGACACACTGAGCCAAACCCTCACTATCAACGACAAATTGCAATTCAGGGCTTGCGCCCAGCAACTGGATTTGAGCACACCGCGCTTGCATGCCACAGGTGGACCTTTGCCCAGCACGCCAGTGATTGTAAAGCCGGTGGACGCATTCAGCGGCCAAGGCATCACAGTGCTGCGCGAGCCCACAGCAGCCCTGCTGGAAGCCGCCCTGCAAACCGCACGCACATGCAGCGCCACAGGCCAGGCCTTGGTGGAAGACTGGATGGAGGGGCAGCTTTACAGCCACTCTGCCTTTTTAAAAAACCGGCGCATTGTGCAGGCCCACGTGGTGATTGAGCATTGCGTGGCACACCCGCATGCCGTGGACACCAGCCACCTGGCCCCAAACAACATTCCGCCCGCCGCCTTGGCCCGGCTAGAACAAGAGTTGGAGCGCTTGGCCGAGCACCTGCAACTGGGCGATGGCTTGCTGCACACCCAGCTGATGTGGGATGGCGCACGCTGCTGGTTGATTGAACTGACCCGCCGCTGCCCTGGCGACTTGTACAGCCAGTTGATTGAACTGAGCGTGGGCCAAGGCTATGTGATGCAATACTTGGCCCCGCATTTGCACATGCCTTTGCAAGCCGAAGCACCCACCGCCCCACCACGTCACATGCTGCGGCACACCTTGACCGTGCCCCAAGCCACCACCCTACACCACCTGCGTTTTGAAGTGCCTTTGCAGATTGAGCGCTGGGTGCCTGTGGCCAGCACAGGCGACGCCTTGGACCCTGCCCCCAAAGGACGCATTGGTATTTTGTTTGCGCAGGCAAGCAACGAAGACGAACTAAAACGACTGGCCTTGCGTGCCACCTCCCGAACCCTGTTTGCGGTGAATGCCCCATGATCCACACAGCCACACCCGCCACACACAACGGCCTGCAACAACCCAGCCCAAAAGCGGATGCGTTTCTGAACGCCGCCGATGACGCCATGCAAATCCGCATGCATGCGCGGGGGGATTTGTTCATCAATCCGAATGTGACGCTGCCGCGCTACCTGGTGGGGCGCAACGCCGACGCGCAACACATCGCCTCGGCCCTGCCCATCCAAGGCGTGATTGACGACAGCCCCAACGCCCCCACCACTTGGTGTGACCTGCCCGTGCTGCCCATGCATGCAGTGCCCAAAAACGCGTGGGTGCTGAACTGCGCCACCTCGATTTCACCCGTGGATGTAAACCGTGCCCTTACCCAAGCCAACATTGCACAACGCTTGCACTTGAGTGACTTGCTGGCCCACCCAGGATGGCACGGCCAACATTTGCCCTGGTTTGTGGCGCAACAACGCGAAGATTTTGCGCAACACCGCGCAGGCTGGGCAGCACTTTACAACCGGCTGGCCGATGCCGAAAGCAAACGCGTGCTGACCGAGGTGCTTTGTTACCGGCTGAGCGCCGACCCCATGCACATGAAGGGCCACACCGTGCGCCTGCAACAACAATACTTCGAGCCCTTTTTAAACCTGCGCAGCGAGGTGTTTGTGGACGCAGGCGGGTTTGATGGCGACACCACAGAACTTTTTATTCAGCACGACCCCGACCACCGGCAGATTTACTTCATCGAG
>DASUEF010000125.1:0-20911 GCA_036275215.1 Limnobacter sp. | reverse complement strand
TCAAGGCGGCCATGACCGGCATGCTGACGCCCGACAAGAAAGAGGAAATCATCGGCAACGTGGAAATTCGCGAGGTTTACAAGATTTCCAAGGTGGGTTCCGTGGCTGGTTGTATGGTGTTGGATGGCGTGGTGCGCCGTGGTGCAGGCATCCGCCTGCTGCGCGACAACGTGGTCATCTGGACAGGTCAGTTGGCGTCGCTCAAGCGATTCAAAGACGATGCGAAAGAAGTTCGCCAAGGCTTTGAGTGCGGCTTGCAGCTGGCCAACTATGACGACATCAAGATTGGTGACGTGCTCGAGGCATTTGAAGTGAAGGAAGTGGCCCGCACCCTGTAAAGGGCAGTGGCACAAGGCAAGTTATGCGACACAAAAAGAAAGCCCCCGCACGTGGCGTGCGGGTGGCTGAGCAAATCCAGAAAGATCTCGCGGAGATGATTCCCCGCGAGCTGCGTGACCCGCGTCTGGGTTTTGTGACGCTCACTGACATTGAACTCACCCCGGATTACGCCTATGCCACGGTGTATTTTTCTGTGCTCACTGGGTCTGCCGAAGAAAGCGAGCAGGCACTCAATGATTCGGCCGGTTACCTTCGCAACCTGATTTTCAAGCGTCTGCACATCCACACCGTGCCCACCCTTCGGTTCAAGCACGACCAGTCCGTCGAGCGCGGTGCAGAGATGTCTCAACTGATTGACCGTGCGCTGAAGAGTTGAAACCCAGTCGCAGGGCCATATCGGGTGTGTTGTTGTTTGACAAGGCCACTGGCCTGTCATCCAATCACGCCCTGCAGCAGGTAAAAAGACTGTACCAGGCAGAAAAAACGGGTCACACCGGCACCTTGGATCCCCTGGCCAGTGGCCTGCTGCCTTTGATGTTCGGAGAGGCCACCAAGTTTGCGGCCGACCTGATTGACGCCAGCAAAACCTACCGCACCACGGTGCGTTTGGGCTTTGCCAGCAGCACAGGCGATGCCGAAGGCTTGATTGCCCCCGTGCAGGGTAGCGTGCCCCTGGCGAGCATCACCAGAACCAGGGCCGAAGCGGTGTGCAGGCAGTTTGTTGGTGAAATTCAACAGGTGCCCCCCATGTTTTCGGCCCTAAAGAAAGACGGCAAGCCCTTGTACGAGTATGCTCGCGGTGGCGTGGAACTGGACAGGCAAGCCAGGACCATTCAAATCCACCGATTGGATGTCATCGACCTTGCATACAGTGCCAATGGCGGGGAAGAAGAATGCACCCTGACGCTGGAAGTGGAGTGCAGCAAGGGCACCTATGTGCGCACCCTGGGCGAAGACCTCGCCAAGACGCTGGGCACCGCAGGTTACCTCACGGCCCTGCGCCGGGTGGCCATTGGGCAACTGCATGTGGAACGTGCACACACCCTGGAGTCACTCAAAGCGATGGCGCAAGCGCAAGCGTCCATGGCTGAACTGGATTCCGCATTGTTTCCGGTGGACAGCCTGCTTGGTGGCTTGCCAAGCATTGAATTGAACAATGAGTTTGCCCGGCGTTTTTTGCACGGGCAACGGTTGCCACTGACTGGTCCATTGAACCGGGCAGGGCGCGTGCGGGTGTATGGAGAAGCCTCCGCACAGGATGTGAAGAACTCGCCCGGTGGCCAAGGCCATGTATTTTTGGGCACAGGCAATTTAGAAACAGACGGGAAGGGCGCATTGCTCAGGCCCGAAAGACTTATTCAGGTAAACCTATGACACGCGCACTACGCAACGTTGCAATCATCGCCCACGTGGACCACGGCAAAACCACGCTGGTGGACCAACTCCTTCGCCAGTCCGGCACCTTCCGCGAAAACGAGAAACTCGAAGAGCGCGTGATGGACAGCAACGACCTTGAAAAAGAGCGTGGCATTACCATTCTGGCCAAAAATTGTGCCGTTGAATATGAAGGCACTCACATCAACATCGTGGACACCCCAGGGCACGCCGACTTTGGCGGCGAGGTTGAGCGTGTGCTGTCGATGGTGGATTCTGTGCTGTTGCTGGTGGATGCGGTGGAAGGCCCCATGCCACAAACCCGCTTCGTAACCCGCAAAGCCCTGGCCCTGGGCTTGAAGCCGATTGTGGTGGTGAACAAAGTGGACCGCCCAGGTGCGCGTGTGGATTGGGTGATCGACCAAACTTTTGATCTCTTCGACAAGCTCGGCGCGACCGATGAGCAATTGGACTTCCCAATTGTGTATGCCTCTGGCCTGAACGGTTACGCCGGCAACACCCCCGATGTGCGTGGTGGCGACATGCGCCCCCTGTTTGAAGCCATTCTGAAATACGTGCCTGTGCGCGACGACGACCCCAACGGTCCCCTGCAGTTTCAGATCACCTCGCTGGATTACAACAGCTACGTGGGCAAAATCGGTATTGGCCGAATCAAGCGTGGTACTGTGCGCACCGGCCAACAGGTGGTGTGCATGAACGGCCCGGATGGCACACCATTCAACGGCAAAATCAACCAAGTGCTTAAATTCCGTGGCTTGGAGCGTGTGTTGGTGGACCAGGCAGAGGCTGGCGACATTTGCCTGATCAACGGCATCGAAGAAATTGCGATTGGCACCACTGTCTGTGCCGTGGACGCCCCAGAGGCCCTGCCAGTGCTGACCGTGGATGAGCCCACGCTCACCATGAATTTCATGGTGAACACATCGCCTTTGGCGGGCCGTGAAGGGAAGTTTGTGACCAGCCGCCAGTTGCGCGACCGCCTGCAACGTGAGCTCAAGAGCAACGTTGCCCTGCGCGTCAAAGACACCGACGACGACACCGTGTTTGAAGTATCCGGCCGTGGTGAACTGCACCTCACCATCCTGTTGGAAAACATGCGCCGTGAAGGCTACGAGTTGGCCGTATCACGCCCACGCGTGGTGTTCAAAGAAATTGATGGTGTGAAGTGCGAGCCTTACGAGATGTTGACCGTGGATGTGGAAGACACCCACCAGGGCGCCATCATGGAAGAGTTGGGCCGTCGCAAAGGCGATTTGCTGGACATGTCTCCAGACGGCAAAGGCCGTGTGCGCCTGGAGTACCGCATTCCTGCCCGTGGCCTCATTGGCTTCCAGGGCGATTTCCTCACCATGACGCGCGGCACCGGCCTCATCAGCCATGTGTTTGACCAGTACGCGCCCCTCAAGGAAGGTGGTCTGGCCGAGCGCCACAACGGCGTGCTCATCTCTCAAGACGATGGCGATGCAGTGGCTTACGCATTGTGGAAGCTACAAGACCGTGGTCGCATGTTTGTGTCTCCGGGTGAGGCGCTCTACGAAGGCATGGTGATTGGTATTCACAGCCGTGACAATGACCTGGTGGTTAACCCCATCAAGGGCAAGCAGCTCACCAACGTGCGTGCGTCTGGCACCGACGAAGCAGTTCGTTTGGTTCCCCCCATTGCGCTGAACCTGGAATACGCGGTGGAGTTTATTGCCGATGATGAACTGGTGGAGATCACCCCCAAGAGCATTCGCATCCGCAAGCGCTACCTCAAGGAGCACGAGCGCAAGAAGGCCAGCCGCGAAGCAGCATAATCACGGCCATGCACTTGCTTGGGTAAAGGGGAGTGGCCTTGCCTCAATCCAGAGTCCTTTCCGTGGCACCCATGATCGATTGGACCGACCGGCACTGCCGGCGGTTTCATCGCGCCATCAGCAAACACACTTGGCTGTACACCGAGATGATCACCACAGGTGCCTTGGTGTATGGCGACCGCGCGCGGTATCTGGCTTACAACACCGAAGAACACCCTGTGGCTTTTCAGATTGGCGGCAGCGACCCGACCGATTTGGCAACCTGTGCAAAATGGGTGGAGCAAGCTGGTTACGACGAGCTCAACCTGAATTGTGGATGCCCCAGTGAACGTGTGCAAAAGGGCTCGTTTGGTGCCTGCCTCATGGCAGACCCGGGCTTGGTTGCCGATTGTGTCAAGGCCATGCGGGATGCCTGTGGCCTGGAGGTGACCGTAAAACATCGCATCGGGCTGGATTACGACGAAAGCGAGCAAATGCTTTACGACTTTGTGGGCAAGGTGAGCGAGGCCGGCTGCAGCACGTTCATCGTGCACGCACGTAATGCTGTTCTCAAAGGCTTGTCACCGAAAGAAAACCGAGAGATTCCTCCCCTACGCTACGCGGTTGTACAGCGCCTGAAAGCACATTTCCCGCACCTCCAGATTGTGCTCAATGGCGGCATCAAAACCCTTGAGGAAATTCGGCAACATTTGCAATGGGCCGACGGCTGCATGATTGGCAGGGAGGCCTACACCAACCCGTGGTTGCTTAGCGATTTCGACGCGCTTATTACCGGGCAAGAGTCTGTTTTTAAAACACGCGGCACAGTGATTGAAGAAATGCACGCCTACGCGCAGACTCAACTTGCGCAGGGCGAGTCCATTCGAAACATCACCCGCTCTTGGCTGGGGCTTTTCCATGGCCAACCGGGGGGGCGCTTGTACAGGCAGGTGCTCTCGGATGCCACTCGATTGAAAGCCAACACTTGGGACGTGGTAGAAGAGGCACTGGGCAAGGTCACCATGGTTGCATGAACTTCGTCGGGGTATAGGGTACATAAGGCTTTTAATTCTCACCTTGCCCCATGAGTAACTCAATTCAATCGGTTCAGCCCAATCTGGTTTTGCAGCACATGAATCAACTTCAGGAAGCACGTCAGAGCCTGGAGGCGATTGGTGCTCATATTCCCACTTCAATCCATCGAGTTGTAACCGGGCTTGCCAGGCATCAAGATCTAATCTCACTTGTTCCTGAGCTGCCGCAATCGGATCACCTCCATGAAATTTCCATCACCTTGACTGAATCCTTGGCGGAGTATCGTCGAATGGGTCAGGCGTGCGAGCAGTTGTCTTTTGACGCAGACCGTCTATTGGGGCAGCTGCGTGCCGCGATCCCCTCGCCAGCCATCAATCGTGGATTACATGACATCCTGCGTGGGGAGTCACAGATTTTTGATCGCCTGAATCAGGAAGATGACGTTTGTCAACATCTGCTGATTTCTTTGGATCATCAAACCCACGAACTAATCAATCAGCACCTTGCCAGGGTTGAGTAGGCCATGTGGATCAAGAGCCTTTTTGATTGATGCAAATAGGCTGTAGGTGTTGGTTGGGGTGATTTGTTTTAGCAAGGGAGCTTTGAGCTGACCAATCCCGTGCTCTGCAGACACCGTGCCGCCGCAGGCCATGATGGCCTCATGCACCAAATTGTTCAGCAAGCTTTGGTGACGTTCAAGAAAAATAGCCGCGTTGCCCGCCGCGGGTGCCGACAAATTGAAATGCAGGTTGCCGTCACCCAGGTGGCCAAACAAAATTGGCCGCACTTCTATGCCGTGATCCTCAATGCTTTGCAGGGCTAGATCATGAAATGTTGGCAAAGCGGATACCGGGCAAGCCACATCGTGTTTTACATTCAATCCGTTCTTAGCCTGTGCCTCAGAAATGTTTTCCCGCAGTGCCCAAAACTTGTCCATTTCTTTGCCGTTTTGCGCCAGTGTGATGTTGCGCACACTGCTTTGTTCTTCCATCAATTCGCTCAGCACCGCCTGCACGCTGGATTGAAGCATTGCTTCATCCCCAAGCGACGTAAACTCGGCCAGCACATGGTCACTTGCTTGCGCGCTCATTGGTGCACGGGCAGGGAAGTGGGCTTGCACAACATCAATCGCTTGCGCGTTCATCCACTCATAGCTCGATAACTCGTTGTATAGGCGTTTTTGTATAAACCCAAGCGCATCAACGGCAGCACGGATGTCATCGACGTTTAACCAAGCCACGCAGCGGCTTCTTGGCGTGGGGTAGACTTTCATGCAGGCGGTTGTAATCACGCCGAGCGTCCCTTCCGATCCAATCAACAAGTGACGCAAATCGTAGCCAGTGTTATTTTTGCGTAGCCCCCGCAAATCGCCGCACACGTCGCCACTTGCACTCACAAACTCAAGCCCAAGGCACAATTCGCGGGCATTGCCATAACGCAGCACCGCTACGCCACCGGCATTGCTGGCCAGGTTGCCTCCCAATGTGCAGGTGCCCTCAGAGGCCAGACTCAACGGGAAAAGCAGACCATGGGCACTGGCGAACTCCTGGATTTCATGCAGGGTATAGCCTGCACTTGCCGTCAAGGTGAGGTTGGATTCATCGATGCGCAACACCTCCCGCAATCGACTGGTTTTCAAAACCAGGTGGGCTTTGTTTGAAGCCCCTCCTTCGGCAGAGGGCACCGCTCCACCCACCAGGCCGGTGTTTCCGCCCTGGGTGCAAATGGCAACTTGATGTGCTGCACAAGTTTGCACAATGCCCTGCAACTGTTGAACCGTGGCGGGTTCTGCCACTGCCAGTGCGTGCGTGTGGTAGCGCTTGCGCCAATCTGTGCAGGCCGCTGAAATGTACGCCGGGTCGGTGTGCATCACCAGACCAGGGGAGTTTTGCGCGAGCTGTTCCAGAAATGCGTTCATGGTTGGTCTTGTTGCTTGGGTTTTAGCACTTTGTAGGTGCGGGCGTATACGCTCACACTGGCAAACAAAGCCACAGAAATCAAGATTTCTAGTCCGGCCATGAGTTGGGAGGCAAGTGCTGGGTCCGAACTGGCGCGAGTTGCACCTTCCGCAAAATAAAGCCACACCAACAGGGAAGTGGCCTGGAAAGTGCGCACCCGCTGCTTGAAAATCCCAGGCACCACCAGCATCAGGGGCAATACCTTCAGAACCAGCCAGGACCCCCCGGGTCGCAATGGTGCAAGCCACAATTCCCAAGCCACGCACAGGGCGATCAATGCCAACAAGCTGCTGACCGTGCACCAATACGCTTTGTGGCGCGTGTTGTTGGTGTTCACCGTGTTGCCTCCATGCCTTGCTGGAGTGCCAAAGCTGCTTTGGCGAGCCTTGTTCCTTGGGCGCGTGCCAGGGCAATTTCATGGTGGCTCAAGGGACGGTTGCCATGCGGCCCCGCCCAATGGCTGGCCCCATAGGGTGTTCCCCCCGTGTCGGTGTCGTTGAGTGCCTGCTCAGTGTAGGGAATACCCATCCATAGCATGCCATGGTGAATGAAGGGCAGTGCCATGCTGGTGAGCGTTGTTTCTTGACCGCCATGTAGGCTACCGGTGCTGGTGAAGACACAAAATGGTTTATTCACCAAATCACCTGCCAGCCAGGAACCCACGGTGCTGTCGATGAAATATTTCATCGCCGCCGCCATGTTGCCAAATCGGGTGGGGGATCCCACAGCCAATGCCGCACATTCTTTCAAGTCCACGGGCTCTGCGTAGGGTGGGCCATCGCCGGGCACGGAGGGTGCAGTGGCCTCACAGGTTGACGACACCGGCGGTACGGTGCGCAGTCGGGCACTTGCGCCTTTTACGGCATCAATGCCGTTGGCTATTTCGCGGGCCAGCTGGGCGGTTGCACCATGGCGGCTGTAATACAAGACCAGTACTTCAATCATCGATCGGGGGTATCATGAAACGCGTGAATCACCATTGTACTGAAGCCCATGAGTTCAGCCGCACATTCCGGCCCATCCGAGAACAGCAACACCAATAAATCGGCATCCAAAGAGCCTGTGTCGTTAACACGGGGGCAGCGCCTGATGCGCAGTGCTCGCGAGGCTCTGTCTGTTGAAGATGTTGAATTGAGCCCATTGGATTTGCGTTGGTGGATTGCGTTCACCCGTTTGGTGGGTTTGCGCATCTCTGAGCAGCGTTTGCCCCAAGTTGCCTCCAGCCTCACCTTCACCACCGTGTTGTCACTGGTGCCTTTGGTCACGGTGGCTTTGGCGATATTCACGGCTTTTCCGATGTTTGACCGCCTGCAAATGGATTTGCAGATTTATCTAATTCAGGGGTTTTTTCCGGAGACCCTTTCCGAAACCATTTTGACGTATGTCAATGATTTTTCTGCCAAAGCCAAGGGTCTCACGGCGGTGGGTATTGTGTTTTTGGTCATCACCGCGCTGTCCACCATGCTCACGGTAGACAGGGTGTTTAACCAAATTTGGAACGTGAAGAGGCCTCGCTCCACCATGAACAAGGTGGTGTTGTACTGGTCGGTAATATCTCTTGCCCCCGTGCTGATTGGTTTGAGCATAAGCTTGTCCACCGCGATTATTGGTCAATCTCTGGATGGGATTGATTCAAGCCGTGGGGGCTTTTTGCCCATTCTAAGTTTGGTGCCGTTGTTGTTCACCGTGCTTGCTTTTGCTTTTATTTACCGCATCATCCCCAACCGCGCTGTGCACTGGAAAGATGCCCTCATCGGTGGTGTGGTGGCTGCTGTGTTGTTTGAAATCTCCAAGATTGCCTTCGCACAATACATCACGCATTTTCCCAGTTACACCAAGCTCTACGGTGCATTGGCGGCCTTTCCAATTTTTTTGCTGTGGCTGTATTTGTCATGGATCATTGTGCTTCTAGGGGCCAGCATTGTGGCTGCTTTGCCCGTGGCTCGCACGGGCTATTGGGACAATACTTATCGCCCTGGGCAAAAATGGTTACAAGGTTTGAGTGTGCTTTCCGAGCTTGAAAAGTCCCGCCAGCAGGCTCGCCCGGGGATGACCATGGAAGAACTTCGTGTGTTTGCCAAAGTGCCGCCGGACCAGCTGGACGATATCTTGAACACCCTGATTAACCACGGTGTAATTGGTTTGTTGTCCAGTGTGAGGGGCAGCGATCGGTTTGCGCTTATTTGTGATCCCTACAAAATTAGCGCTGAAGTGGTTGCCAAGGCGTTGTGGTTTGATCCCACGTTACCAACCCGGTGGTCGGGTCGCCTGCCAACGAGCAGCGAAAAACTCAAGCGGTTTCAGGCCGAGTTCATTGAAAAGCCGCGATTGTCCGAGTGGCTGGAACCTGATCCAAGCTAATTTCCACTTAGCGTGTACCCTTTACAGGGGACGAGCAAGTTGGACATTTGAACTTTTTATGAAAAAAGGCTGTCCATATCACCAAAAGACGGGCTTTAAATTGGCACCTTTCTACGCTTTCTGTAAACTTAGCGTGACGAGCCAAAAGCTCTGACATTTAATAATATCAACACAGTCTGGAGCTGTTATGAGTAATAAAGGGCAATTGTTACAAGACCCCTTCCTCAACCTGCTGCGCAAAGAGCATGTTCCCGTGTCCATCTATTTGGTCAACGGCATCAAGCTTCAGGGGCAGATTGAGTCTTTCGATCAATACGTTGTGCTGCTGCGCAACACCGTGACGCAAATGGTTTACAAGCATGCCATCTCCACGGTTGTGCCTGGCCGCTCCGTGACATTCACCCCAGAGGTCAAGGAATAATCGCCTGCAGCACTTTCTTTTGGGCACTGTTGTGTTTGCTCTCTCCTATGGAACGGGCTTGAGATGACCCGTTGTGCATTGGTTGCGCTGGATTTGGGGCAAACCGAGTTTCGCGAGAGTGTCGAGGAGCTGGCGCTTCTCGCAAGCTCGGCAGGCGCTCAAGTGCAAGGCGTTTTCACATCCAAACGCCGCTCTCCAGATGCGTCAACATTCATCGGCTCTGGCAAAGTTCAAGAAATTCTTGCGCACTGCCAAGCAGAAGACATTGAGCTGGTGGTGTTCAATCACAGTCTCAGTCCTGCGCAGCAGCGAAACCTCGAGAATGCGCTAGAGCGCCGTGTGCTGGATCGCACAGGTCTCATTCTCGACATCTTTGCCATTCGTGCCCGCAGCTTTGAAGGCAAGTTGCAGGTTGAACTGGCGCAGCTCCAATACATGGCCAGCCGCTTGGTACGGGGCAACGCAGCGTTGTACGGCCAGCAGGGTGGTATTGGTATGCGGGGGCCTGGTGAAACACAGCTTGAGACCGATCGCCGATTGATTGGCGTGAAGGTTAAGCAGTTGAAGGCCCGCCTAGACAAGCTCCAAACCCAACGGCAAACCCAACGGCGTCAGCGTGAGCGTCGTGGCCAATACACGGTTGCGATTGTGGGCTACACCAACGCAGGCAAAAGCACGCTGTTCAATGCGCTTGCGAGCGACAAGGCCTACGCGGCCGATCAACTGTTTGCTACGCTCGACACCACCACCCGGAAAGTTTATTTGGCTCCCCGAGTTGACATGGCCCTGTCTGACACGGTGGGTTTCATACGCGATCTGTCTCACTCCCTGGTCGAGGCATTCAAGGCGACTCTGGAGAGCACCGTGCATGCAGATTTGTTGCTGCATGTGGTGGATGCCAGCTCTCCGGTTCGGCACACGCAAATCACAGAGGTCAACAAAGTGCTTGGCGAGATCGAAGCAGGGGATATCCCCCAAATCATTGTCTGGAACAAAATAGACGCCTGTGAGCGGACTCCCGAGGTCGAGCGGGACGAGAATGGTAAGATTTTGTCAGTTTCTGTGAGTGCGCGTTATGGCTTGGGGGTGCCCATGCTCCGCGAATGTCTCACTGAACTGGCAAGCCAGTTTTATGCTCAAAGCAGAAGTTCAGGCCCACAACAAGACGCATTGCACTGGGTTTGAGGGTCATAACCATTTTTAAAGCAGTAGGAACAAGCATGTCGATGAATGATCCGGATTGGGGGCGAAATTCGTCTGGTGGTCAAAACAATGACGAACCGCCCAAATCCCAAGACCAAGACAACCGCCGCCCCAATGGAGGCCGTCAGGATGGCCCGCCCGATTTGGATGAGCTATGGCGTGATTTCAACAATCGTTTGAACCGTTTGTTTGGCAAGCGCGGTGGAGGTCCACGTGGCCCGCGTGGTCCCGTGGGCGGAGGCAATGGTGGTGGTGCCCCCAACATGGAAGGCGCTGGAAAAGGCCTCACAGCCATTGTTGGAATTGCTGTTGCCATTTGGTTGGCCAGCGGGTTCTTCATCGTTCAAGAAGGCCGCGAGGCAGTAGTGCTTCAGTTTGGCAAGTACTCCCACACGGCCATGCCCGGCTTTCAGTGGCGCTTGCCCTATCCAATTCAGTCTCACGAAATCGTGAATTCTTCGCAGGTGCGAATCATTGAAGTGGGTTACCGCAACGATGTGAAAAGCAAGGTGCTGCGCGAGGCGCTGATGCTGACTGAAGATGAGAACATCATCGACATCCAGTTTGCGGTTCAGTACCGCTTGAGCGATGCAGGCGCCTACCTGTTCAACACGGCAGACCCGGATGAAACCGTGAAAATGGCGGCAGAGACCGCCATCCGTGAGGTGGTGGGGCGAAATGCCATGGATTTCGTGTTGTATTCCGGTCGTGAGCAAATTGCGCTGAATACGCAGGAAGTGATCCAGCAAATCTTGGATAAATACGAGACAGGTATTTTGGTCTCCAGCGTGACAGTGCAGAACGTCCAGCCCCCCGAGCAGGTTCAGGCTGCTTTCGATGACGCGGTTAAAGCGGGTCAAGACCGGGAGCGCCTGAAAAACGATGGCCAGGCTTATGCCAATGATGTGATCCCAAGGGCCCGAGGCAATGCCGCTCGTCTGCTCGAAGAGGCCAATGGTTACCGCGAAACCGTGGTTGCGCAAGCTGAGGGTGATGCATCTCGCTTCAAGGCAATTTTGACCGAATATGAAAAGGCGCCCAAGGTGACTCGCGAGCGCATGTATGTGGACACCATGCAAGAAATCTACAGCAACGTGACCAAGGTCATTGTGGATACCAAAAACAACAGTCAGTTGTTGTACCTGCCGCTGGAGAAGTTGATTGAGAAAAGCGGGCCCACTGGGGCTGCGGCGGCAGAGGCTTCAGCAGGCGGTGGAAACGGTGCGAAGTCCGATTCGGGCGCCGCAGCGGCCGCCAGCCGTTCTGGCACTGACAACTTTGACAGCAGTCTTCGCGATGCAATGCGCAATCGCGACCGTGGAGCACGATAATCATGCCTAAGATTTTTGTAGTAGTAGCGGCGGCGTTGATTGGTTTCTTTGTGGCCAACACCTGTCTTTATGTGGTGGATGAACGCCAATATGCCATCGTGTTTGCACTGGGGCAGGTCAAGGAGGTTCGTCAGGAGCCCGGTTTGTACGCCAAGCTGCCAGCACCATTCCAGAATGTGATTTTTTTGGACAAACGCATCCAGACCATTGATACACCTGAGGCGGAGCGTTTTATTACCTCTGAAAAGAAAAACCTCTTGGTGGATACCTACATCAAATGGCGCATCACGGATCCGCGCCTGTATTTTGTTCGTGTCAGTGGTGATTCCCGCCTGGCCCAAAGCCGCATGATGCAGGTGGTCAAATCCGCGCTGAACGAAGAAATCACCAAGCGCACTGTGCCTCAAATGGTGTCCGGCGAGCGGACCGTGGTCATGGAAACCGTGGTGGACAAGGTCAAGGATGAGGCGCTTGAAATTGGCGTGGAGATTCTGGATGTTCGCTTAAAGCGTGTGGATTTGCTCCCAGAAGTCAGTGAATCTGTGTTCCGCCGCATGGAAGCGGAGCGCAAACGGGTGGCCAACGATTTGCGTGCCACAGGTGCTGCAGAGGCTGAGCAGATCCGCGCAGACGCGGATCGCCAGCGTCAGGTGATTCTGGCCGAAGCCTATCGCGAAGCACAAACTATCAAAGGGGAGGGTGATGCGAAGGCCGCTTCGATTTATAATGCTGCCTTTGGTCGCAATCCTGAGTTTTTTGCTTTCTACCGCAGCTTGGATGCTTACAAGAAATCCTTGAGCTCCAAGTCGGATGTGATGGTGGTTGATCCGCAGTCTGATTTTTTCAAATTCTTGCAAAAATCCCAGTAAATCAAGGGCTTTTTTGAGTTTGATTGAGTCGCCCCTACACCAGAAAGGTCTTACTCGGGAACTATTGTGATATGAGCGAGACCTTTTGGTTGGCCTTGGCCCTCGTGTTCATCATGGAGGGCCTCATGCCTTTTCTCTTTCCAAAACAGTGGAAAGAGACTTTCCTCAAGATAGCCGCGCTCAGCGAAGGCCAAATTCGATTTGTTGGCATGGTTGCCATTGTGCTTGGTCTGTTGTTGTTTGTGGTTTTTTAACTAATTCGTTAAAGCGTTGGAATAGTCATGTCTGCTTGGCTTTTGCCAGAGTCTGTCGCCGATGTATTGCCCTCTGAGGCACGTCGCATTGAAGAGCTGCGCAGGTCCCTGCTGGATCGGTTTCGCGTATACGGTTACGAGTTGGTGATGCCTCCTATGCTGGAGTACACCGAGTCTTTGCTGGGCAATGCGGATGAGTCCCTTGATCTGCAAACCTTCAAACTGTTGGATCAAGCCAGTGGGCGCATGCTGGGCCTGAGGGCAGACACCACGCCCCAGGTTGCTCGCATTGACGCGCACATCTTGAACCGCAAAGGGGTGACCCGCCTGTGCTATTGCGGTCCCGTGCTGCACACCCAGGCCTTGGGTTTGCATACCACTCGGGAGCCTTTGCAGTGTGGTGCGGAGCTGTATGGCTGTGGTGGTGTAGAGGCCGACCTAGAGATTTTGAGCCTCGCGGTCGATACCCTCCACGTGTCTGGCCTGAAACGCTACCGTTTGGCTCTGTCCCACGCGGGTTTGCTTGCTGCGGTGTTGCAAGGCAGAGCGTTGCCTGAGGGGCAGGTGCGCGCTATTCATCAAGCCTTGGCGCAAAAAGATCGTCCTCAGTTGGAGCAATTGCTTGCGCAGGTTCAAGGCCTGCAGGCCAATGATCGTTTGGCTGTGATGTCCCTGTTGGGGCTTTACGGCACCCTGGGTGGTTCTTCTTGCACCCTGGCACGCGCACGTGCGCAATTGCCAGGCACGCCCCAGGTAAAAGCAATACTGGATGAATTGCAAACTGTGGTGGATCGTTTGCAGGAAACAGTCTCCACCGTGCCTTCGCTTATTTTGGATTTGGCCGATTTGGCCAGTTTCGATTACCACAGTGGATTGATATTTTCTGCGTACGTGGAATCGTGCCCCAATGCGATTTTGCGTGGCGGTCGTTACGACGATGTGGGTGCCGTTTATGGGCGTGCACGGCCTGCCACTGGGTTTTCGGTGGATTTGCGCGAATTGGTTGCCTTGCAGTCTGCGCAGCCAGCACCCAAGCGGGCCATCCGAGCGCCTTGGGTATATGACACCGCGCTGATGTCGGCTATTCAGGAGTTGCGTGGCCGGGGCGAGGTGGTGCTTCAGAGCCTTCCCAACACCGACCCAGAGGAAGAAGAATTTGTATGTGATCGGCAGCTAGTACTGGCTAACGCCGTGTGGACAGTGGTGCCGATGGGCATGAATCAGGAGAAATCAAAATGAGTTTTCGCAATGTGGTTGTAATCGGCACGCAATGGGGTGACGAGGGCAAAGGCAAAGTGGTGGACTGGATGACCGATCACGCGCAAGGTGTGGTTCGCTTTCAGGGCGGTCACAATGCAGGCCACACCTTGGTAATTGGTGGTAAAAAGACGATCCTGCGTCTTATTCCGTCTGGCATTTTGCGCCCCGATGTGCAGGTTTACATCGGGAACGGCGTGGTGCTGTCTCCCGAGGCACTGCTCTCTGAAATCGACGAGCTGCAAGCCGGTGGCATTGCTGTAGAAAACCGTTTGAAAATCAGTGAGGCCTGCCCGCTGATTCTGGATCACCACATTGCGCTGGACAAGGCCCGTGAGGCCAAACGAGGTGAAAGCAAGATTGGCACCACAGGGCGAGGCATTGGCCCCGCCTATGAGGACAAGGTGGCCCGCCGTGCCTTGCGCGTGCAAGACCTGTTCAATCCTGAGCGTTTCCGCGCCAAGCTGGAAGAGGTGCTGGATTATCACAACTTTGTGCTCACCCAATACTTGGGTGCGGCCCCGGTGGACGCACAGGTGGTGTTCGACAAAGCCATGGCACTGGCCCCTCGCATCAAAAACATGGTGGCTGATGTGCCTGCTTTGCTGCAGAAGGCCAACGACGAAGGCAAAAACCTATTGTTCGAAGGTGCACAAGGTGCGCTGCTTGACATTGATCATGGCACATTCCCATTTGTGACCAGCTCCAACTGTGTGGCCGGCGCCGCGTCTCCTGGCGCCGGTGTGGGGCCACAACGTTTGCAGTATGTGTTGGGTATCACCAAAGCGTATGCAACCCGGGTGGGCTCTGGGCCGTTTCCAACCGAACTGTTTTGCGAAACAGGTGCTCATTTGGCCAAAAAGGGCAATGAGTTTGGTTCAGTGACTGGGCGCGCGCGCCGCTGTGGTTGGTTTGATGCTGCTGCATTGCGTCGCACCATTCAGCTCAATGGTGTGAGTGGTTTGTGCATCACCAAGCTGGATGTGCTCGATGGCTTACAAACCATCAAGCTGTGTGTGGGTTACCAGCTGGCCGACGGCACCAAAACCGACATCTTGCCGTTTGGCAGCGACAAGGTGGAGGGCTGCAAGCCGATTTTTGAAGAGTTCCCGGGTTGGAAAGGCACCACCTTTGGCGTTAAAAAGTATGAGGATTTGCCTGCAGAGGCGAAGGCCTATTTGACCCGCATGCAAGAAGTGTGCGGTGTGCCCGTGGACATGATCTCCACCGGGCCCGACCGCGATGAAACCATTGTGTTGCGTCATCCCTTCAAGGTGTAACTGGCAAGGCTAAGCCAAGCCCATGGACAAGTTGCATGTGGATTACACGCAGTACCACAACCTGATTGATCGGGTGATCGATCAGGTGCGGCGGTCTGGCTTCGTTCCGGATTTGGTATTGGGTATTTCCCGCGGAGGGCTTTTTCTGGCCGATGGCCTTTCGCGTGCGCTCAAATGCCCCATGGCGGTGGTGGCGGCCAGCTCTTACATTGGACCTTCTGGCACGGTGCAGGGAGGGTTGCAAATCTCTGCAAGCATTGCGAGTGTTGTGCCGGTGCAGGGCAGGGTGCTTTTGGCGGACGACCTCGCCGATTCGGGGCAAACCCTGCTCCAGCTTCAAGCCCACCTTGTTCATGCCCACCCTTCTATTTCTGTTTTAAAAACGGCGGTGGTGTGGGTAAAACCTGCCTCGGTCTTCAAGCCAGACTACGCGGCCGAATACCTCAAAAAAGACCTTTGGATTGTTCAGCCTTTTGAGGTTAGAGATTTCTGATTCTTTATCTGCTTGCAATTGTGTGTTAACTGTAATTAAAAATCGGTAAAAGCCCAATTTTTGAGTGTGGTATCCTAGGCAGTTGTGTTGTACTTAAGGAGACCACGGGACAATGTCCAGTTTGCAAAGCAGTCAATCTTTCGCCTTTTCTTTTTTTACCCTGCTTTTTAGAGCTCTTTTGCTGGCACTTGGCTGGGTGCTTCCCTTTCACATGGCCATGGCCGCATCGGTGACCCTCAGCAATGGTGACAGAATCACCGGCAAGATCGATCGCATGTCTGAGAATATTCTGGTGGTTCAGTCGGAGTTGTTGGGCGAGGTGAGGTTGCCTTGGAACAAGGTGGTGGTGCTCAACACCGATGACGGTGTTGTGGTGCAGCTTAAAAATGGCAGCAAGGTGCGGGGGCACCTTGCACTGAATGAGCGTGATGAGTTGGTGATCAATCTGGAGCCAATGGGCCGATCGGTCTCTTTGCGAAAAGCCGACGTGGCGATGTTGAATCCACCCGTGGTTGATCCAAGTGTCAAGTATTCGGGCCGGTCTAATCTAGGTGGAGTATTTAACCGGGGCAATTCGGAGGACGATAGCCTCAATTTGGATGCGGAGTTTGTGGTCCGGGCCTTAGAAAGCCGTTACACCGTGAATGTCGAAGTCAATGAGGCCGAGTCAGCGGGCGTGACCACCACATCCAATCGCTTGCTGAAAGCCCAGTACGACGCATTTTTGAATGAGAAAGACTACTTGTTCATCAACACCTCGGCAGAAAGTGATGAATTGGCCGATTTGAATTTGCGAACCTCGCTTGGTGCTGGTTATGGTCGCCAATTTTGGGAGACTGAGCGATCCAAGTTCAGTGGCGAAATTGGTTTGAGTTTTGTGAACGAGGATTACGAGATTTCACCCGATGAATCTTTCCCAACGCTCAACCTTGGAGCCAAGTACGATCGGAAGTTTTGGCATGACACATTGGTGTTTTTCAACAACAGCAACTTGTTCGTCAGTTTGGAAGATACTGCAGACACACTCTTCAAGAACCGGCTGGGTGTGCGCTTGCCAGTGACCGATAGTCTTAATCTTTCCACGCAATTCAATGTGGATTACGACAACATGCCGCCACCGGGCATTAAAAAAACCGACACAGCGTTGATCTTCAGTGTTGGGTACGGTTTCCAGTAGCGTTGCCAAAAGCCGCCAGAGCGGTGCTGTGGGCTTGAATGCGGCCAAATAAACACGGTGAATTCTTTAAAGTGCTGTACACTGCCTGCTGGTGGTTAGCCACCATGCAGCGCGGCTCGGCCTGCCCGGCAAACCCATGGATCACCTGTGCAATTCAAACAATTAGAAATGCCAAGCCATGCAAATAGGGCGCGATCGAAGTGCAAAAATGCTGTGTTGGAAGTGCTGCGATTTGAATGCTTGCAGCAAAGCGCGGGAAGAGAAATTTTGGTGCCCAGGAGAGGACTCGAACCTCCACAGTGTTGCCACCACTAGGACCTGAACCTAGCGCGTCTACCAATTCCGCCACCTGGGCATCAGGTGCGAGCCGTGAATTTTAATGAAATAAAAACTTTTGTCAATGCATAAAACAGAAATAAAAATACCAAGTCGCGAAGATATCCTCGCAGTGTTGCGTCAAAGCCAAACGCCCCTGACCAGGGAGCAGGTGTTTGAGCACCTCAAGCTCACCGAAGACCAAATCCCAATCATTGAAAAACGCCTCAGTGCCATGGAGCGCGACGGGCAACTCATGCCCAATCGCAAGGGGCTGTTGCTCTTGTCCACCAAACTCGACTTTGTGGCGGGCAAGGTGGCCGGCCACCGCGATGGCTTTGGTTTCTTGATTCGGGATGACCGTGGTCCTGACGCTTTTTTAAGCCCCCGCGAAATGCAAAAAGTGCTGCATGGCGACCGGGTGCTGGTGCGCATCACCGGCACCGATCACCGCGGCAAGCCCGAAGGCACGATTGTTGAAGTGACAGAGCGTCGAACCAATCGCCTGGTGGGCAGGTTGGTGTCTGAGCGCGGCATTTTGTTGGTCATCCCGGAGGATCAACGCATCAAGCACGACATTTTGGTGAGTCCCAAAGATGTGGGGCAGGCCATTCCAGGGCAAGTGGTCACGGTTGAAATTGTGGAGCAACCCACGCGTCACTCGCAGCCAATCGGCCGAGTGGTGGAAGTGCTGGGGGAGTTGGATGATCCTGGCATGGAGATTGAGATTGCCGTGCGCAAGTTCGACGTGCCTTATGAATTCGATTTGCTCACCATGAACCAGGCCGAAAGCTTGCCCTCGGAGGTGGAGCACAAGGATTTGAAAGGCCGTGTGGATTTGCGCGATGTGCCTTTTGTGACCATCGACGGTGAAGACGCGCGCGATTTTGATGACGCGGTGTATTGCACCCCGGCCGATTCCATCAAAGGCGGCTGGCGTCTTTTGGTCGCAATTGCCGATGTGAGTCATTACGTGGAAGCGGGCACCCCCATCGACAAAGAAGCCACCAAGCGTGGCACCTCTGTGTATTTTCCGCGGCGGGTTATACCCATGTTGCCCGAGAAGTTGTCCAATGGTTTGTGTTCGCTCAACCCCCTGGTGGATCGGCTGGTCCTGGTGTGCGACATGGTGATTGGTCCCAAGGGTGCACTGAAGGCTTATCAGTTCTACAACGGTGTGATTCACTCAGCTGCCCGCCTCACTTATACGCAGGTGTGGGATGCTCTCACCGATCCCCAAAGCATGGGGGCCAAGGCCTTGGGTGGCACCTTGCAAGACATTGAAAATCTGTACACGCTATTCAAGGTGTTGTTTGAGGCCCGCCAGAAGCGAGGGGCCATGGAGATTGACACCGTTGAAACCCAGGTGATGCTGGACGCTGAGGGCAAGATTGACAAGATTGTGCCGAAACGCCGCAACGATGCCCATCGCCTGATTGAAGAGTGCATGTTGGCAGCCAATGTGTGCGCAGCAGACTTTTTGGAGCGCAGCAAACACCCGGCCTTGTACCGCGTGCATGAAGGCCCCACGGTTGAGAAACTTCAAAACCTTCGTGCCTTTTTGCGCAGTGTGGGGTTGACCCTGGAGGGGGGCGACGACCCCACCAGCCTGGACTATGCAAACCTCATGAAAAAGGTGATTGGTCGACCCGATCAGGAGTTGCTGCAAAGCATGATTTTGCGCAGCATGCAGCAGGCCATTTACACGCCGCACAACAGCGGTCACTTTGGTTTGGCGTATCCCGCTTATGCGCATTTCACTTCGCCCATCCGCCGTTATCCCGATTTGATGGTTCACCGCGCCATCAAGGCCTTGCTGGCTGGCAAGCGCTACGTGCCTATGCCGTTGGATGAACGGGAGTTTGAAGATTTTAATCCCAAACGCAAAATTGATCGGGTTGAAGAGCTGGCCCGTTGGGATCAATGCGGCACTTGGTTTTCCTCCACCGAGCGCCGGGCTGATGAAGCATCGCGGGATGTGCTCTCATGGTTGAAGTGTTTCTTCATGAAAGAGCGTGTGGGCGATACCTTCACGGGACATGTGTCGGGTGTGACCAGCTTTGGATTGTTTGTCACGCTGGATGCTCTCTACGTGGAGGGCCTGGTGCATGTCTCCGAACTTGGCAACGAGTATTTCCAATACAACGACAGCCTGCACGAGTTGCGCGGCGAGCGCAGCGGCATTCGCTACCGACTCACCGACAGCATCCATGTGCAGGTTTCTAGGGTTGATTTGGATGCACGGCGGATTGAATTCCGCTTGGTGCAGGGTGTGCGTTTCGACTCGCTGTTCAAGGAACCGGCCACCAAAGGCAATGGCAAGTCACAAACCCGTGCTCAGCGCGGGGGGCGCCGCAACAATCCGGAAGCGATGCAGCAGGCGGTGGAAGAGGCCGGCCACAAGGCGCCGGCCTTGCCTCCGGAGGCGCCCACGGGCAACCGGGGTGTGAATAAAAAGCGTGCGGCCTCTGTCTCGCGCAGCAAGGCGGCTGCCGAGAAAAAGCGCAAGGAAGAAATTCAAAAAGCAAAGCGCACTGCCCACGCGAAGCCTGCTGCAGCGTCTAAAATGCGTACACCCAGCAAAAAATCACGTTAAGCGGAGTATTCATTTTGGCCATTCTGTATGGTTTTCATGCCGTGTTGGCGCGTGTCAAACAAGCGCCAGCCAGCGTGGACGAGGTTTTGTTTGACCAAACCCGGCGCGACAAGCGCATGCAGCAGTGCATTGATAAAATCCAGGCGGCGGGCGTCAAAGCAACGCCAGCCGACGCTGCGCGCCTAGAAAAGGCGGCCGGCCATCGCAACCACCAAGGATTGGTGGCTTTTGCCAAAGAGGTCAAAAAATCCACCGACCTGTTCGAGATCATCGAGACCCATGGCAAGCACACCCTCTTGCTGGTGCTTGATGGCGTGACCGATCCTCACAACCTGGGCGCCTGTTTGCGTAGCGCTGATGCGGCTGGCGTGCATGCTGTGGTGCTGCCCAAAGACAAATCGGTGGGCATTACCCCGGTGGTCTCCAAGGTGGCGTGCGGTGCAGCAGAGACCATGCCGGTGATCACCGTCACCAATCTGGCCCGCACCCTGGATGAAATTCAGGAGGCAGGTGTGTGGTGCATTGGCGCCGCTGGTGAGGCCACCGATACCTTGTACGACGTGGACCTGAAAGGCCCTGTGGCTTGGGTGATGGGTGCCGAAGGCGACGGGTTGCGCCGTCTGACCCGCGACAAATGCGACCAGCTCATTCAAATTCCTATGGTGGGCAACGTTGAAAGCCTCAATGTCTCGGTGGCCAGCTCGGTCTGCTTGTTTGAGACATTGCGCCAACGCCAATTCACGAAATAATTTCTCTAGCCAATTCCATGGAACAACTCACACTGGATGCGACACCGCCCTCGGGCGATGATTCAGAAACCATCACGCTTGGCTTGTATGCCGAGCGCGCCTA
>DASUEF010000124.1:0-9200 GCA_036275215.1 Limnobacter sp. | reverse complement strand
GGAAAAAAGCCGCGCGTACGCCGCCGAGCAAATTGAACGCCAGAAAAAAGACTTCATTCGACTGGGTGTGCTGGCCGACTGGGACAACCCCTACAAAACCATGAACTTTGGCAACGAAGCAGACGAGCTTCGCGCCTTGGGCAAGATCATGGAAAAGGGTTATGTGTTCCGCGGCTTGAAGCCAGTGAACTGGTGCTTCGATTGTGGATCAGCCTTGGCCGAAGCCGAGGTGGAGTACAAGGACAAACAAGACATTGCTGTGGATGTGGGGTTTGCATTTGACCACACCCAATTGGACAAACTGGCCACCGCCTTCAATGTGCCCTTGACCACGCTACAAGCCAAACCTGGTCAACTGGTCATCTGGACCACCACCCCATGGACCCTGCCTGCCAACCAGGCGCTGAACATGCATCCTGAATTGGTGTACAGCCTGGTGGATGTGGGCAGCAAGTATTTGTTGTTGGCACAAGAACGGGTGAAGCCCTGCTTGGAAAGTTATGAACTGCAGGGCGCTGAAATTGCCACGGCCAAGGGCGCTGCGCTGGAAGGCATTTCATTCAAGCACCCTTTCTATGACCGCCTAAGCCCGGTTTACCTGGCTGAGTACGTGAGCACCGATGCTGGCACAGGCATCGTGCATTGTTCGCCAGCCTACGGTGTCGATGACTTTTTGACCAGCAAAGCCTACGGCATGAAAGACGCTGACATCATCAACCCCGTGATGGGCAACGGTGTATACGCAGATTCCCTGCCCTACTTCGGCGGCTTGCACATCTGGAAAGCCAACCCGCTCATTGTTGAAAAAATGATCGAAGTGGGTTCGCTCATCAAGCAAGTGAAATTTGGTCACAGCTACATGCACTGCTGGCGCCACAAAACCCCAATCATTTACCGCGCCACGTCGCAGTGGTTCGCGGGCATGGACGTGAAACCCAACGATGGCAGCGGCAGCCTGCGCGAGAAGGCGCTGGCAGGCGTTGAAGCCACCGAGTTCTTCCCTGCTTGGGGCAAGGCACGCTTGCATGCCATGATCGCCAACCGGCCAGACTGGACCCTCTCGCGTCAGCGCCAGTGGGGCGTTCCCATGGCATTTTTGGTTCACCGCGAAACCGGCGAACTGCACCCGCGCACGCCTGAACTGATTGAAACCATCGCGCAGCTGATCGAAAAGAAAGGCATCGAAGCGTGGCAGCACGTATCGGTGGAAGAATTGATTGGTGACGAGGCCAAAGACTACGTGAAGAACCCTGACACGCTGGACGTATGGTTCGACTCCGGCACCACCCATGAAACAGTGCTGCGCGGCAGCCATGCCGATGAAAGCCATTTCCCGGCCGACTTGTACCTGGAAGGCTCTGACCAGCATCGCGGCTGGTTCCACTCCTCACTGCTCACCAGCTGCATGATCAACGGCGTGCCACCCTACAAGGCCTTGCTGACCCACGGTTTTGTGGTGGATGGCCAGGGCCGCAAAATGAGCAAATCAGTGGGCAATGTGATTGCGCCTCAACAGGTGTCCGACAAAATGGGCGCCGAAATTTTGCGCCTTTGGGTGGCCAGCACCGACTATTCCGGCGAACTCACCATTTCCGATGAAATCCTGAAGCGTGTGGTCGAGAGCTATCGCCGCATTCGCAACACCCTGCGCTTTTTGCTGGCCAATATTTCTGATTTCGACTTTGCCACCGAAGCGGTTCCCACGGAAGAATTGGTTGAGGTTGACCGTTATGCGCTCACGCTACTTGCAAACCTGCAAAGTGAGTGCGAAGCGCACTACATCAAATACGAGTTCCACCCAATTGTCAGCAAGCTGCAAATTTTCTGTTCTGAAGACTTGGGTGCGTTCTATCTGGATGTACTGAAAGACCGTTTGTATACCACTGGCGTGCACTCCCAGGCACGTCGAAGTGCTCAAACCACGCTGTATCACATCACACATGCCCTGCTTCGCCTCATGGCGCCAGTTCTCAGCTTCACGGCTGAAGAAGCCCGCGAAGTGATGGGCAATGTAGAACCATCCATTTTCTGCAACGAATTTTACAAGGTGCCCGAAGTGGCCGATGCCGATGCACTGGCCACCAAGTGGGCCGAACTGCTCGCGCTTCGTGCACGCGTGGTCAAAGAGCTAGAGACTCTGCGCACCAACGGGAAAATTGGATCATCCCTGCAGGGTGCCGTCACCTTGAAACTTCAAGCCAAACTTTACCAGGCGGCCGCCAGCTTGGGCGACGATCTGAAGTTTCTATTCATCGTGTCCCACGTGGAAATCACGCAGGCCACCGAGGAACAAATTGAGGTGACAACAGCCCAGGGAGACAAATGCGAGCGATGCTGGCATGTTCGGCCAGACACTGGGACGAACAACGAACATCCAGGCATTTGCCAACGTTGTGTGAGCAACCTGTTTGGTGAGGGTGAGGTGCGTAGTCATGTCTAAATCCAACGCAAGCCATACCGCCGGCAAAGCACCTGCGGCACTCAAGCCACAGCGCAAATCCATCCTGCCCTGGATTGGATTTTCTCTCGTCCTGATCTTGCTGGATCAAATCACCAAACTTTGGGTACAAGCAAGGCTGGATTTGGGTGCGGTGGTAGAAATCACTTCGTTTTTTAATCTGGTGCATGTGCTCAACCCGGGTGCAGCGTTCAGCTTTTTGGCCGACCAAGAGGGGTGGCAACGCCACTTTTTATCTGGCGTGGCCGTGGTGGCTAGCATTGTGATTCTGTTCATGATGCGTTCGTCAAGCCACCGAAAATTCGCCATGTTCTGTTTGGCCAGCATTTTGGGCGGAGCGATTGGTAACTTGATTGATCGCTTGCTGCACGGTGCAGTCATCGACTTCCTTGATTTTTATGTTCAGAACTACCATTGGCCGGCCTTCAACGTGGCCGACGTGGCCATCACGATGGGGGCAATTGGGCTCATCATTGACGAGCTGTTCTTCAATCGCGAACAATCCAAATAGCCAACAAGGCACGGAGGAACACCATGGCCCAAGCGGATTTGCCACAACTGCCAGGACTGAAAAACCTCAAATTGGTTTTGGGTGTGTGCGGCGGCATAGCGGCTTACAAATCTGCTGAGCTTGTTCGCCTGCTAGTAAAACAAGGTTGCACAGTGCAAGTGGTGATGACCCCTGCGGCGACCCACTTTGTTGCACCGCTCACCTTTCAAGCCCTTAGTGGCCAAGCGGTGCATGTGTCCCAGTGGCCAGAGGGTGCAAACGATCGGGGCATGCCCCACATTGACATCAGCCGTGCCGCAGACTTCATGCTGATCGCCCCCTGCACAGCCAACAGCATTGCCAAATACGCGCATGGTCTTGCAGACAACCTGCTTGATAACCTGGTGCTGGCCCGCAACTGCCCCATGGCTGTGGCACCCGCCATGAATGTAGAAATGTGGAACAATCCAGCCACCCAGCGCAACCTCCGGCAAATACGGGCAGACGGCCTGCATGTGTTTGGGCCAGCTGCCGGCGAACAAGCGTGTGGCGAAGTGGGTGAAGGCCGCATGCTGGAGCCCACCGAATTGGTCTATGAGCTTGCGCGTGCCGTGGCCCCCAAACCGCTGGTAGGCAAATGCCTTTTGATTACCGCAGGCCCCACCTTTGAGGCCATTGACCCGGTGCGAGGCATCACCAATCGCTCCAGTGGCAAAATGGGTTACGCCTTTGCCCAGGCCGCGTGGTTATTGGGCGCACAGGTTCGAGTTGTGAGCGGTCCAACAGCCTTGGCAGCCCCATATGGCTGTGAGGTCTTTCAGGTGCAATCGGCCAAACAAATGCATGGGGAGGTGATGCAGCATTTGTCAGCGTCCGATTGTTTTGTGGGTGTGGCAGCAGTGGCCGACTATGGCATTAAAAACCCGAGCACCAACAAGCAGAAAAAGTCCGACGAGGCCACACCAGGTCTTGCGATTCAGTTTGAGCTGAACCCGGATATTTTGGCGCAAGTGGGAGCGATTGCCGAGAAAACCGGCAAACCCCAAACCGTGATTGGCTTTGCCGCTGAAACCCAAAACCTGGACGAGTACGCGATTCAAAAACTACACAAAAAAAAGGCGCACTATATTGTCGGCAACTTGGCGCAACATGCATTGGGTGCAGAACATGTCGCGCTGACAGCTTACAGCACGGATCTGGCCCCTATTCGCTTGCCTGAATTGCCCAAACTCCAGGCTGCTTTGACGCTGCTGGAACACATCATCCTCTAACCTTCATCCCCGAGCCATACATCATGACCATTCCGGTAGAGCTAAAAATACTTGACGCACGCATGCAAGATCAACTGCCCAGCTATGGCACACCGGGTAGCGCTGGTCTCGACCTGCGCGCTTGCATCGATGCGCCGCTTACCCTGCAACCTGGCCAAGCCGAGCTGGTGCCCACAGGTTTGTCCATGCACTTGGGCGACCCGGCTTACTGCGCCACCATTTTGCCGCGCTCTGGATTGGGTCACAAAAAAGGACTGGTGCTGGGCAATCTCGTGGGACTTATCGATTCGGATTATCAAGGCCCCCTCATGGTGTCGCTGTGGAACCGCAGCGCTGTGCCAGCCGTGATAGAACCCATGGAACGCATTGCCCAACTGGTGATCCTGCCTGTGGTACAAGCGCAGTTCAAGGTGGTCACAGAGTTTGCACCATCCGCGCGTGGTGAAGGTGGCTTTGGCAGCACGGGCACCCGCTGATCGAGGCCGTTTTAAGCGGCTCAGGAACTTCGCCCGAGGGTGCCACCACGAAGGTGAATCAATTATTGCGGGATTCACATGAAACTTAGCGTACATGGGCCATCCAGATCGCCTATGCTGCGGGACGCCTCATCTGTCTCATGGCACAGAAACTGGCTACCACCTCACACCTTACGGTGGGTTTGGCTCTTGTTCAGTGTTCTGCTGGCCAGTGTTGCAATCTTCAACTTAAGTCAAGTTCAAACCACGAACAGTGAGCTGGCAAAAAGAAGACTGCTGGAAGTTTCGCTCCAGGACCTGGTGCTTCAGAGCATGGCCCTGCGACACCTGGAGCAAAACTCATCAGCAGAAATGCGGCTCGAGCTGGAACAACGTGGCTATATTTCCGTTCAGGCTTTGCTGAATCAAATTTCTGCAAGATTGGCTGTGATCGAGACAATTGCAGACACAGGCGCGTCACAAGCAGCAGCCCAGGAATTGCGCAAGCAATTGGAACACCTGGATCACCAACTCAATCGCAAACTTAACCTGGACTCGGCACAGATTGATCAGTGGTACAACACCCTGGGGCAACTCAACAGCGCAGCAAAGCAAATCGGATTCGAACAAGACAGCAAGGTCCAAATGCTACAGCGCAACAATCTGTTGCTGACCCTGCTGGTGCTGTTGTTCTCGGTGGGCTACGTGTGCCAATTGCTGTGGCGACAATCCCGCTTACGCAATAGCCTATTGTCCGAAATCAATCGATTGGCTTTGCAATCGCGCACCGATCCACTCACCGGTGTGTTAAACCGTCGAGGATGGCAACACGCCACGGAACACCACATGCAATTGGCTCAGATTCACGGCGGTGTGCGGGGTAGCGTCGCAATACTCGACATTGACTATTTCAAGCAGTACAACGACACATTCGGGCACAACGCAGGAGACACACGTCTCCAAGTTTTTGCCGACCTACTCAAGATGAACTTTCGCCCTGGTGACACCATTGCCCGCATTGGAGGTGAGGAGTTTGCAGTGCTGCTGCCAAACTGCAACGCGGCCGATGCCAAACGCATTGTAGACCGGATGCGGGCACATGCACCCAATGAGGTTGGTTTCTCTGCGGGACTTGCCAACATCAATACCCAACAGAGCATTGCCCAAACCATGGCCATGGCAGACCAAGCGCTATACCAAGCCAAACACAAAGGCCGCAATCAAAGCTGCATTGCCGGCAAACCATAAAAAACCCCCGCACAGAATATATGCGGGGGTTTTATCAGTCGCCTACTGCATCTTGGGCTCAATCGACCGCCACCTCGGCACCGCTTTCGGACTCTTCCCCAGCAGCACCACCTTCCGAGAAGGTGAGCTGCACCTCGGTTTTGTCGGCGTCGTAATCCACAGAGACCTTTCCGCCATTGACCAACTTGCCAAACAAAAGCTCATCGGCCAGCGCCTTGCGAATGGTGTCTTGGATCAGACGCTGCATGGGGCGGGCGCCCATCAGTGGATCAAACCCTTTTTGGGCCAAGTGCTTGCGAAGCTCATCGGTGAAGACCGCGTCCACTTTCTTCTGATGCAACTGCTCTTCCAGCTCCATCAAGAACTTGTCCACCACACGCAAGATAATTTCTTCATCCAGCGCACGGAAGGAGATGATGGAATCCAGCCTGTTGCGGAACTCTGGCGTGAACATGCGCTTGATGTCTTCCATCTCGTCGCCTTGAACCTTGGCCTCCATGAAACCAATGCCACGCTTTGTCAGCGCTTCTGCCCCAGCGTTGGTGGTCATGATGATGATCACGTTGCGGAAGTCGGCCTTGCGTCCGTTGTTGTCGGTCAACGTGCCGTTGTCCATCACCTGCAACAAAATATTGAAGACATCTGGGTGCGCTTTCTCAATTTCATCCAGCAACAGCACACAATGCGGCTTCTTGGTGATCGCTTCCGTGAGCAAACCACCCTGATCAAAACCCACATAACCCGGAGGCGCACCAATCAAGCGGGAAACTGCATGGCGCTCCATGTACTCCGACATGTCAAAGCGCAACAGTTCAACGCCCAGAATAAACGCCAATTGCTTGGCCACTTCGGTTTTACCAACACCGGTGGGGCCACTGAACAGGAAAGAACCAATTGGCTTGTCGGCCTTACCGAGACCAGCGCGCGACATCTTGATGGCCGCAGCCAATGCATCAATCGCAGGGTCTTGACCAAACACGGTTGCCTTCAAATCCCTGTCCAGGGTAGACAACTTGTTGCGGTCATCGGTATTCACCGATTGCGGCGGGATGCGAGCAATCTTGGATACGATGTCTTCAATATCGCCTTTGGTGATCGTTTTACGTTGCTTGCTCTTGGGCAAAATGCGCTGCGCGGCACCCGCCTCATCAATCACGTCGATGGCTTTGTCTGGCAAGTGGCGATCGTTGATGAACTTGGCAGACAGCTCCGCAGCGGCCGAAATGGCGGCGCTGGAGTACTTCACACCGTGGTGATCTTCAAACCGGCTCTTCAAGCCGCGCAAAATTTCGATGGTCTGCTCCACCGTCGGCTCAGAAACGTCTATTTTTTGGAAGCGACGCGACAAAGCATGGTCTTTCTCGAAAATGCCACGATACTCTGTGAAAGTGGTCGCCCCAATGCACTTAAGCTGCCCCGAAGAAAGCGCTGGCTTGAGCAAATTGGATGCATCCAAGGTCCCGCCAGAGGCAGAGCCTGCTCCAATCAGGGTGTGAATTTCGTCAATGAACAAAATAGAGTCTGGGTTGGCCTTGAGCTGTTTCAACACAGATTTCAAGCGCTGTTCAAAGTCGCCTCGATACTTGGTGCCGGCGAGCAGAGCACCCATGTCCAGAGAGTGCACCTGGGCACTTTCCAGAATCTCGGGCACTTCGCCTTTGACAATTCTCCAGGCCAGGCCTTCGGCAATTGCGGTTTTACCCACACCTGCCTCGCCAACCAGCAAGGGGTTGTTTTTGCGTCGGCGGCAGAGCACCTGGATTACCCGTTCGACTTCCTGTTCACGGCCAATCAAGGGGTCAATCTTGCCCTCTTTGGCCAGGGCATTCAGGTTTTGGGTGTACTGGTCCAGGGGAGATTGCTTGTCTCCAGCCACTTGGGCGGTTTCGGCCTCCTGCTCCTGGTTTTCGTTTTGCTGGTTTTCTTGCTTGGGCTGGGGAGCCTGGGGCGTCTTGGTGATGCCATGGGAAATGTAATTCACCACATCCAGGCGTGTAATGCCCTGTTGATGCAGATAGTAAACTGCATGCGAATCCTTCTCGCCAAAGATGGCAACCAACACGTTGGCCCCAGTGACTTCTTTTTTGCCGTTGGAGGTGCTTTGAACGTGCATGATGGCACGCTGAATGACACGCTGAAAACCCAAGGTGGGTTGTGTATCCACCTCATCCTGGCCAGACACCACTGGGGTGTTGTCCTTGATAAAGTTTTGAAGATTCTTGCGAATCTCCTCGATGTCGCAAGAGCAGGACCTAAGAACCTCTGCCGCCGAAGGGTTGTCCAACAGCGCCAGCAATAGGTGCTCCACTGTGATGAATTCGTGCTTTTGCTGACGAGCGTCAACAAACGCCATGTGCAAACTGACTTCTAACTCTTGCGCAATCATGTTTCCTCCATCACGCATTGCAGCGGGTGCTGGTGCTGCCTCGCGAAACTGCTAACCAGCTCGACCTTGGTCGAAGCTATATCTTTGGGATACACACCACAGACCCCTTTGCCCTCTCGATGCACTTTCAGCATGATTTGGGTGGCCTGCTCTCTTCCCTTTCCAAAAAACTTCTGCAAAACAATCACCACAAATTCCATGGGTGTGTAGTCGTCGTTCAAAAGTACGACCTGATACATCGGGGGCAGTTTCGCTTTTTGCGTCTGCGATTCAAGTACTGTTGATGGACTGTTTTGCGAACTCATAACTTCATTGTAATCACTTCTAAGGGGCACGCAACAAGGATTAGAGAGCATTCCTGCGCCTTTATTGAAGGCTAGATTTTTAAACAGAAAAAAGCGTTCATATCCCGTTGAAAATTATGCGAATCTGGAAGACGAAAAGCAATTCGACCTTTGGTAGAGATGCCCCACTTGGGTGTGCTTGATTGAACATGGGGTTCACGCTGTCTAGCACAAGGGGTAAACCCTAAAAAAATGTATCTATTGTATGGTTGACCCGCGCCACATCTAACCAAAGAATAGTATTCAAGCTGGCTTTGACCGGCGAGTGATCGGAAAATTCTCGTGTGATCCGATCGTAGTATCTGTTTTTTGAAGGAGGTCTCGCGATGGCGACCGGTACCGTTAAATGGTTCAATGACGCAAAGGGTTTTGGTTTTATTACGCCTGATCAAGGCACAGACGAACTCTTCGCACACTTTTCCGCTATCCAGGCATCTGGGTTCCGCACCTTGAAAGAAGGTCAAAAAGTTTCTTTTGAAGTGGTAGACGGCCCCAAGGGCAAACAGGCTCAAAACATCACTGTCATGGACGCCACAAGCGCCGCCTGA
>DASUEF010000123.1:0-1180 GCA_036275215.1 Limnobacter sp. | reverse complement strand
ACCCGGCGGGCGCTACACGCCAACCGGGCAAATGGATTATAAAGTAACTTGCCTGTTGGCAAGTTCAACACGCAACTGCTCAAAAATTTCCCCAACTTCAACATCGCACTTTTCAACCTTGCCATCACGCGACTGGAATTCCACTTTGCCTTCTTTCAGGCCACGGTCACCCAAGGTAACCCGCAGCGGCACGCCGATCAACTCCCAATCAGCGAACATCACACCTGGCCGCTCATCTCGGTCGTCCAGCATCACATCCACGCCAGCGTCTTTCAGCATCTGATAAAGCCTGTCAGCCTGAGCCTTCACTTCTTCGCTTTTCTTGTAGCCAATTGGGCACAACACCACTTCAAAAGGAGCGATGCTCAGTGGCCAAATAATGCCGCGATCGTCAAAATTTTGCTCAATGGCTGCACCCAAAATGCGGGTAACACCAATGCCATAGCAACCCATTTCGATCACTGCAGGCTTGCCGTTTTCATCCAGGAATTTGGCTTGCAGGGCTTCCGAATACTTGGTGCCCAAATAAAATACGTGGCCCACTTCAATGCCACGGCACATGGCCAGTACACCTTTGCCATCGGGCGAGGGGTCGCCTTCAACCACATTGCGAATGTCTGCCACCTCGGCCTCGGGTAAATCACGACCCCAATTCACGCCAGCGTAGTGATAGTCTGCGGCGTTGGCACCGCACACAAAATCACCCATGGCGGCGACGCTGCGATCAGCCACGACACGCACATCAGCCGCCAAGCCGACTGGCCCCAGGTAGCCCGGCTTGGTTCCAAAAGCTGCCACAATTTCACCTTCGGTGGCCAAGCGAAGTTCTTGTACACCCGCCAGTTTGCCCAACTTGATGTCATTCACCTCATGATCGCCGCGCACAAGCGCCAAAATGATCTGTACCTTTCGGGTTGGTTTGGTTTCATTTTTATCCAGCCACTCGTTGGCAAACACCACACTCTTCACCGTTGCGGCCAAAGGCAAACCCAGCTGCGCTGCAACGGCTTCACAGGTTAAATTACCGGGAGTGTGCACTTTGTCCATGGTCTTGCTCGCAGCTGGGCGCTGCGCAGTGCAAACCGCTTCGGCCAGCTCCACATTGGCGGCGTAGTCTGAACTTGGACAGTACGCAATTGCATCTTCACCCGTGTCGGCAATCACGTGAAACTCATGGCTG
>DASUEF010000122.1:0-7166 GCA_036275215.1 Limnobacter sp. | reverse complement strand
TCAACGATGTCTTTAGACTGGTTTCATCGTCACCTTTTACGTGCCTCGCCATGAAACAACTCAGTCAAAAAGCCCACGCCGCCGCCTTTCATGCGGAATTTTTTGGCAACACCACCCAGAAACGCTATGTGCTGGGCATTAACGAGTTTGCTGATGCAGTGGCCAGCCGTACAAACCTCGACGGCTTTATTGACGAATACACCACCGCCACCGAGTATCGCGGCAAACCTGTCTTGAAATTAAGCCAGGTGCCCGCTGGCAGCATGGTGATTTCAACCGTGACACAGGCGCGCCCCAAAACCGCCATGAACAAACTGCTGCGCCTCAATGGTGTGGTGTCGATGGATTACTTTGCAGTGGCTGACGCCAGTCATTTTCTGCTGCCGCAAGTGCAAGCCCTGGCAGACACCCAAAAAGAATACGCAGCCCACCCCGAAAAATTTGAATGGGTGCGCGACCTGTTCACCGATCAGGAATCGCGGGAAGTCTTTAACCGGGTTATGGAGTTTCGCCTGAACGCCAACCTGCGTGCCATGCGGTTTTTCGACTACACAGCCGACCAGCAATATTTCGAACCCTTTGTAAAATTTTCACCAGGCGAGGTTTTTGTGGATGGTGGCGGCTTTGACGGCTACACCACTGAAGAATTCATCAAGCGATGCCCGCAGTATGGTGGTGTGCACTTTTTCGAACCCACTGAAACCACTCTTGGGAAGGCCAAAAGCAAACTGGCCCAGCACCGCGACATTCACTACCATCCAGTGGGCTTGTTTGATGCAAAGCAAACTCTGTCATTTGATGCAGATGCAGGCTCGGCCAGCAAAATTTCGGAAACAGGCCGTGTAAAAATCGAAGTGGATGCACTCGACAATCGGGTCACAGAATCGGTGAGCTTCATCAAGCTTGACCTGGAAGGTGCAGAACCCAAAGCACTGCAGGGTATGAAGTGGCACATCCAGGAAGACCACCCCAAGCTGGCCGTGGCGGTGTACCACGACCCTGCCCATTTCTGGCAAGTGCCTGAAATCATTCTCGGTGTACGTAACGACTACAACGTGTATTTGCGCCACTACACCGAAGGCTGGACAGAGACCGTGATGTTCTTCATCCCGAAATAAACCTCACCTGCCATAAGTGTCAAGCAGGTACTCCACAATCACTTTGGATTCGAACATGGCCTTGCCCGTGTTCGGATCTTCCAGGTACGGCACCATCATCTTGTTGGTTTTGGCCATGAACTGCTCGCGTTTTCCACCCTTCACCGGGTTGTATTCGCCAACAGCGGCATGCACGCCATTCACCCCCATGTCCGCAAACTGCTCCTTGCCCAAATTCACCAAGTGGTAAGGAATCTCCAGCTCACACAACACCTCACGCACTGGCCTGCAAAATGGCGATGCTTCGAAACTGTACAGTGTCAACATTTGCTCAGGCTTTTTCGAAGCACGTACATGGGTCCCAGCACCCAGCCCCAAAGCTGAATTGGCCAGGCTGGACACCGCCTGCGGCAACGCAGCCTTCACGCGCAACGGCACTGCCCGCTTGGCATAGGTGGTGTACAGGTACTCGATTATGTCGGCTGACTCATACAACTTCACGCCAGTGTTGTCATCCACCAAAAAAGGAAACTGGGCCTTGCCACCCAACTCCAGCACGTCCGCACGAAACCGCGTTCCACCCTTGGGGCAGGGGTAAATGTCAGCGTCCAGCGCCAGCTCCGTGAGGGTTTCACGCACCAAGCGGCAGTAGGGGCAGCTTTCGAACTCGTATAGTTTCAACGGTTTTTCAGGCTGAACCGCTGCAGGTTCAGTCACCACCATGCCCTGCCAGCCACGCAATGTAGACGCTGCCGTGGCCAAGGCCACCTTGAACAAATGATTCATGTTTCTCCTCCCAATCAATGCGCGTCCTGGTTTTCAAGCGCGCTTAAAGCGGCCGCCAGCAAAATCATGGACCCGCCAATTCCAACCTGCAGCGTCAGCACTTCGTTGGTCAGCAATATAGCGGACAATGTAGCAAACACCACCTCTGACAACATCACCACCGAGGTCACATTGGCCGGCAATCGCGATGCACCATACTGCAAACCATAGTTAGCCACCAGCAAAGTGGCTGCGAACCCCAACAACACCACACCACCGTACAGCCCTGGGAACACGGGCCACTGAACAAAACCGTTCCCGTCGCCCAGCAACAGGGCCAAAAAAGCGGCCACCGCGCTTGGCGCAACAATGCCACCTACAAACATGGCGAACAAACGCGCCTGCGCGGTGCGCGCAGCCTGATGCCGCAACATGATGTTGTTCAGGGCAAATGCTGCGCCACCCATTAAACCCAGCCATTCCGCCAAGTTTGAAGGCACCGGGAAACCCAAGCTACCATTGGGGCTTAACACCAGCACTGCACCAGCGAAAGCCAAACCCACACGCAGCAAGGCCCTCAGGGTTATCGGCTCATTCAGGGCAACACGCGCAATCAACACCGCCCAAATTGGCATCAGGTAGAACAACAACACCACCCGGATCACTTCACCAATCGACACGCCCCAATTAAAGCCCACCATGGTGGTGCCAGCCGCCAGGGCCAGCAGCCACAACGCTTTGTGACGTACAAACTCGCTCCACACCCGGGGCATGAAACACAACATGGCCACCGCACCCAGCAGGTAAGTGAATGCAGAGGACCACAACGGGTGCAAACCCTCACCCTGCAATTCGCGCAGCGGCCACCACGACACACCCCACACCAATGCATTCAATACCAGGGCCAGGTACGGCAAAGCCCAAGCCCGGTTTTCAGGCACAGTTCACCACCACACGCCCCTGCAATTGATTGGCCAACACAAGGCGCGCACTGTCAAGGGCCTGGGCAAGACGCACTTCCTTGATCATGAAATCCAGATCATATTCATTCAAGGCCTGCGCCAACATGCGCCAGGCGCGGTCCCGCTCAGCATGGGTACGGTACACACAGTTAATGCCACGCAAGGTAATACCCCTCAAAATGAAAGGTGCCACGCTGCCCTGAAAATCCATGCCCTGCGCCAAGCCACATGCGGCCACCACACCACCGTATCGGGTTTGAGCACAGGCATTCACCAAGGTGTGGCTGCCCACACTGTCAACCACCGCCGCGAATTGTTCTTTTTGCAAAGGCTTGCCAGGACGCGACATGGACTCACGATGAATCAGGTGGGTTGAACCCAACCGCAATCGTTCAAAGTGTTTGGCCGCAGATTCGGACACAGGCTCACCCATGGCATCGATTGAACCTGTCAAACCCACCACCTCGTAACCCAAATGCTGCAATAGCAAACATGCCACCGTGCCCACGCCGCCGCTGACCCCGGTCACCAGCACGGGGCCGTCTTCCGGTTTCACCGGGTGATCTTGCAAAGCCATGACACACAAGGCGGCAGTGTAGCCAGCCGTACCCAGTGCAGCCGCCCACCTGGCGCTTCGCCCTTGCGGAATCGGTGAAATCCACTGTGCCGGCACACTAGCACGCTCGGCCAGCCCGCCCCAATGCGTTTCACCCAAGCCCCAATCATTCACCTGGCACACTGTGCCCACCGGCCACTGGTCTGAATTCGATTCAATCACCTCGCCCACCGCATCAATGCCATGCACCATGGGGTACTTGCGCGCAATCGGCGCGGTGTGGGTAAGCGCCAACGCATCTTTGTAGTTCAGGCAACTGTAATGCAGCTTCAGCACAACATCCTGCCCGGCAAACTCAGACTCATCGAGAGTTTCCATCTCGGCCTGCGCTTGCTCAGCCGTCCGGGAAATCCATGCCCTGATCATTTCGTCTCCTTATTCTGGGTGAGGCAATCATCGCACAAACAAGCCACCAAATTTGCGTGCCGGGCCTGCCTTGCATACACTTCAGGTTTGCCTTAGAAGAACAAGTACGCCGTGCGCAAACCCACCGCCAAAAGCCTCATTCTCGACCTGTTGCTTGCCTCCAAAGGTCGACCCCTTTCAGCCAAACAGGCCATCGCCGCCTGCGGCATTTTTGACATCAGCGTGAACAACACACGTGTGGCGCTAGTGCGGCTCTCGGCTGAAGGCCTGATCGAATCAGCAGGCCGCGCCCTGTACCAACTCACCGACGACGCACACACGCTGGCAGACGATGTAGCCGCCTGGCGCACCCGAAGTACACGGGTTCGCCCTTGGGATGGCAGCTACATTGTGGTACAAGCCGACAAGCTCTCGCGCAGTGAGGCCAAACAGCAGCGAGCACGCGCCCGTGCCTTGCTGATGCTGGGCTTTCAACCATTGAATGAACACCTGTTCATTCGCCCCAACAACATTGAAGACACACTGCAAAGTGTGCGTGATCGATTGTACAAACTGGGTTTGGAGAAAGACGCGCCGGTGTTCGAGGCTCGTGATTTTGACTCCGAGCTTCAGCGCCGAATTGCTACTTTGTGGAACCCACGTGAACTGGAATCCAACTACGCACAATTGGAAAAGAAAATGCGCACCTGGCTTGACCGCTCCGGTACGCTGGAACCTGAAGTCGCCGCCCGTGAATCATTCTTGTTGGGCGGCACCGCAATCAAGCATGTGGTGTACGACCCGTTCTTGCCCGCAGAATGGGTCAATGTTCAGGCCCGTGAGCGGTTTTTAGGCGCAGTGGACGAAGTGGACCAAGCCGGCATGCGGATCTGGAGCGGGCTTTGGGCGAGCATGGAAGGCTGATTGCTCTCTTACTGGTTTGCTTGGCCCAATCGGCTTGGGCTCAGCTGTCCCGCAGCTTCTTTCTTAATCGCCCGATCGGCTTGGGTTCCGATCTCTCGCCTGCCGGTTAACTGCCCGATCGGCTTGGGTTCCGATCTCTCGCCAGAAAACCTGTACTCCCCTTGCTGAGCCTTGCGATGCCTGAGAACGACCCTCCTAAACTGCGGGTCGGGTCCGTTCTCTGTCGCCCATGCTGGGCAACACCGGCCCTGCTCAGCACGCAAGGGCAGGTTTTCTTGAAGGCGAAGCGATCGAAACACCGCCGCCGATTGGGCGTTGATCACAGCTGCGAGTTGCGTGGTGATGGCAAAGCGCTGCAAGGGAGTGCTGGGAGCTGAACTTGCAATGGGTCGCACGATGACCAGTCAGAAAACTTGCCGGCTTGGCGCGCCAAGACTAACGATCGCGCCCTGGCGCGAAAGCCAAGACCCGACCGTTACTTTTGGAGGGCTTGGCTTAGTGCAGGCTCAAGACGACAAGCCGAAATGGCAAGTTTTCGGGCAGCGGTGACCCTTCAAGTTCAGCTCCCAAGTCACCGGTCCAGTGCGACACAAACAACCCACGCCGAGTGGGCAATAAATCGAAACGGCGAACCTTCAAGTTCAGCTCAAAAATCACCCGCAATACGCGACGCAGGCTTCGGCGGCTCAACGTAGCTATAGCCCCAATTCCGATCCAAGCGGTCATACACCAGATTGGGATAAGTCATTTTGCCAAGGCTGCCGTTGTAACGCCCCAAGGCCCGGTCCAGATTGCCTTTTTCAATATCCAGGTAATGCCGCAAAATAAGGCAGCCATAACGAATGTTTACGCGCGGCTCAAACAACTCCCGAGAACTTCCCCTCGATAACACATCAGTCCAAAACGGCATCACCTGCATCAAGCCAATGGCCCCGGCATGGCTAACCGCATCGGCACGAAAGTTACTCTCCACTTCAATCAGGGCAAAAATAATTTGAGGGTCAATGCCAACTCGCTGCGCTTCATAGCGAATAATCTTGATCAGCTCTGTTCGCTCGCTGAAATCGGGAACACGGCGGGCCAAACGGCGCGACATCTCGGCCATCCAGTCAATTCGATGGCCGACGGAATCGAAAATTGGACGGGGTGCCGCTGGGGCATTCAAGGCGGTGCGAAGCGCCAGGCGAACATGATCCGCCATGGGTTCGTACTGCTGATTGGCAAAAACTGGCGAACCAACACCAGCCAAAGCCAATACAGCCCCGGCTAGCGCAAGCACCCGGCGGGCGCTACACGCCAACCGGGCAAATGGATTATAAAGTAACTTGCCTGTTGGCAAGTTCAACACGCAACTGCTCAAAAATTTCCCCAACTTCAACATCGCGCTTTTCAACCTTGCCATCACGCGACTGGAATTCCACTTTGCCTTCTTTCAGGCCACGGTCACCCAAGGTAACCCGCAGCGGCACGCCGATCAACTCCCAATCAGCGAACATCACACCTGGCCGCTCATCGCGGTCGTCCAGCATCACATCCACGCCAGCGTCTTTCAGCATCTGGTAAAGCCTGTCAGCCTGAGCCTTTACCTCTTCGCTTTTCTTGTAGCCAATCGGGCACAACACCACCTCGAAAGGCGCAATGCTCAACGGCCAGACAATGCCGCGGTCGTCAAAGTTCTGCTCAATCGCTGCACCCAAGATACGGGTAACACCAATGCCATAGCAACCCATTTCGATCACTGCAGGCTTGCCGTTTTCATCCAGGAATTTGGCTTGCAGGGCTTCCGAATACTTGGTGCCCAAATAAAATACGTGACCCACTTCAATGCCACGGCACATGGCCAGTACACCTTTGCCATCGGGCGAGGGGTCGCCTTCAACCACATTGCGAATGTATGCCACCTAGGGCTAGGGTAAATCACGACACCAATTCACGCCAGCGTAGTGATAGTCTGCGGCGTTGGCACCGCACACAAAATCACCCATGGCGGCGACGCTGCGATCAGCCACGACACGCACCTCGCCTTTCAAGCCAACGGGACCCAAATAACCGGGTTGGGTGCCAAACGCAGCAACAATTTCAGCTTCTGTGGCCAAGCGAAGTTCTTGTACACCCGCCAGTTTGCCCAACTTGATGTCATTCACCTCATGATCGCCGCGCACCAGTGCCAATACAATTTGTACCTTCTTGGCAGGCTTGGTTTCATTTTTATCCAGCCACTCGTTGGCAAAAACCACGCTCTTCACCGTTGAGGTCAAAGGCAAACCCAGCTGCGCCGCAACGGCTTCACAGGTTGAATTACCGGGAGTGTGCACCTTGTCCATGGTCTTGCTCGCAGCTGGGCGCTGCGCAGTGCAAACCGCTTCGGCCAGCTCCACATTGGCGGCGTAGTCTGAACTTGGACAGTACGCAATTGCATCTTCACCCGTGTCGGCAATCACGTGAAACTCATGGCTG
>DASUEF010000121.1:0-3604 GCA_036275215.1 Limnobacter sp. | reverse complement strand
CACCATCACAATGAAGCTGGCCTCTTCGCCATCCAGAAATTCTTCGATCACCACGCGCGAGCCCGCACTGCCCATGCTGTTGCCCACCAACATGTCGTCGATGGCCTGGTGCGCCTCTTGAAGGCTCATGGCCACCACCACACCCTTGCCTGCGGCCAGACCATCGGCCTTGATCACAATGGGCGCGCCTTTGGCATCCACATAAGCGTGGGCCTTGCCTGCGTCGGTGAATGTCTCGTACTCGGCGGTCGGAATGTTGTGGCGCTTCATGAACGCCTTGGCATAGTCCTTGGAGCTTTCAAGCTGCGCAGCCAGTTTTGCTGGGCCAAAAATACGCAGACCACGCTTGCGGAACAAGTCCACCACGCCTGCCGCCAGCGGGGCTTCTGGCCCCACCACGGTGAGGTGTACGTCCTCGTGTGCCGCAAAGTCCGCCAGTTGTTCAAGGTCGCTGATGGAGACATTTTGCATTTTTGGCTCCAGCGCTGTGCCACCATTGCCGGGGGCCACAAACACCTTGCTCACACCAGGCGTTTGGCAAATGCGCCAAGCCATGGCGTGCTCACGACCGCCAGAACCTATCACCAGAATTTTCATGCGTTGCTTGTCCTTATTCGTTGATGACCACGTTGGTGTAGACCTGTTGCACGTCGTCCAGGTCTTCTAGCATGTCCAGCAGTTTTTGCATGCGCGCGCCGTCCTCGCCTTCCAGCTCGGTTTCGGTGGCAGGCTTCATGGTGATCTCAGCGTTTTCTGCCTGGAGTCCAGCTGCTTCAAACGCGGATTTCACTGCGTGGTACTCGGACACGGGGCATGTCACCTCGATCATGCCGTCTTCGTGGGTGATCACATCGTCTGCGCCATTTTCCAGCGCAATTTCCATGACTTGGTCTTCGTTGCTGCCTGGGGCAAACATGAATTGTCCGCAGTGTTTGAACATGAAGGCCACCGAGCCATCGGTGCCCAAGTTGCCGCCGTGTTTGGTTAGGGCGTGGCGCACCTCGGCCACGGTGCGCACGCGGTTGTCGGTCATGCAGTCGATGATCACCGCCGCACCGGCAACGCCGTAGCCTTCGTAGCGGATTTCCTCGTAATTCACGCCTTCGGCCTCGCCAGTGGCTTTGGCAATTGCGCGATTCACATTGTCTTTGGGCATGTTGGCTGCTGCCGCCTTGTCCAGTGCCAAGCGCAGGCGGGGGTTGGCGTCTGGGTCGCCGCCACCCTGGCGGGCTGCCACGCTCACTTCCCGAATAATCTTCGTCCAGATTTTTCCGCGCTTCTCATCCTGCCGGTTTTTGCGATGCTGGATGTTGGCCCATTTGCTGTGTCCTGCCATGGTTCACTTTCTTGTGATGAATCAAAGAGGTGCGATTTTACCATTCCGCCACGCTGCGCGTATTGCGGGGCGGGGTTTCCACGGCCATAATCTGGCCGGGTATGTCAGTTTTGTCGGTATTTTTCTATTTGGGAGGCAACGTGAGTTTGCTCAAGGATTTCAAAGCTTTTGCCATGAAAGGCAATGTGATAGATCTGGCCGTGGCTGTGATCATTGGTGGGGCCTTCAGCGGCATCGTAAAAAGCCTGGTGGATGATGTAATCATGCCCATCGTGGGGCGTATTTTCGGCAAGCTGGATTTTTCCAATCTGTACCTGCCGCTGGCAGAGGTGCCCACGGGGGTCGCACCCACGTTGGCGGCTGTGCGTGAGGCCGGTGTGCCTGTGCTGGCCTACGGCAGCTTCATTTCGGTGCTCATCAACTTCACCATTTTGGCTTTCATTATTTTTATGATGGTACGGCAAGTGAGCAAACTCACTAGCGCCTTGATCAAGCAAGAAGCGGCCGCGCCCGCTGAGCCACCGCCCACGCCCGAAGACATTGTGTTGCTTCGCGAAATTCGTGATGCATTGCAGAAAAAAGCCTGACTTTAGACTGGCAACTCCAGCCCCACCGGGTTAGAATTGTGGCCTGAATCTGGAGAGCAACCGGCGCCTACCTGCGCCGGTTCGCCGAAGGCGCAATCCCCATGAACGCTCAGGCCACCGTACAGGTTCAAGAATTTAAATCTGGAGAGCGCTGGGCGCGGCCACTTGCCGCGTGAGTCCAGCCGCCGAAGAGGCAAGCAGCACACCACGGCTGTGAATCTTTCAGGCAAAAGGACAGAGAGGGGCTCGCTGGCACCGCAAGGTGCCAAAGGCCCTATTCTCTGTTTGGAGTTTTGTCATGAAAGCAATCGTTCTTGGCGCTGGCGTGGTCGGCACCACCTCCGCATGGTTTTTGAAAAAAGAAGGTTTTGATGTCACCGTGGTGGACCGTCAGCCTGCTGCCGGCATGGAAACATCCTTTGCCAATGGTGGACAAATTTCTGTCTCGCACGCCGAGCCCTGGGCCAACCCCGGTGCACCCAAAAAAGTACTGAAGTGGCTCATGAAAGAGGACGCCCCCCTCTTGTTCCGCCTGCGGGCTGATGCACGTCAATGGCGTTGGGGCATGCAGTTTTTGCGCGAGTGCACCCCCGAGCGCACCCGCCACAACATCATCCAAATGGTGAATTTGGGCACCTTCAGCCGCAGCACCCTGCAAGAACTGCGCACCGAAACCGGCATTGACTACAACTGCCTCACCAAAGGCATTTTGCACTTCTACACCAACCCCCAAGAATTTGAAGATGCACTGGAGCCCGCGCAGATCATGCGTGAGTTTGGCTGCGACCGCAAAGTGATCGACGCCAACGAGGCGGTGCGCCTGGAACCCGCCTTGGCCAGCATCAAAGACAAAATTGCCGGTGCCACATACACCGACGCCGACGAAAGTGGTGATGCTCACCGCTTTACACAAAACCTGGCCAAGCTGGCCGCCGACCGAGGCGTGGAGTTCAAGTACAACACCACCATCCTCGGGTTGGACATGGAAGGTGGCCAAATCAGCGGTGTGCGCGTGCGCGGCACAGACGGGCAGGTGCAAGTGCTCAAAGCCGACAAATACGTGTTGTGCATGGGCAGCTACAGCCCCATGCTGGTCAAAGACCTGGGCGTGGACCTGTTGATTTATCCAGCCAAGGGTTATTCAGCCACCCTCAAGATTGAAGACCCCAGCAAGGCTCCTTCGGTGAGCCTCACCGACGACGAATACAAGCTGGTGTTCAGCCGCCTGGGCGACAAGCTGCGCATTGCTGGCACGGCAGAGCTCAACGGGTACAGCACCAACCTCAACGACGTGCGCTGCCAGGCCATCACCCGCCGGGTCATGGAGTTGTTCCCCGGCATGGCCGACCCCGAGCAGGCGGTGTACTGGACCGGTTTGCGCCCAGCCACGCCCTCCAACGTGCCTTACATTGGCTTGTCCAAGATCCCCAACCTGTACCTCAACACAGGCCATGGCACCTTGGGTTGGACGCACTCTTGCGGTTCTGGCCGGTCGGTGGCAGCCATCATGGCAGGCAAGCAGCCTGAGGTTGATTTCGCGTTCACCGGAATTTCTTCCAAGAAGGGCGAGGCTTTGGCCGTTGCCTAAGCCCCGTTTTTGCTAACATCAGCGCATTCGTCACCCTGTAGTGCCTAAGAAGGATGCGCTGATGTCCAGCAAGCCAAGCAACACCCCAGGGGC
>DASUEF010000120.1:0-43774 GCA_036275215.1 Limnobacter sp. | reverse complement strand
ACCCACAGCCAGGGGCCGGAACGGCGCTGTCGACAAGCTTTGCTTGGCGACAAGACGGACCGGATGCAACAGCGACACTTTCGCTTTGCATGCCCCCTGGCCAGGGGCAAGAAGGGATACTCGGGCTGATCCAAGGCCAACCGGCTCACACCACGGGTCTATGAGGACGCACCACCCACACGCGTGGCCAGGCTCAGGGAGGGAATCACAGATTGGCCGTCGCAAAGGGGCGTGGCCCCGGTGCGCTTCAAGGCGCAATCGAACGCACATTAGAGTAAACACTCATCCGATTCCCCCCACGCTCCGTATAAACTGCGTCCAACCCATTGCGCAGTGCAACACCGTGAAAAAAATTCTTAAAACCGCCCTGAAAATCAACGAATTGGCCGTGAGCACCGCCACCAATGCGGCGGACTGGTTTTTTCGCAAAGACATCCTGATTCAGTCCGGCAAAACCGAGTATGAGGTGATTGCCGAGCACTCCCCCATGCGCGTGCGCTATTACGCACCCACAACGCTGGCTCCCCACGCGAGTCTGGCCGAAGGCGAGAGCGAGACCCCCCCTGGTCGGCAGCACGCCATCCCCGTGGTGTTGGTGCCGCCCCTCGGTGTCACCACAGAAACCTTCGATCTGATGCCGGATCGCAGCTTGGTCAAATTCATGGTGGAGGCGGGCTTTCGCGTGTATTTGGTGGATTGGGGCAAACCAGAGCGCAAGCACGCCAAGCTTGGGCTCTACGATTACAGCCACGACATGATGGGTCAGGCCATGGCCGCAGCCCGCCAACACAGCGGCAGCCAGGACATTTCCCTGTTTGGTTGGTGCATGGGCGGGTTGCTGTGTCTGCTGTACGCGGGCTATGGAGAAGACAAACACATCCGCAACCTGGTCACAGTGGCCAGTCCGATTGACTTGCGCAATGGCAAAAACATCATGGCGGTTGCCTCCAACACGCTCAACCTCACCGCCCGCTTCATTCGCAAATACAGCGAGTTCCGCCTGGACAGAATCAATCCCGTGCTGTTCACACCACCCGGATGGATGGTCAGCCTGGGCTTCAAACTTACAGCACCCGTGGCCAGCATCACAACCTACTGGGATTTGCTCACCCGCCTGCACGACCGTGAGTTTGTCGAGCAACACACCACCACCGCCGATTACCTCAACAACATGATGTTGTACCCCGGCGGCGTGGTGCGCGATTTCATGGTGCGCTTCGCCGTGGACAACAAACTGGCCAAAGGCAAGGTCAAAATTGGCGACAAATACAGCGCCTTGGGCAACATCACCGCCAACATGCTGGTGTTTGCAGGCGAAACCGACCACTTGGTGCCCGCCAGCATGGCCAAGCAAAGCATCAAACTGTCTGCCAGCAAAGACTCACAGTTTTTGCTGGCGCCTGGTGGGCACATGGGCGTGATTCTGGGCGGGAAGGCGCGCGAGCACGTGTGGCAGTTGTCTGCCGATTGGCTGCGCAGCCGTTCGCAACTGTCCAGCAATGCATCGGTTGCTCGCCAACACACCGCCAAACCCACACGCTCGCGCAAACCAAAATCTCAAAAAGCCTTCGCTTGAACATCGGCAAGGGGAATGTCCCCTTGTCACACATTCTTCATTGAGTACACCCAATATTTCCATTATTATAAAAATATGGAAGAACAAATCATCATCAAAGCGCTCAGTGCCCTTGCACAACCCTCCAGGCTTCGCGTGTTTCGGGCCTTGGTGGTGGCAGGCCCAGCGGGTTTAACGCCAAGTCAATTGTGCGAGGCCCTGCAGGTGCCGGCGGCCACCATGTCTTTCCATCTGAAAGAGTTGACCAACGCAGGCCTGGTGCAACCCGTGCGCGAGGGGCGCAACCTCATTTACAGCGCCCAGTTTGCCCACATGAACCACGTGCTGGCTTACCTCACCGAGAACTGCTGCCAAGGCCAAGCGTGTGGCCTACCAATCTCCCAATGCGAGGTTCAACATGAGCAATAAAGTATTCAATGTGCTGTTCATTTGCACTGGCAACTCTGCCCGCTCCATCTTGGCAGAAGCCATTCTGAACCAACTCGGGCATGGGCAATTCAAAGCCTATTCCGCAGGCAGCCACCCCGCTGGCCAGTTAAATCCGTACACGCTCGAAATTTTAAAACGCTGGGACATGCCGATTGAGGGCCTGCGCAGCAAGCGCTGGGACGAGTTTGCCGCACCCGGCGCACCAGCCATGGACTTTGTGTTCACGGTGTGCGACCAAGCCGCTGGTGAGGTTTGCCCAGTGTGGCCGGGGCAACCCATACTCGCACACTGGGGAGCCCCAGACCCAGCCAAGGCGAAGGGGGACCATGACCATGTTCTTCAAGAATTTCGCAACGTGGGCTTGCTGCTTCGCAAACGGATCGAACTGATGCTTGCCTTGCCCATTCACAAACTCGAAAAACTCAGCTTGCAACACGAATTGCAACACATCGGAAAAACCTCCCAATGAACACCAACGTTTTAATTCTCTGCACCCACAACTCAGCGCGAAGCGTGCTCTCCGAGGGCATGCTGAATCACCTCGCCAAACAGCATGGCAAACCCATACAGGCCTTCAGTGCAGGCAGTGCCCCCAGCGGCCGCGTGAACCCTTACGCCTTGCAAGCTTTGCAAAATGCGGGCATTGACACCAGTGGCTACCACAGCAAAAGCTGGGATGTGTTCACCAAACCCGATGCGCCCAAAATCGACATTGTGATCACCGTGTGCGACAGCGCCGCCGCAGAGCAGTGCCCTTATTGGCCTGGCAGCCCGGTAAAAACCCACTGGGGCTACCCCGATCCATCCAACGAGCCCGAAGCAAACAAGCCCCGCGCATTTGAACTCACGCGGCAAGCCATTGCCTACAAAATGATGCAGCTCATCCAATTGCCATTGGGCACGATGAGCCCTGCGGAATTGAATGCCGCATTGGCTCAAATCGCGCGGAGTTGAATGGCCATGCAACACACCTTCATGCAAAAGCTGGCGGCCGAATTTTTGGGCACCTTGCTGTTGATTGCCGTGGTCATTGGCTCGGGCGTGATGGCCGAGAATCTCTCCGAAGGCAACAACGGCGTGGCCCTGATTGCCAACACCTTGGCCACCGTGTTTGGCTTGTACATTCTCATCGAGGTGTTTGGCCCCATCAGCGGGGCACACTTCAACCCTGCGGTGAGCATGGCGATGGTGCTGCTCAAACGCCAGAAGGCCAGCGAGCTTGCGCCCTACGTGGTGGTGCAGCTGCTTGGCGCATTCGCAGGCGCGGTGCTGGTGCACCAAATGTTTGGTCTAGAACTTTTGCAATTCTCAGAAAAAGCACGCACCGGTTGGGGCATTTGGACAGGCGAGATTGTGGCCACGGCCGGCCTGCTGCTGGTGATTCTGCTGGCGAATGCGCAACGCGTGTCCGCCATGGTGGCCTGCTACATCGGCGCGGCCTACTGGTTCACCTCCAGCACTTCATTTGCGAACCCAGCCGCCGCGTTCGGCAGAATGTTCTCCAACACCTTCGCCGGCATTGCACCCGTGGATGTGCCTGCTTACATGGTGTTTGAACTGCTGGGCGCTGGCGTGGCCCTTGCACTGTACAAATTGCTCACTCCGGCACCCAGCCCGGCGGTTTAACAAAGCACAGCATGCGGTTTTTTAGCCCGCGTGCTGCACGCACCTTGTGCAGCAAGTGCCCCCACCCGGCCACCGCCTGTTTCAGCGGATTGGTGGTCAACACTGGGGTCAAGGTGCCATAAACCGGTTTCACGCCCGGCACAAAGTCTTTGTAGGTGCCAAACCAACGGTCCCACACAATCAAAATCCCCCCGTAATTGCAGTCGTGGTACTCGGTGTTCTTGGCGTGGTGCAGTCGGTGGTGTTGCGGGCAATTGAATACCCTTTCAAACCAGCCTTTTACCTCAAACGTTTCGGTGTGTATCCAATATTGGTAGAGCAGGTTGATGGTGTGGGCAAAGGTCACGGCCAAGGGGTCCATGCCCAGCCAAGGCAAGGGCAACCAAAACACAAAGGTGTACACCGGCCCCAATACACTCTGGCGCAGGGCCGTGCTCAGGTTGTAATGCTCGCTGGTGTGGTGGTTGGAATGCTCAGCCCAAAATGCGGCGCATCGGTGCGCACAACGGTGATACCAGTAGTAGCAAAAATCATCTGCCAGAACCACCAGCGGCACAAACCACCAACTGGACACCGGCAAATCCACCACCCGTTGCTGGTACAACCACATCATGATGGGCAGGGCCCACAGCGCCGCAATTGCCATGGTGACCAGCTTCAAGGCCCCCATGGCCATGGAGCACAAAGAGTCCCGCCATTCATAACCGGCGTACCATGCACCAGGGCCCTGGCGTTTGATTGCCCAGCCTTCCAAGGCCATTGCACCAAAAAAATAAGGCAATGCTGCGATGTACAACCATTGCGTCCACAATTTGAATTCTGGGGAATCAATCACCACACCCGCTCCGCTGCATTACATTGTTTTTACCATTTGCTTCGAATGGTAACGTTGCTTGACGCTTCGCTCAATCGTGCAGCGCAATAGAAAAAGGCCTCCGAAGAGGCCTTTCACACGGAGACTGCTGTGCAAGATTACTTCAAAGCAACCGCTTTGCCGTCGGTGGTTTTAACACCTTTCCATGCATTTTCAATCAGCTTCACAGTGGCGTCTGGCAGTGGCACGTAGTCCAGCTCGGAGGCCATCTTGTCGCCCTTGGCGTAGGCCCACTGGAAAAACTTCAGCACTTCGGTGGCCTTGGCTGCGTCAGCCTGTTGCTTGTGAAACAGGATGAAGGTCGCGCCAGTGATTGGCCAGGCTTGCTTGCCAGCCTGGTTGGTCAGAATTTCATAAAAATCATTCTTGGTCCAATCTGCACCAGCGGCTGCGGCCTTGAAGGTTTCGTCGTCCGGCTGCACATACACACCATCGGCGTTTTGCATCTGGGTGTGGGTCAGCTTGTTCTGCTTGGCGTATGCATACTCCACATAACCGATCGAGCCTGGCAGGCGCTGCACGAACGCGGACACACCTTCGTTGCCCTTGCCACCCAAACCAACGGGCCACTTCACTGCGGTGCCTTCACCCACGGTGTCTTTCCAGTCGGCGCTTACCTTGCTCAGGTAGTTTGTAAAAATAAAGGTGGTGCCAGAGCCATCTGCACGGCGAATCACGCCGATGTCTTGGTTGGGCAGGTTTACACCAGGGTTGAGGTCTGCAATCGCCTTGTCATTCCACTTGGTGATTTTGCCCAGGTAAATGTTGGCCAGCACCTCGCCGTTCAACTTCATTTGCCCAGGAGCGATGCCCTGCAGGTTCACCACAGGCACCACGCCACCAATCACGGTGGGGAATTGCATGAGGCCCTTTTCAGCCAGATCAGCAGGCTTCAATGGGGCATCCGAGGCACCAAAGTCTACAGTTTTGGCGGTGATCTGCTTGATGCCGCCACCAGAACCGATGGACTGGTAGTTCACTTTGTGGCCGGTTTCCTTGTTGTAGGCGTCGGCCCACTTGGCGTACACAGGCGCAGGGAAAGAAGCACCAGCACCGGTGATTTCAGCAGCATTGGCAGCAGACACGCCCAGCGCCAAGGCACCGGCGGAGATCACTGTCGCGATAGATTTGATGTTGAACATTATTCACCTCACTTTTTAAAGTGTCCCCATGATGAATGAGGAATGTTTCAGAATCATGACAAAAATATGGCGGATACATAAATGTAAAAAAGCCACACCGTTTGCACCGTGTGGCCTGGTATCACAACACCGCTCGTGTTGCCCTGCGCACCTGGCGTTTAACCGAAACGGCCTGTGATGTAATTTTCGGTTTCCTGCTTTTTGGGCTTCAGAAAGATCTGATCGGTGACGCCAAACTCAATCAATTCGCCCAAGTACATGTAGGCGGTGTAATCCGACACCCGCGCAGCCTGCTGCATGTTGTGGGTCACAATCACCACGGTGTAGTCTTCTTTCAGTTCGGTGATCAGTTCTTCAATACTCGCGGTTGAAATGGGGTCCAGCGCGGAGCAGGGCTCGTCCAGCAACAACACCTCGGGCTTGATCGCAATGCCGCGTGCAATGCACAAGCGCTGCTGCTGACCACCCGACAAACCATTGCCGCTCTGGTTGAGCTTGTCTTTGACCTCTTTCCACAAGGCCGCTTTGGTGAGTGCCCATTCCACCCGTTCATCCATTTCACCTTTGGACAGCTTTTCAAACAAGCGCACGCCAAAGGCAATGTTTTCGTAAATGCTCATGGGGAAGGGGGTGGGTTTTTGGAACACCATGCCGATCTTGGAACGAATCAACGCAATGTCTTTCTTGGAAGTGATGAGGTCTTCCCCATCCATCAAAATTTGGCCTTCTGCCCGCTGCTCGGGATAGAGGGCATACATTTTGTTGAAAGTGCGCAGCAGGGTGGATTTGCCACAGCCCGATGGGCCAATGAATGCGGTTACACGTTTTTCGGGAATTTGCATGCTCACATGCTTGATCGCATGAAAATCGCCGTAATAAAAGTTGAGGTCCCGCACATCCAGCTTGGTTCTCTCAATCACAGTTTCCGTGGTCATACAGTGGCCTTCGGTCAAAAATTATTTGGAATTCTTCAGCAAGGATCGCGCGATGATGTTGAGCACCAACACACCCGCAGTGATCAGGAAAACACCCGCCCAGGCCAATTGCTGCCATTCGGTGAATGGGCTCAAAGCGAAGTTGAAAATCATCACAGGCAAGTTGGCCATGGGCTTCATCATGTCAGTGTTCCAGAACTGATTGGACAGCGCTGTGAACAACAAGGGCGCGGTTTCACCTGCGATGCGTGCCACCGACAGCAAGATGCCAGTCAAAATACCTGCGTACGAGGCTTTCACGGTGATGGACAACACCATTTTCCATTTCGGTGTGCCCAAGGCAAAGGCGGCTTCCCGGAGCGCATCTGGCACCAAGCGCAACATGTTCTCGGTGGTGCGAATCACAATCGGGATTTGAATCAAGGCCAGGGCAACCACCCCCGCCCACGCCGAGAAGTGCCCCATCACCCGCACCATCACGGCGTACACAAACAAGCCGATCACGATGGAGGGCGCAGACAGCAAAATGTCGTTGATGAAACGCACTGTGGATGCAAGCTTGTTGTCTTTGCGGCTTTCGGCCAAATGCACGCCTGCCATGATGCCCAGCGGGGTGCCAAACAAGGTGGCAAAACCCACCATCAACAAGGTCCCCACAATGGCGTTGGCCAAGCCGCCGCCTTCTACCCCGGGGGGCGGCGTCATCTCGGTGAACAGCTCCAGGGACAAACCACCAATGCCCAGGCTCACCGTGGTCCACAAAATCCAGATCAGCCAGAACAGACCAAACGCCATGGCTGCGAGGGACAATGTCAGGGCAAAGGTGTTAATCATGCGACGCTTGCCCTGCATTTTCAGGCGGGCACGCTCATCCACCGCCACGGTGGTGACCGTGTCTTGGTTCTTGGTGTTCATGTCTTTGGGTATCGCATTCATGGTTGCTTATCTCCCGTTGCTCGACAATTTGGCCAGCAAGAGCTTGGAGGCGACCAGAACCACAAAGGTAATCAAAAAGAGAATCAGGCCCAGCTCCATCAGCGCAGAGGTGTGCAAACCAGGGCTGGCCTCGGCAAACTCATTGGCCAAGGCCGATGTGATGCTATTGCCAGGCGAGAACAAAGACACATCATTGAGGTAGTTGGTGTTGCCGATCACGAAGGTCACGGCCATGGTTTCACCCAAAGCGCGGCCCAAGCCCAGCATCACACCACCAATCACACCCACCTTGGTGTGGGGCAGCACGATTTTCCACACCACCTCCCAGGTGGTGCAGCCCATGCCATAGCCCGCCTCTTTGAGCATCACCGGTGTGACTTCAAACACATCGCGCATCACCGCTGCAATGTAGGGGATGATCATGATGGCCAACACCACGCCCGCGCACAGCAAACCGATGCCAATGGGCGGGCCAGAGAACAAGGCACCGATCACCGGCACTTGGCCGATGGTGGCGTTCATGGGCGTTTGCACATACTTGGCAAAAATGGGTGCAAACACGAGCAAGCCCCACATGCCATACACAATCGAAGGCACTGCAGCCAACAACTCGATGGCTGTGCCCAATGGGCGACGCAGCCAGGGTGGAGACAACTCGGTAAGAAACAAAGCGATCCCGAAACTGATGGGCACCGCAATGATGAGGGCGATCACAGAGGTGACCAGGGTGCCGTAGATCGGCACCAAGGCACCGTACTCGTCGTTGGGTGGATCCCAGTTGGCGGTAATCAGGAAGTCAAAACCGAAGGCCTTGATGGTGTCCCACGAGGCCACCACCAAAGACACAATGATGCCACCCAGCAACAGCAGGGTGAACAAAGAGGCACCGCTGGTCAGCAGGCCGAAGATGGCATCGCCCCGTTTGCTGGGCGCTTTGATGGTCGGAACGGTTGACATGTCTTAAGGCTTCGCCTGCAGAGTTTTGGACTCAGACCCGCTAGGGTATCCAGAAAGTATGACAAAAAAATGACAAAAATAAGACGCCACTATGAAAACAGAATCAATCGCTTGCAATCAAGGGCTTATTGCCCAGGTCTTTTGCTGAAGAACTGGATGGGCACCACCGAGGGCGGCGGGCTGTTGAAAATGTCCCGGCGCATTGTACCCATGATGTGCATTTCGCAGGGCTTACAATCAAATTTCAGGGTGTATTTTTGGTCGCCGTTGACCAAGACCATGGGCTCGGCTTTGACCTGCCCCTGTACACCCTTTACACCTTTGGCCTGTTTTGGGCACAAATTAAACGAAAATCGCAGACAATGCTTGGTGATCATCACGGGCACCTCGCCAGCCTCCTCATGCGCCTCATAGGCCGCCGCAATCATCTCAACCCCGTGCTTTTTGTAAAACTGACGTGCTTTGTCGTTGTAAACATTGGCCAGAAAGCTCAGCGATTTCTCGGGATAAGCCACGGGAGGATCCACAGGCGCCTTGCGCTGTGGCCGCTGCCACTGCGCAAGGCGCTTGGCCATCAATTGCTCCACCGCCTCGCGGCGCAAGGCATTCACCGCACCGGCAGGCACAAACCAGGGCTGGCTGGTTTTAACCTCCACCCCCAGGGCAGACAATTCGGTGTTGCCCAACTTGCCCAGGTGCTGCACCAGGGTGGCCTGTGCTTTGTCCGCCTGCTGGGCCAACTCCAGCGGCATGTCCACATCAACCCGGACTGAAACCCCGTCTTCATCGGTCATTTCCAAGCAAAGCCCAGTGACTTGATCGCCCAGTGTCTTGTCCCGCAAGGTCATCCAAACCCCGATGCGGCGCTCTGCACTGGCTTTGGCCAAAGCCATGTCCCAGGCATGGTCTCGGTTGCGGTGCACGGGCAATCCTGGCTTCAAGCCAATGTAGGTGGGCATGGGGTCTTTGGGGAACACACGGTACACCGTCGTGCCCGCCTCTGCGCCCCGCAGGGCCGGGAGCTTTTCAGCGCGATTCACTTGCACACCCACAACCTCGCGTTTGCGCATGTAGTTCAAGCCATCGCCATTGTTCAAAGTCTCCGTGCTTTCAATGTCAAAGCTTTTTTCGCCAACAGCCACCACATGCCCCACGGGCAGGCCCACAAACTTGGGTGAATCAAAAGCACCAATGTCCACTTTCCGGCCGGTTGCAAAATAGTCGGTGGCCCCCCGATGAAAATTTCGGTCGGGGTCGGGGCGGAAATAGTGGCGGGTGGTACCACTGGAGGCGCGAACAAACTCCCCACGCTCCTCCATGATTTCATCGAGCAATATCCGGTAGTGGGCGGTGATGTTTTTCACATACGCCATGTCTTTGTAACGCCCTTCAATTTTGAAAGACCGCACACCCGCGTCGATCAAGGCTTCCAGATTGCCACTCTGGTTGTTGTCCTTCATGGACAGCAAGTGCTTGTCAAAGGCCACCACCGCACCGTCCTGGTCTTTCAGGGTATACGGCAATCGACAGGCCTGAGAGCAATCCCCCCGGTTGGCGCTGCGGCCTGTTTCCGCGTGGCTGATATAACACTGGCCAGAAAACGCCACGCACAATGCGCCATGGATGAAGTATTCGATCGTCGCGGTGTCACCAATGGCGGACTTCACTGCCTGAATTTGCGGAATGCCCAGCTCGCGCGCCAACACAAGCTGTGAAAATCCACTGTCGGCCAGAAACTTGGCCTTCTCCACCGTGCGAATGTCGCACTGCGTGCTGGCATGCAGTTGAATGGGGGGCAAGTCCAGCTCCAACAGGCCCATGTCCTGAATAATCAACGCATCCACGCCGGCGTCGTAGAGCTGCCAAATCAACTTGCGGGCCTCTTCCAGCTCTGCGTCGTGCAAGATGGTGTTGATGGTTGTAAAAATACGGGCATGGTAACGGTGGGCAAAGGCCACCAAACCAGCAATGTCGCTCACCGAATTGCTTGCATTGTGACGCGCACCAAAGGTTGGCCCCCCGATGTACACAGCATCGGCGCCGTGCAACACCGCCTGGCGTCCAATCTCCGCGTCGCGGGCGGGGGCCAGCAGCTCTAGCTCGTGGGGCAACAAACTCATGATTTTTATGGCAAATTCAGGAAAGGGTGAACATTATTTCAAAACTAGGGTCTGAACGAAAGCAAAACCTGAACAAAGTTGGAGTCCCCATGGCCCGTGTTGCATTGCCATCAAAATTGCTCGCTCTTTTTTTGCTCAACTTGCTGCCTTTTTCAAGCCAGGCCGCACCCAGCGAAGAAGCCGTGTTTGGCGGGGGCTGCTTTTGGTGCATGGAAGAAGCGTTTGAAAAGGTGCCTGGCGTGACCGAAGTGGTCTCCGGTTACACAGGGGGGAAAAAACCCAACCCAAGCTACGACGAAGTGAGTGCGGGCAACACTGGGCACGTGGAGGTGGTGCGCGTTCGCTACAACCCTGAACAGGTGAGCTACCAAAAACTACTGGTGCACTTTTGGACCAACATCGACCCCACTGTCAACAACCGGCAATTCTGTGACATGGGCGAACAATACCGCTCAGTGATTTACACCCTCAACGCAGCGCAAAAGCAGGCCGCCCAAAAAAGCAAAGATGAATTGCTCAAGAGCGGCAAGTTCGCCAAGGTTTACACCACCGTGGAAGACGCCAAGGCTTTTTATGTGGCCGAAGATTACCATCAGGATTTTTACAAAAAAAACCCACTTCGGTACAAGTACTACAAAACCACATGCGGACGCCAAAACCGCCTTCACGAATTGTGGGGCCACACCGGGAACTGAATTGCCACGTGGCCTGTAAACCACAGCTAGAGCCTTGACTCCATGGATGTTTTTGCGCATCCGTTACACTGCCGCAAAAACAGGGCTTATGCCGTCATGACAAAAAAACGCTTCACCCCCAGGCGCTTCTTCGCTTACACCACGCTGCTTATTTTGACGGCGACGTTTGTACAGACCGTGCCTGCCCAGGCGCAAGGCAGGCCTGCCGTGGATTGGCGTGACGCATTGCCAGAGTTCATCACGCCCCCCGAACACACACGCATCGAGATCCGACAAGCACAAATTGCCGTGCAGGACCAGCTCGTGCTGGATGTGCTGGCCTTGAATGGTCAGCTTGTTCCCAGCCAAACTGGGGAGCCCATCAATCTAGACGAACCAGGCGGCTATCGGGTTGAGATTGAACATGCGCAGATTGTGATGAACGACAAAGCCATTGCACACGCCGTTCAAACCGAGTTGGCCCAGAGCAGTGCACCCATACGCATCGAGCGGGTTGATACAAACACAGAGGGTGTGCGCATTGAAGGCAAGATCAAACGCCTTGGGCTTTGGCTGTCCTTTCACATGGAAGGCAAGCCCAGCATCAGCGGGCCGGGCAGCATTGCGCTCAGGCCAAATCGCATGGTGGTGGCAGGCATACCCATTTACAAGGCACTGCTTGCCACCAACATTGAACTTGAATCGCTGGTGAACATGAAATCCAGGTCCGTCTTTGTGGATGGGCAGCACATGGTGCTCAAACCCCAGCAACTGCTGGATCAACCAAGCATGGAATTCGACCTGTTGAGCTTGTCACTTCTTGAAGGTGGCATACACGCCACGCTGGGCAAGCGTCAACAACCGCCACCCTCGTTTTGCCAAGCATCCCCCTGCCCCACCAGCTATGTGTACACCACGGGTGGCCAGGTGCAGGCGGCCGGGCTCACACTGGCCGGTAAACCCACGCTGGCCACTGGCAAACATGGTGCCCCACTTTCATTGAGCTTAAATGATTTACAAGACACCTTACGTACCAGCACGGTGATGCTCCGGGCCGACGGTGCTGCATGGATCAAGACAGACGCAGGGCCATTGCCAGAGCCCAACAGCACAGCGCTTGCACAGGGGGTACGTGTACTCCAAGGACTGGAGATCGCATGGCCAGCCAACCAAAAACACGCTCTGCTGATTGCCGTGCACCACGCTGACCTGCGCACCAGCCAGGGCATTGATGTGCGTGTGGAAAAACTGTTGAGTTTCAGCAAGGCCAAAAGCCTGGACCAACTGCCTCTTCAAGAGCAAACCGTGGTGGTGGGACACATTGAATTGAGTGAACCCGCACTGGACGCCCTCATGAATAATCACCTTTTTGCGTATGAACACAGCCCCGTTCGCCAAGTGCGTACTCACGTGCATGCACTGGGGCTGGATCTTCGCCTGCAAGTTAGACCAAACATTTTTGGTTTGCCCACATTCTGGCTACCTGCACGCTTGGGGGGAGAACTCCAAGTGAGCAAAGACAAGCGCAGCCTGTCTTTCACGCCCAGCGCAGTTCACATATTTGGCCTGTCGATGCAAGCCATGCTGAATTGGCTGGGCATTGAACTCAGCGATTTGATTTCGGTGGACCAAGCGGCGGTCAAATTGCAAGGCAACACACTGACCATTGCACTTGGCCAGGCACTGCCCCCCATGCAACTCAACACCCAAATCCAGGCCTTGCGCTTGGTCGAGCGCAGCAACAAAGGGCATTACGTGCAAATGCACGTAGGCTTGGTGGATGGCCAAACCACGGGCCAACTTTACAGCGCGCTGGAAGAGCTACCAGCTGGCCTTTGGCTGAAAACCGCCGAGTTTGAAGCATTGGGCATGCTCACTGGCCCAAGCACAGCACACATTCACACCCTTGATTACGCCACACGGGTGCAGGTTGATTTGGGCCGTTACCCAGGCTTGCTCAGTGAGGGAGAAATACGTCTGCCCTCAGCCCAACAAGCGCTGGTTCGCATGCCCACCTCACAACACCCAATACAGGGCCATCGCCACGAAAACCACGCTCATTAAGTTACCCACCATCACCAGTGAGGCCATGCGCTCGGGCTGAACGCCGTACTTCTCTGCGAATACAAAATTGAGCACCGCCGGTGGCAAAGCGCCAAACACAATCAACAAGGCCGCATGTTGTGCCGTAAAAGGCAGCAACCACACACACAAAGCGGCAAACACCAGGCCGGTGAGCGGGCAAACCACCGCACCGATCATGCCAAACCGCACATCCGAGAAGTCTGCCTGCGTGAGCCGCACCCCCAACGAAAAAAGCAACAGGGGTATAGACACATCGCCCAACATTTTGATGGCGAAATACAGCGGCTGCCATAGCTCCAACTGAAAAAGACTTACGGCAATGCCGGCGAGAGAGGCCAAAATCACAGGTTCTTTCCACAAACCGGTCAGCTTGGCAGTGGGGCTCATCATCCATGTGCCCAGCGAGTAATGCAGCGTGTTACCCACCAAAAACAGCATCACCGCTGCGGGCAAGGCCTCCTCCCCAAAGGCGAGAATGGCCAACGGCAAACCCATGTTGCCGCAATTACTGAACATCATGGGCGGCACAAAGAGCTTGGGATCCACCTTCAGCCAACGCGCAAGCGGCCAAGCCAACAAACCAGAGCCCAAAATCACCGCGGTGCCACCGATGGCCAGCAACCAATACGATTGAATGTCAAAGGACTTGCTCGCCAAGGCAGAAAACACCAGCGCAGGCACAAAAAAATCCATGTTCAACTGGTTGGCCACGCGCATGTCCGGCTTTTTCAGCCGTCCATACCAATACCCCACAGCCACAATCGCAAACACGGGGAACATGACCGAAACAATGCGCAACAGCATCTTGCTTGACCTCGAATTGGCAAGCCCGAAGTGTAATGCACACCTGCACAGCGCGGCGACCCGGGTTTACTCGCCCATGCCATCCTGGCCAGAGAAAAGCAGTTTGATTGCAGGGTGCCCCAGGTTACGGGGGTGAGTGAAAGCAAAAAAATCCTCGCTCACGCCCGGGGCATCGCCCAAGTGCACCAGGGTGTCATCCCGCACCACATCGTCAATCAGCAAGGCGGGCACCGCAAACAATCCCAGGCCAGCACGCCCAAAGGTCTCCAGAAGCGCCAGGTCATCAAACTCGCCCACCACTTGCACCTCAACCCCCAAGCTTTCAAACCACTGCTCCAACTTCAAGCGCAGCACGTTGTTGCGGCTGGGCAGCAAGAAAGGCGCTCGCACCAAGCCAGTCGGAAAATTTGCACCATGCTGGGCTTGCAAGGCAGGGCTTGCAAAAATACGCACTGGATAAGACAACAGCTTGGCCACACGCAGATGGGCTGTGCCCTGGCCACCTGGACGCTCGGCCAACACCAAGTCGATCTGGTGTTGCACAAGCGCCGAGCACAAGGTTTCAAACCGACCCTCGGTGCATACCAGCCTCACCGGGCGTTGCAAAGCAAGCACCGGCTCAATCATGTGGAAAGACACTGTTTTGGGCAGGGCATCGGCAATCCCAACCGAAAGCCGAAGGGTATAGTCCAACTCCTCGTCTTGCAAACTCTCTGTGAGTTGCTCACCCAACTGAAAAATTTGATCCGCATACCGCAAGGCAAGCCGCCCAGCCTCCGTCAAGCCCAATCCTCGCCCAACGGGTTGAAACAAGGCCCTGCCCACTTGCTGCTCCAGCAAAGCAATTTGACTGGACAGCGTTTGCGCCCGTAAGCCCAATTGTTTTGCTGCCGCAGTAAGGCTGCCGCTGTGCGCCACCATCCAGAAATAGCGGAGGTGGTGGTAATTCAAGTCCAAGATCTTCAAACCAAACAATCCATTTTTATCGAATAGTTATTAATTTTTTATCCTGTTTATTCTTAGATTGAACCACGCTACACTTCAATTGTCTATTTGCCACACAGGCAATGACACCTGAACAGGAGTACATGGCATGAACACTGAAATTGTGGCCAAACACCCGGAAATTGACGACACCTTGCGCCGTTACGTGCAGCGTCGTATCCGTGTTGCCATCAGCCGGTTATCCCACCAGATTAAAAACATCACCGTCAAGCTGGACAAACCACGTTCAAAAGCGCAAGGGCATGAGCGAAATTGCGTGATTGAAATCCGGATTGACGGCCAGGAAACGGTGGTGGTCGACAGCGCGGGGCCTCATTGGCTCAGCGCCATCGACACCGCCATAGAAAATGCGGCGCGTGCCGTACGCCGCAAATTAAAAACCACGCTTCACAACGTGGCCCATCTGCATTTGTTGAAAGGACAACACGCATCATGAAACGCATTGTTTTATTTCTTGCAACCAACGTCGCCATCATGGTGGTGCTGGGCATCACCGTCCATTTGCTGGGCTTGAACCAGTTCATGGCAGGCGGCCAGCTCAACCTCACCATGCTGCTCGCCTTCAGTGCGGTGTTGGGTTTTGGTGGATCTTTCATCAGCCTGATGATGAGCAAAACCATTGCCAAATGGAGCACCGGTGCCAAAGTGATTGAGCAGCCCCGCAACCCCACCGAACAATGGCTGTTCCAGACCGTGGGGCAACTGGCCCAACGCGCCAACATCCCCATGCCCGAAGTGGCCATTTACGAGGGGGCACCCAATGCATTTGCCACCGGCCCAAGCAAAAGCAATTCCCTGGTGGCGGTGAGCACCGGGCTGCTGCAAAGCATGAGCCGTGAAGAAGCAGAAGCCGTGCTCGCCCACGAGGTGGCCCACGTCGCCAATGGCGACATGGTGACCCTCACCCTTATCCAGGGCGTGGTCAACACTTTCGTGTTTTTCTTGGCCCGCGTGGTGGGCTTTTTGGTGGATCAGTTTTTGCGAAAAGATGACTCAGAATCCAGCGGCCAAGGCATGGGTTATTTCATCACTGTGATCGTCATGGAAATCACGCTCGGCATACTCGCGTCCATCATTGTGATGTATTTCTCGCGCCAGCGTGAATACCGCGCCGATGCTGGGGCAGCACGCCTCATGGGCAACAAGCAACCCATGATCTCTGCGCTGCGCCGCCTGGGTGGTCTGCAAGCCGGCGAATTGCCCGGCACCATGGCCGCCTCGGGCATCTCAGGCAAAGGCGGCGTGATGGCCCTGTTCAGCAGCCACCCCCCCATCGAGCAACGCATCGCCGCGCTACAGCAGTCTTAAGCACCGGCCTCACCCGTGCTCACCTGTCTGCCCTTCCGGCCAGGCAGGTCTTTGCAAACCGCCCAAATTCGGGCGGTTTTTTTACATCACCCTGCGGGCGGTCCAAAAAGATTTTTGCCAATAGGCATCGTCCAGACGACTGATGGTTACGCCCACTCGGGTGGATGCATGTAAAAACTGGCCTCGGCCAAGATAAAAGCCCACATGACGACGCGTTGGGCCAGTGCGAAAAAACAAAAGATCACCAGGCCGGATGGACACGCGCTCCACGGACTCGCCCTGCTTTGATTGCGCCAGAGTGGTGCGAGGCACTGCCACACCAAAATGTTCCCGCAAGGTAATCTGAACGAATGCTGAGCAATCAATGCCCTCCTTGCTCTCACCCCCGAGCTTGTACGGCACACCTCGCCAAGCGCGATATTGGGCCATCAACCCACGGCCCACCCCCTGCAAGTCACCTGGGTCTGCCTCGAACACGGTGCCATCCCCCAAGACGACGGAGTCCATGGGCTCTTCACTCAATGAAGCACACCCATGCATCAAACCAATTAGCGCCAACACAACAAGAAAACGACTCGCCGCCATCTGGACATTTAAACAATCACAAGGTCGACATCTTAAAATAAAAAACCCGCCACTTTGGCGGGTTCTTAGACTGTGCAGGGCAATCAAGTCGCGGGTCAAGCCAAATTCAAGGCCGCAATGCCCGCTCTGGCGATTTGCGCATCCTGGTCAGATTTAACCCCCGACACACCCACTGCACCAATGCACTGACCATCCACCATGATGGGCACACCACCTTCCAGCATGCCCTCCAGTTTGGGAACCGACAAAAACGAGGTGCGGCCATTGTTGATGACATCCTCAAGCAGTTTGCTTTCGCGACGACCCAAAGCAGAGGTATTGGCCTTGGCCGGCGCAATGTAAGCACTCATGGTTGGAGAGGCATCCAGGCGCAACAGACCCAGCAAATGACCACCGTCGTCAGCCACGGCAATGGTCACACCCCAGTTGTTCTTTTCAGCCTCTGCACGTGCAGCATTCAAAATGGCTTGTACATCGTCGGCAGACAACACCGCTTTGGTTTTCATCATCACACTCCCAGTTCAAAAAATTCAAAGCGGATTATGACCGCACCCATGCAAGCGTGGCTAGGGTGGATGACCCTAATACACACCATCAAGGTGCGCAACTCAGATTCTGCTCCGACGCATCACAACTGGCTGGCTTGTTCAATTCGCCCGAACCCACCGTGGCAGGTCGACCAGGCCCCACCTCCACCACCACGCCCTGGATCACTTTGCCAGCCACATTCTCCGTGCGCACCACCGACCGAGTTTGCTCTTGTCGCGCCAACACCACCGCCCCCTGGGCAGACGTAAGCGCGGCGGTTTCCTGAGGGGACAACAACACCGAACCGTTGTAACTCACGGGAATTCTGGACAACGACCCGGCTCCATCATAGAAAAAGTTGTACATGCCAGACTGACCCGGACCAGACAGGTGAATCACCTGCCCTGGCACGAGTGCAGCGCCCTCAAACGGTAGCACGGTCATGTATCCACCCAGCCCCGGGGAATTGGTCTCACCCACACGCACTTGAATGGCGCGCGGATTGGGGCCCGCCACAGAGCTTGGTTCGCCAAATGGAGCCACCTCACGGCCTGCAACAGGAGCACCAGCAGTCGACATGGGCACAGAAAGTGTCAAAGCGGGGAAAGAACGCGCAGCACCCACCGCAAAATCGTTGTATGGCATGCGGGCACGCAACACACTGCCGGGGGGTGTATCCAAACCATTGGCACGGACGGCGATCAAATCGGCCTCCATACCGGGTGAGGCCACTCGCAAGGCAAGCTCATTGTTGACCGCAGCAAGGCTGGCACCGTTGGCAGGCAGGTAAGCATAAGGTGCCTGAGCTTGCCCAGATAGAATCGAAAGACTGCCCTGCATGCGGTTTGCACCAACCAGCACCACCGAGCCATTGCTGCTGGAATGGAAGCGGGTAATTCCGCCCGCCTCACTGGCGATGGTGCCACCCAACTGCTCGATGGCCGTGCTCGCCACAAACACCCGGCCAAGTCCGGTCAGCGGGTCCACCACCTGCCGGTTGGAAAACACGTCCAGGCTGACGGGCAACAAGTCTGCCAAGTCTGCGGAAGACAAGGGCATGGCACGGTGATGGGCCACAAAACTGAGGGTTCCTGCACCCTGCCGAACATCGCCCAACAATAGGAGGCGACCATCGGTTTCCAATTGCCCTTCGCGGGCCAGCAAGCCACGCAAACGCAAATCTACGCGGTTGAAAAGATTGATCACATCCGAGTTTGTCTGTACCTCACCATTGAATTGGTTGTCCTCGTTGGCCAGCGAAATCGTTCCGCCCACGGCTTCCAGATTGATATCTCCGCCCACAGTGAGCGCGCCGGTTTGGGTGAGCGCATTGGCACGTGCATGCAGTTGGCCTTCCACCTGGCTCTCACCCAACACCACGGTATCGCCACGCAGATCCACATCACCGCCGACCTTCATGCTCAAAGGCCCCTGACTTGCCGTGGTGTCCAGGGACAAATCGCCTGCTGTTCCCAGGGCGCTGGTGCCTGCCACCTGAAGAATCAAGGTGCCCTCCAACCTATTGCTCTGGTCCCTCCAATCCAGCTCAGCAGCCTGCACACGGGCTTCTTGCAAATGCACGGGCCCAAGCTGGGTGACCGCACCATCCACCATCAGATCGGTGCGCCCTTTCACACGAAGATCACGCACTTGCAGAGATGCTGCCCGAATGTTGAGGTCGCCCTGAACATCGCCTTGATAAGAAAGCCTGTCGGCCTGAATTCCCAGACCAGTCTGGCTGGAGACCGATGCGTCTACCACGCCGCCATTGGGGGAACGCAGAGTCAACACGTCGTCCACGCGGTTGCCTGCCAACCCCAGCCTCACCAACGGACTGGTAACAAGCAGGCTGCCAACATGGAGGGGCGCTTGTTGATCAAGCTGTGAGGCATTCACCTCCAGCGATGCAACCCGACCCAGTTCACCGAGTGTGACCCGCTCCGCGCGCAGATTTAAATATTCAAGTGGGCCAGCGGCGGTCACCCGTGTGTTGCCAGAGGTTCGCACCTCTGCACGACGTGAATTGGCCAAATCAAGATTGGGAAGTTGATTGCCTGAATCGGCCAGGTGCACCTCACCAGCATCGGCGATCAATCGGTTTCCAACAGACAGGGCCGCATGCTGCCCAATTTGAACCGCTCGCACATGGAGCCCGCCATCCACCCGCCCCGCCAGACTCAATTCATTCACGTCGTTCAGGTGTGCTTCTCGAACACCGTTCAAGGTCACGGTTCCCCGAAAATCGTTGCCTGCATCGGCGAGGACCACATTGCCGCCCTGCACAGTCAAATTGCCACCCACCTGCCAAGCGGAAGTCTGAGTGATTAGCTCAGCCTGCACCTGCACACTGCCCGTGGTGTTGGCTTGAATCAAATGTACACTGCCAGCCCGTATGCTGAGCTGATCTAGCCCCTGCACATCCATCGCAAGCTGGCCCTGTGCCTGCAAATCGGCCTGCCGAGCCTGCCCGCGCAGGTTCACGTCGCCGCGAGCTTGAAGCACCACCTCGTCTACGCCATCAAAGTTAACCGCCCCAAAAAACCGATTATTGCTGTTGCGCAGGTTGACGCGCTGCGCAGCAAGGCGAGTCTCGCCATCCACATGCAAATCCCCGCCCTGCGTCAGCTCGGCGGCCTGTGCATTCAATGCGCCCACTCGGCCCGAAACGCTTAGGGAATCGACATCGCGCAGGTTTGCATGTCGCACCCCGTCTAGCACCACCTCTGCACCAAACTGATTGCTCGACTGGTTGAGATTGGCGGAATCACCACGCAAGGTGGTTCGTCCACCAACGGCAATGGACTCAGTTTGGCGGATGTTTGCTGCATCAAGGGTCAAACTGCCCTGCACCGCACCTTGAATATCAATTTGTTCCTGCGCTGCAAGCACCACCTCACCTGTGTGACTCAGGCTCACGGAAGAAGCAAACCGATTGTTAACATGCCCAAGACTTACACTGCCACCTTGCAAGGTGAGTCGTCCATCCACGTGCACCGCATCCGACTGGGTCAATGTCACTGCTTGAACTTGGGCATCGCCGGAAACTTGCACACCAGATAATTCAACAGATTGACCTTGCACTTGCAAGTTGGATGTTCTTAGGTTCGTAACCTGCACGTTTGCTTGTATATTGGCCTGCAGAAAGTCTGTTTGCCCTTGTATCCGCACACCAGTTTGGCTGGCCAGCACGGCCTGCTCTGTTGCATTCAACACCACTGCACCTTGCAGCCGGTTATCCTGCCGATCAAGTCGTACGTTGCCACCTTCAAGGGTAAGCTGTCTACCCACCGCGAGCGCACCAGATTGCGTGGTTTGATGAGCATTGACCACCATATCCTGCCGAACATTCACACCATCCAAGAGCAGGCTCTGACTTTCAACATCCACGGTGCTGGCTTGCAGTTCACGCAAGTTGGCACTGTCACGCGCCCGAAGCACAACAGCATTCGCCGTCCCTGAAACGACCACAGCATGTCTGTCTTGCAGATTTACATGGCCCGCCCCTTGCAGTTGAACCGTCCCGGAAAAATCATTCCCCGCATCGATCAGGGTGAAGCTGCCCCCTTGCAGGGTGGTTTGACCACCTACAGTGAGTGCTGCCGTTTGTGTGGTGTTGCCTGCGCTGAAAGCAGCGTCACCCGCGCTCTGTAGCCCGGAGAGTACAAGGTTGCTGGCTTGCAATTGCGTGCTACCAACATCCACATTGTTAATCCGCAATTGATTGTCTGCACGCCCATGCAACTGAGCAGCGCTGCCTGTGATACTCAGGTTGTTGAAGTCGCGCAGGCTGACCTGCCCTGCATCTTGCAGCTCAATCTGCCCAACAAAATCGTTGCCGGAATTGTTCAGAGCGACATTGCCACCTTGTACCCTGGTTCGGCCGCCCACCGTGATGGCAGAAGTTTGGGTCGTAGTGCCTGCGTTCAGAAATAGGTTGCCCGCCGTGTTTAACCCGCCGAGAACCACTGAATCGGCCAGCGCATCCAGGCTGTCTGCAGAGAGTTGATTGCTAGTCAATTGCGCACCTGCGCTGGCAATCACGTCGCCTGCTGTGCCCCCAATCAGCAAACTGTTGGCATCGTGTACAGTCACTTGGCCTGCTTGTTGTAGTACCACCTGCCCAACAAAATCGTTGCCTGTATTGCTCAGGGTGACATGGCCGTTTTGCAAGGTGGTTTGCCCCCCAACAGTGATGGCGGCTGTTTGGGAAATACCACCCACCGCACTCACGACAAGATCACCGCTGGTGTTCAGAGCACCCAATGTGACTTGACCACCAAGCAAACTGACTTCTTGAGCATTTAAAGCTGTGACGCCCAGTTGATCTACGGATTGCAAAGCCGCATGGTTGGCTACACCGGTGACCATCAAGGCGTTGCGATCATGCAACCTGGCATGATCGACATTCTCTAGAACAACAAGTCCAGAAAAATCGTTATTGGCATTGTTCAGCACAATCTCACCGCCCCGAAGCCTGGTTTGCCCGCCTACCGTGATGGCAGCTGTTTGCGTGGCGCTATTGGCGCTCAATACCACATCGCCAGAAATGCCGAGCCCGCGGAGGGCCAAGGTATTTGCCTGCACATCCAAGCTCGAACCAGACAGGTTGTTGATGGTCAATTGGTCACCTGCAACGGCAGTGAGTTGTCCAACAACCCCTGCCACAGTCAGGTGGCCAGCACCTTGAAGACTCACCTCTGCGGCACCTTGAAACACCACCTGACCTGCAAAATTGTTGCCCGCGTCATTGAGAGTAACGCGGCCGCCTTGTATGGTTGTTCGCCCGCCCACGGTGATGGCATTTGTTTGTGTGGCATTGTCCGCATTCAGATTGAAATCTGCACCGAGACTTAGCCCAGTGAGTACCACCGCACCGGCCTGCGCATCTAAGCTTGATGCCGTGAGGCTGGAAATGTTCAACTGTTGTTCAGCACGTGCGTCAACAGCCCCAGCGGTGCCCGTAATCGCGAGTTGATTGATGTCTTGCAAAGTCACTTGCCCAGCGTTCTGCAATATCACCTGACCAGTGAAATTGTTGTTGGCATTGGTCAGTGAAACGCTCCCTCCAGCAACCGTGGTCTGACCACCCACCGCGATGGCCGCAGTTTGGGTGGTGGCGTTTGCCCTCAGCGCAAGGTCACCCGAGACAATCACCTCGGCCACCTCTACATCAGTTGCCCGCACATTCAAACCCGTTGCAGAAAAACTGTACACACTCAAACGGTCAACAGCCTCTGCCGTGGTTTGCCCGCCCCCCCCGGTGATGGTTAATTCATTGGCGTCCCTCAAATTCACGTCACCCGCATTTTGCAGCAACACCTCCCCTACAAAATCATTGCCCACATGGTCAAGATTTGCATTCCCACCTGAAATCCTGGTTTGCCCTCCGACTGTGATGGCCGCAGTTTGAGTGGTGTTTGCTGCCTCAACACTCAAGTTTCCTGTGACCTGAGCTGCCCCAAGCACTGCGCTGTCAGCCTGCACTTGCAAATCACCCCCATTGAAACTGTTGATGGTGATTTGTTCATCGGCACGCGCAGCAAGCTGGGTTGCATCGCCCACCACGGTCAGGTTGTTGGTGTCGCGCAAGTTCACCGGTCCGGCGTCTTGCAACACCACCTGGCCTACAAAATTGTTGTCTGCGTGGTTTAGCGTGGCAGCACCGTTTCGCAGCGTGGTTTGCCCGCCCACTGTGATGGCAGCAGTTTGAGTGGTGTTTGCTGCATTTAGCATCAAACTGCCAGTGGCATTCAATCCAGCCACAGCGAGTGAGTCTGCGGTGATGGTCGTTTGATTGACCTGTATGCTTGGGGCACTCAGCACGACATTGTCGCCCTGCAAGGTGAGTCGATTCGCTTGCTGAATACCTTCCAGATTGATCACACTGCTCGCACCGCTGCCCGTCGATCTGGCCAGTAAAATGATCTCTCCACCGTTGCTACTGACCTGACCCAGTTGATGAATGACCGCGGACTCATGACCCGCCTCCACTTGAAATACCATGAACTCTGCAGCGGTATTGACAGTGACCTCCGATGCAGCCAACACATGCACACGGCCTACATTGACAGACACGGTACCCCGGTTTTCAACAACCGGCGCAATCAGCGCAATCTCCCTGCCCAGCAACGTGCCTTGGTTCATGATTGTGCCGCTGTCGGCCAATGCTTCAAGTTCAATGTCGTTGCCCTGCCCTTGAAAGCCGGGTTTCAGTGCGAATGTAGAAGCCACCAGGGCACCCACGTCCACTTGTGAATTTGGGCCGAACACAATCCCCTTTGGATTGAGTAGAAAAACGCGCCCATTCGCTTGCAAGCTTCCCAGAATCTCGGTGGCATTCTGGCTCGAAATTCGATTGAGCAACACCGCTTGACCATCGGGCTGAACGATTCGTACGCTTTCACCCACGGCAATGTCAAAGTCTGACCAATTGGCAACTGCCCTTGAATTGCTTTGGGTGATTCTGAGCGAGCTGGAATTGATCAAATCAACCGCCACGCCGGCACTGCCCCCAGCATTCTCCAGGGTAGGCAAACCAAATGCCTGCGTAGCGAACATCATCATGGTGAACGCGGCAAGCGGGCGTAATGAAAAAGAATGAGCCTGAGACTGGTGCAATGATTTAAATGGAGTACGTGTCATGGCCTTGGGTATCAAAAGTATTGTGTATAAGATGCGAACAAACGAGGAGATTGGCGTTTGGGGTCGGACTGGCGCTGACCTGCGATTTCCCAAGCCAGGCTGAGGTTGAAAACAAATTGGCTGGCCCTCTCCCAAGACAAGCCCAGGCCGTAGCCAGTCAACTGCCTGTCATTCAGAAAACCAGAGGGTCTGGCGCTGGGGTCTTTTCTCATCTCCACGCGGCCTTCGTCGTAAAAAAGATTGACCGATAGACCTTGGCCCCTTTGATCAAACCAGGCCAGTGTGGGCAGGTATCGCAATTCGGCTGTGAACAAGAGGCAACTGTCCCCCGAAGCTTCCCCCTGCGCAAAAGCGCGCACCGCCGTGGCACCACCCAAGGAGCATTGATCACTGCTGTCCAAGTTGTCGAGAGCGTCTTGCCCACGCACGTAGGTCCAGAACATCCACTGATTGGGCACCAGCGTCTGCAAACGACCAATGCTGTAATTAACCCGAACGGCCACGGCCTCGTCGTCCAAGCCAAACGGGCGGCCACTGGCATAGTGTGTTTTGCTCTCCTCAACGCCAACGTTGAAAAAACTCAACCCCCCCTTCATCCAGCGATCCCGCAAATCACCACTCAAGGCCACTTTGAGGGTGTCAACTGTCTTGGCGCTTTCAAGCCCACTGAGGGATTGGCGATCCGTGAATGTTTTGTGATCGTGACCCAACAGCGCAAAGAGGTTAAAGTTTCTGGACCGTACCAAGGGATACAGCGCAAACACGCCCGCAGACTCTGCATCGCCATTGAGTCCTAGCGGAAAGTCATCTTCATTCAGGCGGTAATTCACTTGCGACACATTCACACCAAGCTTGAGCCCATCGGCCCCCACTGGCACGGTGTAACCCAGCAATGTGAAATTCAGTCCGCCAGTTTCTGACTGAAGGTGACTCAGCGAAAGCGAATCTCCCAAGCCCAGCGGGCTGTCCCAGTTCACAGTCACCGTGCCGCGATACAAGCCAGCAAAACGAGAACCATTGGCATCCAGCCCCACACTTCCGGTAAGCCGCTCATCACTTTTTGGACTGGCGACCAAAATTGCGGTGCCCTCTTTCTTGCCAGGCTTCACAGCAAAGGACATGCTCATTCCACGCAGATCGTTGAGCAGAAAAACCACCCGCTCCACGTCGGATACATGGATAACCTCACCCACTCGAAGACTCGCCAGATGAGCCTCTATCACATCACGGTCTACATGCAGTTGCTCTGGCCACACCACCTCAATGGCTTCAAGCTCGCCGGGCAAGACAGCGATGGTCACCACACCATTGCTGACGCTTTGGGCTGGCAAATAGGCATACGCCAAATACAAGCCCAACTCGCTTTGCATGTAGGCTCCCACCACCCGTGCCGCATTGCTCAAATCTTCAAAGCTACGCGCAGGTCCGAGGTATGGCTGCAAAAGAGACTGCACCTTGGCCATGTTTAGCTTGTCGTAGCCCTGGACACGATAGGCTGTCACGTCCACCGACACATCTTCCAGTGGCTTGTTCAGTTGGGGAGTTGGCTTGTTGTCTGGCAATAGCGCATCTTCCGTTTTTGTTGGCTCGGGCGATGATGGCTGCGTGAGCCGCTCATTGTTGAGCAGGGGACTGGGAGTAGACACCTGAGACCACACGGGGATTGACCAACCTAGAGCGAACAACAGGCAGAGAAAAAGGCGTTGATTCATGAAAAAACCAGTAAGAATTGAATGGGGTGGCACGCGATTGAAGCATCAGTAGAAAGACTTCCAAAAATGCATCGTTGGTTAGGTATCAACCGATGGGATGAACAGGCCTAGTCCACAAACACCGCCAAACCCGTGAAGTTATCTGCTTGACCTTTTGCACGCTCCATCACCAACTGGTGCAAGTGCGTGAAGAAAGCGGGGCTTGCGCGAAGTTGCTGCCCAAGAAGCGCCAGTTCTTCATCGGAAAAAAACTCCCACAAACCATCGCTACACATCAAAAACCAATCCCCAGGCAACACCTCTACAGGCTGCGGCGTTGAACTCACCACAAAATGTGAGCAGGGTTCGCCCAAGGCGGTGTAAAGCGCATTCCTTGCCTGCCCCTCAGGCGACTGCCCCTGATCAATTAACCACTGCCGCACGCTGTGATCCAAAGTTCTGCCCAGTAGGCCGTGCCCGCGAAAGTGATAAATGCGGGAGTCGCCCACATGAGCATGCAAAGCGGCACCCGTTGCGGTATTGATCAATAAAACACAGGCTGTTGAATGCATGTCCTGGCACGACTGCTGCGCAGACTGCGCCAGCAAAATCTGTTGATTGGCCAACTCGAGCAAGCCACGCAAGGCTGGCGCATTCCACAGGGGCGCCTGGGTCCAGGCATCCAGCACGGTTTGCACAGCCAGGCTGGCTGCCACTTCTCCAGCTTGATGTCCACCGGCACCGTCGGCCACCACACCGCACCACAAAGGCCCTCGATGCGCAGCGCCCAGTCGATCCTGATTAGACTCCCGGTTGCCGGTGTGGCTATAGCTCTCGATGTGAACCAACAAGGCACGCGCGGGCCCATTCATCTGTAACGTCAGTTCCATTGGCGCTCCGCAGCCCGATAACGTTCACAATAAAGATCCCAGGCTTTGGCTTTTCGCATCCATTCGACCGCATTGGTCAAGCCCCCAGACTCCGCCATTTCAGCCTCAATGGCTTGTGGACTTAACTGCTTGCGCCAGCCCTGAATCAACTTTTGCATGTCCAGCACACTGCCCTGCATGTGGTGAAGAATGTCGTCGAAGGCCTGCACAAGGGCCTCATCGGCCTCCATGTATCCTTGATCCGCGGGCCGCAAAAGACGCCCCACAGCTTCTTCAAGCGTGGCTGCCAGCTTCAGAGGGTTGTTGGCCGTGGCCATGATGGTGGTCACGGACGCCCCCAACTCACCCCGGTAACTTCTACGCGCGGCCAGCAAATTCAGGCAATGCTGAATGCACAATCGAAAAAGGCGGGACATGGTTTGCAGTTCTTGCTCGGACAACACATGCCCGTGTGGCAAGCCCAGGCTCCGACTTGCAAGCTGCAACAGGGTGGTGTTGACTTGCGGAGTGACGGACGAAAAGGTCTGCGGTTCCACCTCCGGGTTGCTTGCGCTTTGTCCAACAAAAAATCGATGGGCCAGAACGGGCGCGTCCAACTCAATGGGCTCCGCCCGGGAGGCAGAAGGCGGAGCGATGTCAGCCAACAGATCGTCAATGTTGAGCGCCTCACCTGGACATTCAAAAATCGGAAGCGGCTGTGCCACCGGCGAGGTGGGCAGTTCTGCCAAACCACCGTGCACCGCCTGCAACGTGAGTAAGTAATCGCCAATGCGGATCAGGTCGCCGGCTTTTAATACACTGGGTTGCCCAGTCACCATGGCCAGGCCATTGAGGCTGGAGACATTGGTGCCTATGTCAATCCAAACCAATGCTGCGCCTCGACATTCAACGCGCGCATGCTCCCTGGAAATAAATCTGGAAGGATCTTCCAGCACCAATGCGCAATGCTCCGCACGCCCCACGGTGCCCCCGAGCGCAGGCACGCGCCATAGGTTTGCGTTTCCATACAAAGGTTTGGTTAAGCTTGTGATTTGAAATGCAAACTCGCTCACCACGTCTCCTATCGTACAATCAGCACATCGCGGTTGATCACGGCAAGGTGCAGGGGCAGTTGCGCACAACAGGTCTCTGAGTCACCTGCGATCACCCACTGGATCAATGCTTGCCCCTGCGCGTTGGAGCAATAAAAAAGCGCACCACCACGCACTGGGCGAAACCGCCAGAGATCAGGATCCAGACACTGCGGAGCAAGCGTATGTGTATCCATAAGCACCTGAAGATTATTTAGAAATCGACCGTGAAACTGCTGAAAATCCTGGCCGTAGGCCAGTGCCAATTCTTGGTTGCGCGTGTGAAACAAAGGGGAAAGTGCAGCAGCCTTGCCAGCTGAAAACAATTGCACCAAGCGCCACACAAAATCTTGCAGGGCGGCGTGTGGCATGTCTTGCGCTACCCCACCCAACAGATCGAAGAATCGCCAGCGAGGTAACTGAACAGGAAGTGTCACGGTGTGATCCAAATACCGGCCCTTGTGCAAGCGCGAACCCGCTGGGTGGTTGGACTCCAAATCAAACAGAACGCGCGGCTGAACCAACACTCCAGCCCCACGGTCCTTGTGCAGCTCAACCCAGGCGTGTGTTCGCACAGCACGCTTTGACGTGGTGTGATGAGGGCATTCAATTTGAATACGGTTGTCACCTTGAACAACATGACCGTGCATCGGCCACATGGCCTCAGCGCCGGCTTGGAGTTCACCCAACACCAAGCCATTGAGCCGAACAACTGCACCGGGCGCTGAGCAAAATGCCCGCAACAGCAGGGTTTTATCCATGGTCCACCTCGACAGCCCACAATGGCTTAGCGATAGACCAACACACCCTGTGCGTGCGAACCATCCCACACGGACTGTGGGTGCTCCACTCCAGGAGCAAGTCAGAAAGATCCACGGACAATTGCACAGCAAGTCGTTTTTGCGCGGGTTTGTAAACAAGCGCGCATGTGAAGTGAACTGCGCCCGCAGGTTTGTCCACGGGCACCAAAACCGGCTGCCCCACTTCAACAGGGCAAGCCAGGGTGAGTACCAGGGGCACATGGCCTTTCCAAGTGAGCAACGCGGGCTGTGCAGACAGTTGCTCGGGCGACAAACGGACTGATTCGTCGATTTGCCAGCACATGTCGGTGTCAGGGCGTAATCTGAACTGAACTCGCAAGCCATCCAGTAGCCATTCGCCGTGCCACACCCAGGCGGCTGCTTGCAGCGCCAACTCCCCCTTCAAGCTGACGCAAAAACGTTCTGCGGATTGCTTGTGAAACACGTCGCCCCACCCCCATTGCATGCCAAGACAGGTCTTGATGAAGTGTGTATCCACACGGGGCGTATTCGCAGCGTCTTGCCAGCAAGGCGCAACAGAAGTCAGCAAGACAGTATCGTCTAGGACTGGATTTTGCACATCCAAGGTGTATTGACCTTGCCGAACATCCAACAGATCAGATTGATGCATCACCCGCAAGCCTTCGTTGGAGAAACACCCCCAGCGCAAAGTGGCCACCCTTGGATGGTGAGAAATTTGCCATGGGTCAACTGGCAGCCCCTGGGCAATGGTGGTCGTGGTGTGCAAGAGACTTGCCTCGTCTAACCAAGGCAATAACCCAAGCGAATCCGATTCACACACCAACGCTTGCAAGCACCCAGTCGGCAATACCACCGAAGACAACGCATCGTGAAGAACGGCATTGCCCTGCAAACCCATGCGCGTAACAGGCCATTGATGCGAATCAAAATGATCAAAGGGTGGCAAAGCCTGCACGCGCCACTGCCGGCTCATCGCGACAACCTGAGGCAACACATCGGGCGTTGGGTCTAGAGTTTGGAATGGAAGCTCAAAGTGCAAGCCCTCAAACCAGTGGTGTGCCAGGGAAAACCATCGCAACGGTGAACCAGCGAGAAGCGCTTTGGCCACCATCTCATGCACGGCTTGCTCGGACACATCTCCCAACACCTGACTGCACAGCACCTTGCAAACCCAGGTGTAACAGTCACCCGAGCATGGCTCCTGTTGTACATCATCAGGTGGCAGTGCCATCCTGGGTAGGCCGGCCTGCGCACAAAATTGCTCCATTCGCCAAGCAAGTTGCCGGTGATGCAACACCTTCAGGTGTTCGTACTGTTGAGGATTCAGTCTGCGGTGTGCCACACAAGCTCCTGAACCTTCAACTGCAAGTCCTGATGCTTTACCCAGACTGCGCGGTCACCGTGTAAAAAAACGTAGGCCTGGAGCGGACCAAACCAAGACGTCAAATCATCGGGCTGCAAATGAACAAGGGCGGTGTGCATGTGCTGGGCACTAAACCATGGCCACCAGAAGGTGCTGCCCTGGTGCTGCACACGCCCCAAACTGCGCAAATGGATTTTAATGTCGACCCAAGAGGCCTGAGCCTTGCCAATTAACAGAAAGCCTGCCTCAGCGGGCCGCCAGGGCCAACTCGCTCCGGCAAGGGTATGCTGCTCACCCAGCCGAAGCACTGCGATTTGCTCCCCAGGCACAGAGCAACCCAGGGCGAGCCGATCGGCAGGGGTGGGCAGGCGCCAGTCGGGAAGGGCCCCCACCAACAACGATTCTCGCACAACGCCACACACCAGGCTCACACCAGCTCCACTCAAGCAATCGGATCAATGGGCGGTTGTACAGGGGCGGGCAACTCGCCCTGTTCCGGACTAGCGGGTGATGCGCTGTCAGCAGCACTGGCACCACCGCCGCCTGCCACTGAAATGGCTGGGCCGCTGAGTACAATCCCCGCTGACGAAATGGAGATCGATGACCCACCCACAGCAAGCGTGAGACTGCTTCCGGCGCTCAATTTAAGCGAAGCTCCCGCTTTGACGTTGCCCGAGCTTGATGTGCTGAGGTTTAGATTGCCTGACGATTTGATGTCTGCTGATTGTTGCGACGTGATCGAAAGCTGACCATCGGTGGACAGGGTCACCCCACCCTGGTTGATGAGACTCAGCAGACCTTTGATGTGTGTGAGCGTATCGTCGTTGACGGTGAGATGAAGCGCTTTGTCAATTTGCGCTTGCACCATGCCCAACACTTTGTGGGAAATATCTTTGCGAATTTCTTCAAACAGATTGCCGTGAATCAGTCGATGTGCATCATCACCAATCTCTTCCCGGCTCTGGTTCTTAATGAGACCAAAGTAATCTTTCTCGGCCTGAAACCACACGTACTCGTTGCCCTTTTTGTCCTCAAAGCGCAACTCATTGAAGTTGGATGCTGCACCCTGTTCAGAGGATCGGGTGCGCCAACCCGACACGGTTTTGTGGTCAGGAAGTGGGTAGGGTACATGCTGCACAGCGTTGTAAGCAACGGCAGTCACTAGGGGCCTGTCTGGATCGCCGTCTTCGAAAGAGACCACAACCTCTTGCCCAATGCGGGGAATCGCCATGATGCCCCAGCCTTGGCCTGCAGCAGGGTATGCCACCCTCACCCAGCATGAGCTGTTCTCATTGCGTTTGCCATGTCGATCCCAATAAAACTGAATCTTGATGCGACCGTACTCGTCGGTGTGAATTTCACGGCCCTCTGGCCCCACCACCAAAGCAGGCAAAGGTCCCTTTGCATATGGCTTTCTGGATTGCCTTGCCGGGCGAAACACCTGCTCACTGTGGATGGCGTCAAAGGCGCAGTCGTATAAACTCTGAGCACCCTCCACCGCTTCCGGGTCTGCCTCATGCAAAGTGATCTGTGTAGAGACCACCAGCACCTCGGCATTTAACATGGGGTTGTCCAAGCTGGCGATGCTGAGTTTGCAGCCACAGGCCACACCACGTGCAGTGGTTTGTGCTTTGTAAACTTGTTGACGGGCCAGCGCTTCCTCGTGTCGAAGTTTGCTGTAGGCCTCACCATCGGCTGGATTTTCAAACTCGCCAGGATACTCAAACACCTCGTAGGGCGCATTGTGGCTTTCTGATTTTCCTTCAGACTTGCTGAGCAGCGAAAGTTGAGGAGTTTCAAAATTGTAGTCGCTGTGCGCGTGGCGCGGTGGCTCAATGGATTTGCGCAAAGCAAGGCTTTGAATCCGCTCGTCCGCAGGCATTCGCCCGGTGCTCATGGCTGGATCATGAAGGAGAGACTCGTACCCTGGGTAAGGAACATGGGCACTCATGCTGTCGACCAGCACCAGTGTGTGGCTATCCCTCTGATGCTCAAAGAAGAAATACACCCCCTCTTGCTCCAGAATTCTCTTGACGAAATTCAGGTCGCTTTCACCAAACTGCACGCAATACACCCAAGGACGTTTGGTGCCTTGGGTCCTGTCTTCAAAACGAACCGATGGATGGGTATGACGCGCAAACACCTCCGAAGCAATCGCATGCACCGTCTTGTTTTGGTAGACCCGAAATTCCTGATTCTTGCCTAACAACCAGCTCCAGGACTTGAGTTCAAGTCGGTACGTGCAGCGCCCCTGGGTGCTCAGGCTGACCTGCTCAAACTCTGCAATTACACCGTCGAAGTACCGCTTTTGCTCAGCACGTGTTTCAAATCCCAAGCAAAGCGTTTGCCCCAAAAAATCATCCGGATTCAAGCTGGCTGAATCGGACTCAACATACACGGAAGCCGTGGCATGCTCGGACAAACCCTCGCTCAATCGGGCAGAACGAAACCAGCAGTCGTCAACGGGCGCGGAGCCCGATAGCTCGATCAGTCTGTTCATGGTTGACGGCTGATCTCCACGCGTCGGTTGGCTGCAGCAAACGGGTTGGAGGAATCGGCAAGCACCTCTGCTCCCTTGCCCTCAATACCCAACAAGGCGGGCGGCACGCCTTTGGACACGAGGTAAGACTTGACGGCACTGGCACGTGCAGCCGAAAGCGACTTGTTCAAGGCTGGGTTGCCGCTGGCATCTGCATGACCAGTAACCAGAACGGGTGGCGTACCTGCGGGGCGCGAGGATAACACCTGTGCAAACACGTCCAATTGCTTCTTCAGTGCGTCGGGAAGTTCGGCAGACCCCAACTCAAAATGTGCGTTTGGAATGGAGAAGCGCACAGCTGGCTTAAAGCCCATGCATTTGAATCCGTTTTTACGAAGTTCCTCACAGGCCTCCTCTGGAAACAAGCCCTCTTTGATCTGCTCCGCAGCAGGCACACGATCACCCAAATCCACCACTTGCGACTCAGCAAATACAAGGCTCGGAAACCACATGGCCACCGCGGCAACGTACATCACATTGTTTAAAAACCTTTTCAACATAGCTACTCCCAAATAGGTACGAGGATTCGAAAAAGATCACCTTGAAAAGTCTCGTGCTAGCATTTTTTTCAATTCGGGCGTCGAGTCTATTCGTTTCAAAAAATCATGCTCAACGAGTGATACACGCCCCTAACCCGATCACAAAATTTATCCCCCGTTATGACGAAGAACAGTCGAGTCATCTGGTCCGAAGGCTTGTTTCTTCAGCCACAGCACTTGCAGCAGCAGGAGCGATTCCTGCTCACAGAAATGCATGCGCGCAGTAGAACCCATGCAGTGCATCTGCATGGGTTTGAGGTGCTTGAATTGGATGAAGATCTGCTTGTTGCAGGCCAACTCTCGATCAAAAAAGCGAGCGGATTTTTTCCTGATGGCACGTACTTTTCCATACCCGATCGCGATCCCGCACCAGCCAGCTTCGCAATACCATCCGTCTCAGAATTGCAAGGTGTGTATTTGTGTCTTCCCGCACCGCACTGGAATGCAACTCAACTCAGTTGGGCTGGTACTGCAGAGCAAGCACTGACCATGCGCTACGTGCCAGGCACCATGCCGTGCAACAGCATTTACGATCAGGGGCTCGAAGAGGAGCCTGTACAAGTGGCATTTTTGAATTTGCACTTCGCACTGGGTCAGCAAAGCGAGGAAGGTCATGTGCGCTTGCAGGTGGCCATGCTTCAACCTGCCTCACGGGGCAACATTGCACAGCTGGATGCCCAATACATCCCACCCAGCCTGAATGTACAAACCAACCTGCGTTTACACAATGTGTTCCAGGCCGTGCTGGGTTTGCTCAACAATAAAATCAACATGCTGCAAGGCAGGCGGCTGCGCAAGGGCAGCCACAACACGGCAGAACTGGGTGACTTCATGCTTTTGCAGAGTTGCACACGGCACCGCCTATTGATGGCCCATTTGATGCAAACACCGCTTGTTCACCCAGAGCGGGCATATCAGCATTTGCTGGCATGCCTAGGTGATGTGTGCCTGCATGGCGATGAGACTGCGGTGCAATTTTCCCCCCTCTACGACCACCTCAATTTGCACACCACCTTTGACCTTGTGTTCAAGGCAATTAGCCAGGCCTTGAGCGGCTTGCATGATCAGCATGCGGTGCAAATTCCCTTGCAATCCAAATCCGGTGGTATTCACTTGGGGCACATCGCCGATCGAGCCCTGCTTCAGCAGGCCCATTTCTTTCTCACCGTGCATGCGCTTGCGCCTGAAGAACATGTACAACGCACCTTCCCCACCACCGTGAAAATTGGACCTGTTGAGCGGCTCCGAGATTTGGTCAATCTGAATTTGCCGGGTATTCGGCTTAAGCACCTTTCTCATGTACCACCCGCGATGCCTTACTACGCAGATCACCTTATTTATCAACTTGAAACACGTGGTGAAGCACTCTGGCAGCAACTTGAAGGCACAGGGCACCTGGCCATTCACTTTGCAGGCGACCTGCCAGAGTTGCGGCTTGAATTGTGGGCCGTTCGAAAAATGCAGGAGGGATTGCTGTGAACACGCACGATCCTTTCGCAGCCTTTGGCGGTGAACGCACCATCATCAAGCCCAAGTTGGGCATGGGATTTCCCCCCCAAGAGGCAACACCGCAAGCACAGGCCCTGTCAACGCCAGCCAACTCCACTCAACCCAAGCCCGATCTGGTTTACCAACAGATCAAAGCCCAAACCTTGAGTTCGTATAGCAACCCGCTGATTCAACGTTGCAGTGCACTGTTGCGCATGGGTCACGTGGTGTCTGCTTGGCCACAATTCAGCAGCTTGGGCGATTTGGCCCACACCTGGAATACCGCGCTGGCGCAAATTGATTCAACACTCACTGGCGATGCGCGCCCACCCCACGAACGTTTGGCTTGCAAATACCTGCTATGCACCTACCTTGATGAATGTGCGGCCAACACACCATGGGGTGGATCAGGCAGTTGGGCCAACCACAGCCTTCTACGTACCCAGTTCAACGAAACTTGGGGAGGTGAAAAGTGCTTCCTCCTGCTGCGACAGCTCATGCAGAACCCGGTCGAAAATCGGGCGATGCTCGAGCTGATGGCTTGGGTACTCAGCTTGGGATTTCGAGGCAAGTACCACATTGAAACCGATGGAACGATTGCGCTGGAGGAGTTGCGCAAAACTCTGTACCGCACACTTTACCCCGCCCGGGCGGGCAAGCCGCTTCACCCGCCGTGCTGGCAGTCCATGGCACCCAAAGCCAACCGGGTGTGGCAGCACGTGCCTTTGTGGCTGCCAGTGTCAGCCATGCTAGCTGGGCTATTGGCCCTGTTTCTCACCCTCTACATGCCACTGAACCACCGTGCAAGCAACACCTTCGATGCGCTGAGCAGCATTCGTTTTCCCAAGCCCGAATTCCCAAGCGAAGTGATGGCAGCCCCCCCTGTACAACTGGGTCTGGAGTTGCCCATCCAGCTGCAGGAAGACATTCGCTCTGGCGCCCTCACACTCAAGCAGCAAGGCAACCGCTCCATCATCATCTTTACCGGCGACGGATTGTTTGAATCGGGCAGCGCAACAGTGAAAGACAGTGCGATGGGGCTAATAGAACGCGTGTCCGAGGCTGTGGCAAAACACCCAGGCACACTGACCATCACGGGCTACACCGACAACCAGGCGATTCGATCTGTTCGCTTTCCATCCAACTGGCAATTGTCAGCGGAAAGAGCGCAACATGTGGGCAATCTCATGGGTCCCCACTTGCCCAATCGTGCAATTGCCACAGAAGGTGCAGGGGCCGCAGCCCCCATCGCCTCGAACGACACACCAGCAGGCCGAGCACGCAACCGCCGCGTTGAAGTCACCCTGCTGCACACCAACCCCTGAAGATTTTTTCTGGCATGTTGATCCGCTTTTTACTCTCACTGCTTGCCTATGCCCTATTGGCGGGCCTGGTGATCTGGCTGGCGCCGTTGTTGCAAATCGGGCAATTCCGTCCGCTTGACCCATGGTGGGCCAGGCTGATGGTTTTGGTCGTTCTGGCTTTGCTCATTTTTGTGCCTCAGGCTTGGCGCTGGTGGCGCATGCGCACAGCCGAAAAAGCCCTGAAAACCAGCCTCACCCGGCAAGAAGAGCTTGGCCAGGCCCAAGCGGCCAAACTTCAGGAAATTTTTAGCCAGGCCATCTCCACGCTGAAAGCCCATCAACGCAAGTCGGCGTGGTACAAAAGCAAGCCCGGCTTGTACGAACTGCCTTGGTATGTGTTCATCGGCCCACCCGGCAGTGGCAAAACCACGGCACTGCGAAACGCGGGTTTGCGTTTCCCCTTGCAACAGCACCTTGGAAAAGACGTGATTCAAGGCGTGGGAGGCACGCGGAACTGCGACTGGTGGTTCTCCGATCAGGCGGTGTTGATTGACACAGCCGGGCGATTCACCACCCAAGATGCCGATCAACACACCGACGCGGTCGCGTGGTCATCTTTTCTTGGTTTGCTCAAGAAGCATCGCCCCAAACAACCACTCAACGGTGTGCTACTCACGCTAAGCGTTCAAGACCTGTTGAGCCCACCTGCAAAACGCCAGGCATTGGCCATGACCATCCACGCTCGCCTGCAAGAATTGGTGCGGTCACTCGGCGTGTGCCCACCCGTGTATGTGCTAATCACCAAGGTGGATTGGCTGGAGGGCTTCAAAGAAAGCTTTTTGCACTTGAATGAAAGCGAACGCGCACAGGCGTGGGGCGTCAATCTGCCACACCCCAACCACTTGCAGGACGCCCTGACCAACACCTTGCCACGGCAGTTGATTGGCTTAGAGCAGCACCTGCTTGAGCGTTTGGAAGATCGATTGCCGCAGGAAGCACAAACTCGGCAACGGGCTCGGCTGCTGGAGTTTCCTCACGCTTTTGGACAACTGCGCCCGGCTTTGCTGCAAATCCTGAGCATGGTTTTTCAAGGCGACGGTCCCTTTGATCAACCAGTCCCTTTGCGCGGCGTGTATTTCAGCAGCGGCACCCAGGACGGCACCGTGTTTGACCGCATTCTTGCCAGCTTCACCACACCGCCGCCATCAGCGTTACTGGCGCATGGTGGTACCGACGGCAAAAGCTTCTTCATTCGTGACATGCTGCTGAAGGTGATCTTTCCTGAGCAGCACTTGGTGGGCCATGCTCCCAAACGTGCGCGCCTGGAGATGTTGGCTTACTGGGGGACCCTGGCCTGTTGTGCTTTGGGTGCATTGGCACTGGCAGGCGGCTGGTGGATCAGCCATGGCAACAACCAAAGTCTGCTGGCTGCCGTGGATGATGCGCTGCCGGGTTTGCATGCTCAAATCGAACAAGTGCCCACCCATGCCAATGCAAACACCGAATCGTTGTTTGCCAGCCTGGACGCTTTGCTCGCAGCCGTACCAGCCAACACGCTTGGTGTGTCCCACCACTTGGGTTTGAACCAACACGCTACGCTGACCCAATCTCAGCAACTCGCTTACCGAAACGCGCTGCAAATGGCACTGATGCCCCGGGTGGCCAAGCGCCTGGAGCAGCAGCTGCGAGAGTCGCTGGGCCGCGATCCGGAGCTGGCTTACGAGTCACTCAAGGCTTATCTCATGCTGCATGAGCCCGCCCGCTATGACGCTGAAATACTTTCACCTTGGGTTGTTTATGACTGGAGCAACACGGTGTTTATCGGCTTCTCACCCGAGACGCGCAGCAATGCGGCGCGCCATCTGGATGCTGCAATCCGCTTGGGAGCGCCTGGCGAATTGCCCGCCCGTGACGAGCAACTGGTTGAACAGGCCCGCCGGGTAATTGGGAACTTGGCACTGGACCAGCGCCTACATCAGCGCATGGTCCGCCTCTACCCGGCTGATTCACACCCAGCATTCAATCTATTGGATGTGTCGGGTCCCTCGGCAGCGGCTGTTTTTTCAAGGCCCAGCGGCAAAGATCTTCAAGCGGGTGTGCCCGCCCTGTACACCCGAGCTGCCTACTATGCGTATTACCTGCCAGGTCTGCCCCAGCAGGCCCAACAATTAATTCAAGAACAATCGTGGGTGTTGGGTATGGGTGCATCAAGCAGCGCACAACAAGCGGAATCCTTGGCCGATCTGATGCGAAAGGCCCGGCTGCGTTACGTTGAAGAGTACATCACCACCTGGGATGCTTTTTTGCAGGACATTCGCGTGCAAACGCCACCGGACTATGCTGCTGCGGTGAATCTGGCTAGGTTGCTTGCCTCGCCCCAATCGCCATTGCAACAATTTTTGAAGGCGGTCAGCAACAACACAAACCTTGCCGGTCCTGCGCCAGCGCTCACGGACCAGGTCGAAAAACAAGCCAATCAGCAGGTGGCCAAAGCACTGCCCACGAACATGGCACTGCTTGGCGGTAACGCGGCTGCACCCGTGCAACTGGAGGCGCCGGTCGAGCAACGCGTGGACACCTACTTTCACGACATCAACCAACTGTTCAACCCCAATTCGCCCGGTTATGCACAAGTGGCCGGTTTGCTCAACCAACTGTACGCCCAACTGGCTGCGGTGCAAGCAGCCAAAAATAGCAAAGGCCCACCCCCACCGCCCGAGAACCTGAATAACATCCAGATGAATGCTGGCTTATTGCCAGACCCGGTGCAGGGGATCGTGACGCAGCTCGCTGGACAGGGCAGCGCTCAGGGACGTGCGGCGGAGCGCGCGAATTTGAGCTCGGATCTTCGGCCCTTGCAGGAAGTTTGTCAGCGCACCGTGGCAAACCGTTATCCGGTTCAAACCAATGCAGGTGCTGACATTCTCTCCGAAGATTTTTCCCGTTTTTTTGGACCGGGCGGCTTGATGGACCAGTTTTACCAATCCAGACTCGCCAGCCTGGTGGACACGGGCAAGCAACCCTGGCGATTCAAGCCGGGCAGCGATGGCAGCCAGAGCCCCCCCGCAGTGGCGCTTCACCAGTTTCAGCGGGCACAACGCATCCGCGATGTGTTTTTTGGGGCCAGTGCCACAGGCGCATCCTTTGAGATTGAAATGCGGCTGGTCAATGCAAGTTCAAAAAACGATGTGTTTTACCTGGATAACAACGGCAAGATGTTGATGTTCTCGGTGCAACACGAACCCAAGCATCGCGTCCGTTGGGGAGGGCAATTGCCTTCCGACACCATCAGCGTACGCGCCTCTGAAGGCAAACCCAAAACATTCAGGGGTCCCTGGGCCCTGTTCCGTTTGTTTGACACCGCTCAACTACAAGCCACCGACCGCCCCGAACTTGTGCGGGCCAGTTTCACACTCGAAGGACGCAAATTCGACTTCGAGTTGATGGCAAATTCGGCGTTTAACCCGCTGACGCTGGCTGAACTTCGACAGTTTCGTTGCCCCGGAGAGCTTTGAATGAACGCGCAGGGAAACACTCACAGACCAATGGCCACGAGCACGGCTTGGTCGTGGTATGGCAAACTGCCCGGCGCGGGTGATTTTTCTATGTACAACATTCATCCCTCCGCACTGGATTGCCTAGACTCCTGGCTCAGCCAGACCCTTCACGCAGGCCAGCAGAAACACGCGCAGGCCTGGCATGCCGCCTACATGTCCATGCCAATGCTGGGCTTTGCTTTGGGCCCGCAGTGCCTGGGAGTCACCCAACATGCAGCAGGCCATGGCGTGTGGATGCCATCGGTCGACAGCGCAGGCAGGGCTTTCCCACTGATTCTCTTTTGCTGGCAACCCCTTGAACACACAGTACCTGTTGCCGACATGAGCACGCTATTGTCCAATCTCCACCAGGTTTGCGCACAGGCGCTGGCCCAGGACTGGGCTTTTGCTCGCCTAGAGATCGCCTTACAAGCATTGGACCAAGCAACCGTGCCCAACCCAATGCGCCCAGGGTTCTCTCAATGGGGTTGCCTGCAAGCCAACGGGGTACTCCAACACACAGTGGACTGCATGGGGTTACCCGATCTTGAAAATTTTGAGCACTGGATGCATTTGGAGTATCCGCTGTGAGCGCAGAACCCACAGTGATTCGTCCATCCATTCCACTGCCCACAGACGGTGGGCAAGAGCCATTGCAAGCCGGGACACGCCTTGAGGAATTCGAGATTGAAAGTGTGATCGGTGTGGGGGGTTTTGGAATTGTTTACAAGGCCATGGACCATCAACTGGAGAGGCCTGTTGCGCTCAAGGAATACCTGCCCGCTGCGCTTGCAGTTCGGCAGGCATCTGGGCATGTCAAGGTGCGAGATCCCCGCCATGAAACCACGTTCAAAGCAGGCATGAGGAGCTTCATCAACGAAGCACGCATGCTTGCACAGTTTGATCATCCGGCCTTGGTGAAGGTGTATCGGTTTTGGGAGAACGCCGGCACAGCTTACATGGTGATGCCTCTCTACCTGGGCGATACGCTCCAAACCATGCGGGACCAAATGGCACAACCCATGCCACAAAGTATGCTGCTAGACCTGCTGGTGCCGCTGACGGAAGCGCTGGAGGTGTTGCATGTACAACAGTGTTACCACCGCGATGTTTCTCCCGAAAATATTTTGTTGCTCAAGGGATCTGGCAAACCTGTTTTGCTGGACTTTGGTGCGGCCCGACGGGCCATTGGCAATGTGTCCCAACCGTTCACGGTTATCCTGAAAGCCAGCTATGCACCCATTGAGCAATATGCAGAAGCCCCCGGCATGGTGCAGGGTCCCTGGACAGATGTGTATGCCCTGGCGGCAGTGGCCCATTACCTCATGGTGGGCAAAACGCCACCATCGTCTGTGGCCCGCATGGTCAACGACAACTACCAGCCGTTGGCGGCCAGAGACGATCTGCCTTACGAACTGCATATTCGCCAGGCAGTGGATGCAGCACTTGCCGTTCAGGCGCACGATCGAACGCAAAACATGGCCTCGTTCAGGAAACACCTGCAAAGCCAAGTGGCCCGGGTAGACATTCTCGATGTGTATCCGAACTCTGTACCATCCCCCGAGTTGCCCTTGGAGCCTAAATCGTCTGCACAAACGCTTTCCCCAAGGCCCAAACGGCAAATCCATCTGTGGACCGTGTTGGGGATGGTGGGGGTTCTTGCGCTTATGTTTGTGCTTTACATGGCCCAAATCCCACAAGAGGCGCCAACCGCCGAGGGGCAGGCACCCATCGACGAGCCGCTCATGACCACCGACGAGCCACCCATGGTTGGCTTGAATCAAACGATGGAGTCGAATCGCACTTTGCCGCCACGCTTCGCAGAATTGATTCAACAGGCTGACCACCCGCTTCAAATCCAGCCGCCACGTGACGCCCTCAAGATTGGACAAGATTTGCTGCAATTCGAGGTCACCTCACCGATTGCTGGGCACCTTGCAGTGTACGTCCGCTCTAGCGATGGCAATCTGCTTAAACTCTTGCCGAACGCGCGAGTTCCCACCTTGCCTATTCAGGCCAATGTGCCGGTTCGTCTTCCTCCGGCCGACGAACCAATTGCCGCAGCAGGCCCAGCAGGCGAAAACACCGTGCTGTTGGTGGTCACAGAGCAATTGCGAGACGACTCTGCGCTTGGGCTTCAAGACCATTACGGATTTGGCTTGGTGAGCCAAGATGTGTCGCTGGCTGGCGTGTCGCCTTGCACTCACACAGGCTGTACGGATCGCATGGCAGCGGGGTGGTTCACAGTTCAGGAAAAAGACTGAAACTTCTGTAGAATCAAATGCATGGGTTTACGAATTATTAAAACAACCCAGCTACCCACCACCACGGAGACACACGATGAGACGATTCATTGCCGGCGCAATCGCGCTTGCCGGCCTCAGCCTGCTTGACGTCCCTGCTGCCCAAGCAAAAACCACCATGTGCATATTTGACATTGCTGGGCGCAGTGGGCCAGCTTTTGCACAGGCGAAAGATTATGCAGTGGCAGCCAAAACCTGGGGAGCCGAGATCGAGCTAGAAGCGTATGTGGACGAGCGACTCGCTGCCGAGGATTTTAAAACTGGCAAATGTGATGCGGCAGCCATTTCGGCTTTGCGTGGTCGTCAGTTCAACAAATTTGTGGGCAGCATTGACTCCATAGGAGCAGTACCCACCTACAAACATCTGCGTGTGGTGATCGACCTCATGAGCAGCCCCAAGCTGGCGGACAAGATGGTCTCTGGCCACTTTGAAGTGGCTGGTATTTTGCCGATTGGTGCAGCTTATGTGTTTGTGAATGACCGCAGCATCAATTCGGTTGAAAAGGCCGCTGGCAAAAAAATTGCTGTGCTGGATTATGACAAGTCCCAAGCGAAAATGGTGCAGCAACTGGGCGCGCAGCCAGTGTCCAGTGAGGTGATCAATTTTGGCACCAAATTCAACAACGGTCAGGTGGATATCATTGCAGCCCCGGCCATTGCATACCAACCCTTGGAGCTTTACAAAGGCGTTGGAACCAAAGGTGGCATCTACCGTTTTCCGTTGGTACAACTCACGGCCAATATTCTCATTCGCAAAGACAAATTCCCACCGGGCTTTGGTCAAAAGTCTCGTGAATGGATTCAAAAACAGTTCGACCGGGCCATCAGCCTGGTGGACACCTCAGAGAAACAAGTGCCAACCGCCGCATGGCTGGACATCTCGGAATCAGACAAGGCCAAATATGAAGTGCTCATGCGCGAGAGTCGCATCCAGATGACTCAGGAAGGTTTCTACGATCCCGAAATGACCAAAATCTTGAAACGTGTGCGCTGTAAGATTGATGGTGGATTGGGCGAGTGTGCGGACAAACGAGAGCTTTGATTGGGAAGATTCTCACCTAGTACGAAACTGGGACACTGAAGCCATGAGGGACTCAGACACGGTGGCCAAGTGTTGAGCCACCTGGGTGTTTTGTTGTGCGGAGGCGGTGTTTTCCTCGGTCATTTGGGCCACACGTTCCACGTTGCGGCTAATTTCCACGCTCACATTGCTTTGCTCTTTCATGGAGATGGCAATGGCAGCGATGGCCTCGGAGACCCGGTCGGAGTCGGCCTTGATTTTCTGGATGGTGGTGTTGACCACGTCGGCCTGGCTCAAGCCTTCTTGCACCAGTTGCACTGAGGTGTCCATGGATTGCACGGCACCCATGGTGATGTTTTGAATGTCGCTCACCATGCCTGAGATTCGATCGGTGGAGCCCTTGGTTTGCTCGGCCAGTTTGCGTACCTCGTCGGCCACCACGGCAAAGCCCCGGCCTTGCTCGCCGGCACGCGCCGCCTCAATGGCTGCATTCAGGGCGAGCAGGTTGGTGCGGTCAGCAATTTCGGTGATGGTGGACACAATCTCGGAGATCTCGCTGGATTGCTTCTCCAGGCTTTGCACGGCCTGTGCGCTTTGTTGCACGCTTTGGGCGATGCGCTCAATGCCTTGAACCACCTCGGCCAGGGTGACCATGCCGTTGTCTGCACTTTGTTTGGCGGCGTTGGCCGTGGCCGTGGCGTCGTTGGAGTTCTCCGAGATTTGGGAGATGCTCACGGTGAGCTCTTCCACCGCAGCGGCCATGGAGGAAGTGGCATCGGCTTGCTCCACACCTGCGTTGGACATGGTTGAAGAGGACTCACGCACTTGGGCGGCACTGGCACTCAGTTCCACAGCCGAGTTGCGAATGCCGTCGATCAGATTGCGCAGGTTGCCTTGCGCCTTGCTCAAGGCATGCAGCAACTGGTCCACCTCATCGTTGCCCCGCACATCGATCCTGCTGTTGAGCTGCCCATTGGCCAGGGCCTGGATGTGCAGGTTGGCCGTGGTGAGTTTTTTGGTGA
>DASUEF010000119.1:0-15519 GCA_036275215.1 Limnobacter sp. | reverse complement strand
TTCGGAGTGCGCAATGCCTCGGCCTGCGGTCATCCAGTTCACTGCGCCGGGGGTTATCAATTGGTCGCTGCCCAAGGTGTCCCGGTGGTGCATCTCACCTTCAAACAGGTAGGTGACGGTGGCCAGGCCAATGTGGGGGTGGGGGCGCACATTCACGCCATGGCCCGCATCAAACTGCGCTGGGCCCATGTGATCAAAAAACACAAACGGCCCCACCATTCGGCGCTTGGCATGCGGCAGCACGCGGTGCACTTCAAAGTTACCCAGGTCGGTGGGCCGGGGTTGTATCACCAGTTCTATGGCGTGGTTGTTTTGCATGGGTGGTTAGCGCACAACCCTATGGCAGGGAGAGCCGCCAAATTTTCCAGGTGGTGGTGCCAAACTGCCGCGTGAACGAGGCTTTGTTGTAAGGCAAACCATAGCGGGCTGCCAGCGCTTGCACTCGGGGTGCCATTTCCGCATAGCGGTTGCTGGGAATGTCTGGGAATAAATGATGTTCAATTTGATGGCTCAAATTGCCCGACAGCAGATGGAATAACTTGCCGCCCGTGATGTTGCATGAGCCCAGCAACTGCCGCACATACCAGTGCGCTCGGGTTTCTCCTTCCACTTCTGCCTTGGTGAAATGGTGCACGCCTTCTGGAAAGTGTCCGCAGAAAATAATCACATTCGACCAAATATTGCGAATCAGGTTGGCGATGGCGTTGGCCAGAAAGGTCCAAGCAAAGCCCAAGGCCGCCATCTCCAGCACAGGCAATTCAAACACCACGGAGAACGGAATGGTGACCACAAAGCCCAGTGCTGGCCACAGCACATAATCTTTCAGCAGTTGGTGGCGTACTTTCCAGCCAATTCGTTTGAGCATCGGGATCACGTCTTTCCACTGCTTCTTGCCTTCAAAGAGTTTGTCGGCCTCCAGGTCGTGCAGGGCCACACCCCATTGAAACCAAATCATCAGAAAAAAGTTCACCACGGGATTGAACAGGTACTTGGGTCGCCAACGTTGTTCATCGGTCACGCGCAGCACGCCATAGCCAATGTCTGGGTCTTTGCCATGCACATTGGTCCAGGTGTGGTGCACCACGTTGTGGCTGTGTTTCCATTGGTCAGAGGGGCAAACATTGTCCCATTCCCAGGTGTTGGATTGAATGTTGGGGTCGCGCATCCAGTCCCACTGGGCATGCATGATGTTGTGCCCAAGCTCCATGTTCTCGATGCTTTTGGCAATGCCCAGCATGGCCAGGCCAGTGCCCAGCACCAGCGCAAATTGCAGCCAGCCGCCAATCGGCCAGCCGGTCATGGGCATCACCAGCAAGCTTAAAAAAATCACAATCCGGCCTAGCAGAGTGAGGCTTCTTTGCCAGCGGATTACGCGCAATATGTATGCCCGGTCTTTGGCTCCCAAGGAGTCTGCAATCTCGTTGCGTATCAGGTCCATTTCGAGACCAAACTCGGCAATGTCGTTGGCGCTCAAATGTGTTGGCATGCCCATGGTGCTTTCCTCACACGTCGATTTCAGCGTCGCCCACGGCGGCGCACACACAGATTTGTATCACTTGCCCGGTCTCGTTGATCAGTGCATTGGTGCGCAAATCACGCACGCATCCAGAGGCAAGTTTTACATCGCAACCATGGCAAATGCCCATGCGGCACCCGTGTTCGGGGTTTAATCCCGCGTCTTCGGCTAAGCGCAGCAAATTGGTTTCGCCGTCGGATTGCACACGCACTCCGCTGCGCGCAAAATTCACGTGGCCGGATTTGATCTCGGTGGGCACGCCCGCCAATTGCGCTCGGAAGCGCTCGGTGTGCACTTGCCTGCGCAAGCCTTCTCGTTCGTAGAGGTTCTCCACGCCATCCAGCAACCCTTGTGGGCCACAGGCGTACACATCACGGCTGCGCCAATCTGGGCAAAGTTGTTCAAGTTGGGCTTGGCTAAAATGCGGTCGCTGTCCATTGGCCTTTTGCTGGCCAGGCTCGCGGGTGTAAATCAAATGCAGTTTGTACAAGGGCAGCTCTTCGGCCATGGCCTGCAGCTCGCGTCCAAAAATCACGTCAAAGGTGTGGGGTGCGTAGTGAACGTGCACGGCGTTGGGCATGCGCTCTTGCGCTTTTAAACTGCGCAGCATGCTCATGATGGGCGTGATCCCGCTGCCTGCGGTAATAAACAAGGGCAACACCGGTTGCGCATCGGGCAGGTAAAAATCCCCTTGCGGCACGCCAATCGGCAGGTAATCGCCCACCTTCACTTTACGCACCAGGTGGTGCGACATTCGACCACCATCAATGGCTTTCACGCTGATGGTGAAGCAGCCATCATTGCGCTCGGGCTCCGAGCTGATGGAGTAGGTGCGCGTGAATTGTTGGCCGCCAATTGGCACGCCAATCCGCAGGTGCTGCCCCGGGCGGTGGCTGCGCCAATTGAGCCCAGGCCGCAGGGTGAGGGTGCGGCAGTCGGCTGTTTCGTCCCAAACTGCCTCTACACGCGCTTGCAAGGCGTGTGTGGTCCACAGGGGGTTCACCAGCTCAATGTAATGGGAAGTTTTGAGGGGGAATGCGAACGCATCAGAGACTTTCGTCACGAGGCCGGTCACACGTTTGAACAAGGATTGCTCTGCACTGCCAGCCTGCATACAGTCTCCCGTCATTGGTTTTTTTGTTGTTGCAGTGTGCGCTTATTTCAGGTCTTCGTCATGTCGCATTGCAGCAGGCGCAGTTGTGTGTCCATCTGTGTGAGAATCATCACAAAACAATCAAAACCTGCACGAGGAGACGCCCTTGATTTCGAATAGCCCGAGCCCCATTAGAACTGAACATCGCCGTGCCTGTCACTTGTGCGAGGCCATTTGCGGAGTGGTGATTGAAGTGGAAGAGGGCAAAGTGGTCTCTGTGAAGGGCGATGCCCAAGACCCGTTTAGCCGTGGTCACATTTGCCCCAAGGCGGTGGCTTTGCAAGACATCCACGACGACCCAGATCGTTTGCGCAAACCCGTTAAAAAGGTGAATGGCCAATGGGTGGAGATTGATTGGGAAGAGGCCATCGAACTGGCCTGCGAAGGTTTGTACAAAGTACAGAAGGTCCATGGGCCCAATGCGGTGGGGGTGTACCAGGGTAACCCCAACGTACACAACTGGGGGCTGATGACCCACAGCAGCAATTTTTTGGGGCTGCTTAAAACCCGCAACCGGTTTTCGGCCACCTCGGTGGACCAGTTGCCCATGCAGTTGTTGGCCTACTGGATGTTTGGGCATCAACTGCTGATTCCCATTCCCGACATTGATCGCACCGATTATTTTTTAATGCTGGGTGCCAACCCCATCGCCTCCAACGGCAGCCTGATGACCGTGCCCGACGTGGCCAAACGCATCAAGGCTTTGCAGGCCCGTGGCGGGCAATTGGTGGTGGTGGACCCACGCCGCACCGAGACCGCTGAGCTTGCCAATCAGCACCACTTCATCAAACCCGCCGGGGATGCAGCCTTTGTGTTTGCCTTGCTACATGTGATTGTGCATGAGGACCTGGCGCGGCCAGACAGATTGGCTGAAATGGCCGATGACCTACAAGAGGCTTTGCAAACCATGCAGCCTTTTACCCCAGAGTTGGCCGAGCGCGCTTGCAGCATACCGGCAGCCACCATCCGCCAGATTGCGCGAGAATTTGCCAAGGCCCCCAAGGCTGTGGCTTATGGCCGCATGGGTGCATGCACTCAAAAGCATGGCACCTTGGCGCAGTGGGGCATCTATTTGTTAAACCTTGTCACTGGCAACCTCGACCGCGAGGGTGGGGCCTTGGTGACCACGCCTGCCTTGGACTTGATTGTAGCGCCCAACAGCCGCCCTGGTAGTTTTGGCCGATGGCACAGTCGGGTTAGCCAACGGCCCGAGGTTTTGGGTGAATTTCCCTCTGCCATCATGGCAGAAGAAATGTTGCAGGCTGGGGAAGGGCAGATCAAGGCCATGGTGTGCATGGCGGGCAATCCGGTGTTGTCCACCCCCAATGGCCGCCAGCTTGATGAAGCCTTGGCTGGCCTGGATTTTATGGTGGCCGTGGACTTGTATATCAATGAAACCACGCGCCATGCCGATGTGATTTTGCCCACCACCTCGCCGCTGGAGCACGACCATTACGACTTGATTTTTAATATTTTCGGTGTGCGCAACCAAGCCAAATACAGTGCACCCACTTTGCCAAAACCTGCGGGTGCATTGGACGACTGGGAGTTGATGGACCGCCTCGCGGCCGGCTATGGCGCCAAAATTGGCAAACCGCCAAAGCCTGCCATGCCTCCTCAAATGTTGCTGGATTTTGGTTTGCAAATGGGGCCTTACGGCATGGCGAGCGAACACAAGCTCTGCCTAGAAAAGCTCAAGGTGCACCCGGAGGGCATCGATTTGGGGCCGCTGCGGCCGAGCTTCCCAGCGCGTTTGCAAACGCCCAACAAACGCATACAGGCTGCACCTGTGGAGGTGTTGAAAGCGGCGGCAGCTTACGCCCGCGAGATTCAAAATCACGGTGCCCAGCCATCGGCGTTTGATTTCACCCTCATTGGCCGTCGGCATATTCGCAGCAACAATTCGTGGATGCACAACAGCTTGCGTTTGGTGAAGGGCAAAGACCGATGCACTTTGATGATTCACCCCGACGACGCCACACGCCTCAGTATTCAGGATGGTCAAATGGTGCGGGTTGAAAGCCGGGTGGGGGACATTGCCCTGCCCGCCGAAATTTCACCTCACATCATGCCTGGGGTGGTGAGCATTCCTCATGGTTGGGGGCATGTGTATGGCGATACCCGCCTGGGCGTGGCAACCCAGCATGGAGGGGTGAGTTGCAACCACATCACCGATGAGCAATGGCTGGACGAGCCCTCAGGCAATGCGGCTGTGAATGGTGTGCCAGTGCGCTTGCTGCCGATGGCACAGGCGGCAAGCCATGCAATGTAGGGCCGCTTGTGGCGCGTGTTGCATTGCGCCCTCCATCACCAGCCCCATTCCGGGCATGCCCCAGGGCAAACCGGCGGGTGTGCCTTGTGTTCAACTGGATGAACAAATGCGTTGCAAGTTGTTTGGCAAGCCAGAGCGCCCCGCCTTTTGTGGCGGCTTGCAACCCCAGGCAGACATGTGTGGCAACAGCCGCGAGCACGCCCTGGCCTGGCTTGGCCAGCTTGAAAAAGACACTCGGTGAAAAAACCGCTTAGAATGCGAGCCGCTCCCACACCGTGAATTCGGCCACGCTATGCTGGAATTTGCGTGCTGTTTCGCGAATTACAAAAGGCACATTCAATGGCGCTTGGGCCAGCCTAAAATGCGGTGCCAGCAAGGCTTGCATGCCATCCAGCACGCTGCGCGCCTGCCCGTCTGCATAGTAGCCGCCAATCCATTGTTCCTTGGGGGTGTACTCTTCCAGCAAGGTGTAAGGGGAGCTGATGATGAGCAGGCCGCCTTCCACCACGCGTTTTTGCATGTCTTTCAAAAATGCAGTTGGGTTGGCCACGCGGTCAATCAAGTTGCCGGCAAACACCAAGTCGTAGCTTGTGTGTGCACCATCCAGTTGGCATGCATCGCCCTGTTCGAAGCGCACCTTGTGAGCCACGGTGTTTAAGTCGTGCTCATGCAAGTCGGCTTGCACCACACGCCCTAGCTCTCCTTCGTCGCGCATGTAGTACGGCAGGCTTTCGCCCGCCTGCAGCTCTTGTGCGGCTTCAACAAAACGGGCAGACAGGTCAATGCCCACCACGTGATCAAAGCCACGCGCAAGTTCAAAGCTGCTGCGCCCCACCGCACAGCCCAGGTCCAGCGCCCGCCGCTTGGGCTTGTTGGCCAGCAGTTGCAGGGCAATGTGCGCGCAGTGCACGGCATAATTTTTTACACCAAAGTATTCGCGCCCGTAGTGAAAGGCCAGGTATTGGTGCAGCAGTTCGTCGGTTTCGTAAGGGTTGCTCATGAATTTAAAGTGCACAGGTTCTGAAGCCCACAAACACATCGTTGCGTTCGGGCAGGTAAGCCTGGCGGTAGGTGCCGCGAATCAACATGGAGGAGGTGGCACAAGAGCCACCCCGCACCACTTTGTGCGTGGCAAATTGAAGGGTGGACATGAAAGGGTACACGTCCATCGTGAATCCGTCGTAAGGCATGAACAGGCTGCTTGTCCATTCCCACACGGTGCCGATCATTTGGCGGCAACCAAACGGGCTGTCGCCCTCGGGCAGGGCGTGCACAGGTAAGCAGGCCATGTGCGTGGCGTCCATGTCTACACGGGCAGTGTCCATGCAGTTGCCCCAGGGCAGCTGTTGAAATGAGCCATGTTCGGTGTTGCCCAGGGCTGCGACTTCCCATTCAAACTCCGTGGGCAATCGCCGCTTGGCAAATTTGCAGTAGGCTTGGGCCTCCCAGTAGCTCACATGCTTCACCGGCAGGTCAGCCTGCAGCGGCAGCCACTGGTCAAAGTGCCGCTCCATCCACTGGCCGTTTTCTTTTTTCCAGTAAATGGGGTGCCGTGCTTGTTGGCCGTTGCGCCACTTCAACCCAGCCATGCTCCACAGGGCATCCTGTTCGTAGCCGCCTGCTTCCACAAACGCAAGAAACTCCCCCTGGCTTACCAAGGTTGTTGAAATGCTGAACGCTGGCATGTTCATCACAAAACCCGGCTTTTCGTTGTCGAAGCAAAAGTCGGTGGTGGCGTAAGCGGGTGTGTTGGCAGGCATCCCAATCCGGTAACGCCCGGCGGGCACATGTGTGTCTTTGGGCGTTGCGGGCAACTGCGGTGCTTTTGATCGCGTGAGCGGCAAGGCGCTGGGTGGTGGCGGGTAAGCCAGGGTTTGCCGGCACCATACCAGAGACTCAATGTGCATGTTGAGGTGGAAAATCGCGTACTTGTACAAATACAAGTCGCCATCGGTGAGCGGTGTGTTGTGAATCCGCCGCGTCAGGGCTTGGTGGATGTGGTCCACATACGCCAGCGTGTCTGCCTTGTTTGGGAAGAGCCCGGGGGTCCAGCGGTCCTCGTGGGCCAGCTCGAACGAGTCCCAGATTTCGTCCAGCGCGGGGTTGATGGGGGCTGCGCCATCCAGTTGCTGAAACACAAAACGTTCGTAAAAGTAGGCAGCGTGTCCAATTTCCCACACAGGTGGATTGATGCCCGGGTGGTAAGGCACATTCAACTGGGCATCGTCCAGGCTGTTGATCAAAGCCAGCGAACGCGCATGGCTGCGCTGGAGTTCGTCGAGCAGGGTGGTCTTGTTGTTCATCGCGATGCAAGGCAGGGTACTACTTGGTTTTTTATTATAGGCCCAAGCGCGATTGTGCGCTGGTTCTGGCTGCTTGTGTCGGCTCTTTGACATAGCGTTGCAATACTCGGGCAAACCCTCATCCAAACCAATGCGCTTTCCGGTAGCAGCTCGTATACCCCCTTCTCTCTATTATTAGACCGCACAACGGAGCGCTTCAAACCATGAGAACAATCCTCGCGCTTGCCCTGCTTGCCAGCCTGTCGGGATGCTTGTCGCAAGACGATGCCCCTTCACAAGCTGCCACGGGGCAGCCCACGCAGCCTTCAGAAGTGGGAACTCCAATTCAAGCCTCTGAGTTTTCGATTGCCAATGGTTGCTATGGTTTGCAGTCGGTCTCCAACCGTCAGTATGTAAAACCCGCGGCAGAGCGCTACGGTGCAGGGCCGGCCACGGCAGCAGAACGTTTCACCATGCGCCCCACCGAGTTGGGCAAATACCTGTTGTACGGGCGTGATCGCCAAATGATCACAGTACAAGGCAATGCCTTGGTGGCCAGCGCGGAGCCCACGGATGCTGCGGTGTGGACTGCCACGTTCGACAAAGACAAGGGTTTGTACCGCTTCCTCTCTGCCTCAGGCCGCTTCCTCACCCTGGACGACGAAGCAGGTTTGGTGTTGGGCAACGACAGTGGCGAGCCCTCCCAATTCAAACTCATGGCCGACCGCGACTGCGTGGCCTACCCAGAGATGCCGGTGGCCATGGAAGGCACGCCCTACAAGGGCAAAAGCGTGAATCAGCCGATCATCGGGTTTGCCGACACGCACACCCACATGGGCATGTCCAGTGAAATGTCCCTGGCGGGCAATGTGGGTCCATCCGCAGGTGGCGTGCTGTATGGCGAGGTGGTGCATCGCTTTGGTGTGCCGCATGCCTTGGGGGATTGTGCAGAATTTCACGGCCCCAATGGCATTCGCGACGCCAACAATATTTTGGAAGCAGATCCCACTGGTCGCCATGACACAAAAGGTTGGCCCACGTTTGTGGATTGGCCACGTCGCAATTTTTTGACCCACCAGGTGATGTATCACAAATGGGTGGAGCGTGCCTGGCGAGCTGGCCTGCGGGTGATGGTGAACCACGGAACCAACATTGCAGCGCTGTGCCGCGTGGGGCAAACCTTTGCGGGCAAGCCGCAGGCAGACTGCGATGACATGGGCGTGGCCACGAAGCAGGTGAAGTATCTCTACGATGTGCAGGATTATATCGATGCTCAGTTTGGTGGCCCAGGCAAGGGCTGGTACCGCATTGTGCGCTCACCTGCAGAAGCGCGTGAAGTGGCTAGCCAAGGCAAACTGGCCGTCATTCTGGGGGTGGAAGTGGCGCAGGTGTTCAACTGCGGCGTGACCTTCCTGCCAGACGGCTCCGAGGTGCGCCGCTGCACACCCGAATCGATTGACCAGGAAATTGAAAAGCTCTGGGAGCTTGGGGTGCGCCATGTGTATCCCTTCCACGACATCGACAGTTCGCTGGGCGGCGCTGGTATTTTCATCGGCGACGTGATGAACTTCCTCAATTTCTTGGACACCGGCGCGTTCTTCAAAACCACCGAGTGCAGAGCGTTCCCGGCCAACGAGCCCCACGTGCGTGAGCCAGGCGCGGTGATGACGCCCAACATTCCGGGCAGCGGCAACGACCCGCTCACCCAATTGTTGTTCCAAACAGCAGAAGGCCGTGCGCCGGTGTACCCACCTGGCGTGCGTTGCAATTCACGCACCATCACCGACCTGGGCATGTACGCTTTAAAGGCCATGATGAAGCGCGGTTTTGTGATTGACATTGACCACTCGGAATACCACAGCAAAGACATGATGCTGACCTTGGCCGAGACCATGGATCCACCGTACCCCATGGCCTCCAGCCACGATGCACATGGTGGGCTCACCAGTGACCAGGCCATCCGGATGTTGCGTGCCGGGGGTGTGATTTACCCGTACAAAGGGAACGGCACCAAACACAAAGAGTTTTTGGAAAAGCTGAAGTTTTGGCGTGCAAAAGCGGGAGTGGACAACACCCTCTTGGGCTTGGGCTATGGCGCCGATGCAAACGGTTTTGGTGGCCACCCAGGGCCGCGTGGCGGCAATGCCAAACCGGTGGAGTATCCATTCACCTTGTTCCGTGGTGAGGGTTGGGGCCCCAGGTATCAATCGCTGCCACCCATGAAGGTTGGCCTGCTCAAGATCCCGGAGAGTGGCAAGTTTTGGCACATCGATGAGGTGGGCATGGCCCATTACGGCATGGTGGCCGACTTTGTGGAAGAGGTGCGTTTGGAGGGTGGTCCAGAGGCGATTGATGCACTGTATAACTCCGCCGAGGTGTACGTGCGGATGTGGGAGAACGCCTACTACCGCAACAACCCCCGCTAAGCGCCGGCTTCGATCATGATCGCAAAACAAATGGCGCTGGCTCTCCCGGGCCTGGTGCCCGGCGTTGCCCTTGCCCATGCATTTGGTGAGCCTGTGCAACTGCCCATGCCTTACGACCTGTACATTTTGGGTTGTGTGCTGGCGTTGTTGTTGTCTTTCGCCTTGTTGGCGCTCACCGGGCGGCGCAACACTGGGCAGCATACCGTGGGTTTGTTCAGCCTGCCTGTCTCTGCATCCACATGGGCGACGGCTCAACAATTTGGCGCAATTTTGCTGCTGTTGACCTTGCTGTTTTGTATCGTCACAGGGTTGTTTGGCAACCGCGACAGCCAACGCAACTTCAACATGACTTTTTTCTGGATTTGGTTTGCGTTGGGTGGTGCCTACCTGTCCATGTTCTTAGGGCATTGGTACAAAGCACAAAACCCTTGGCTGGGCATGCCGCATGCCCGGTCGATGTTGAGGTACCCAGCATGGTTGGGCCATTGGCCAGCGCTGTTACAGTACATGGGCTTGGTCGCGGTGGAACTCTTTGTTCACACCAACCCCAAGTCGTTGGCAGTGCTCATTGCGGCGTGGTTGCTGTTCAATGGTACCGGTGTGTACTTGTTTGGCATGTCGAAATGGTTGCAGCGCGGCGAACCTTTTGCAGTGTTGTTCCGATTGTTTGCAGCCTGCTCGCCATTGCGTATACAACGCAGCAACGCTGGCACAATGCGCCTGCACTTCACCTTGCCCTTTGCCAGCCTGCACCATGCACGCATTGTCCACCCGGCGCACATCTTGTTTGTGTTTTTCTTATTGGCCTCCACGGCCTTTGACGGGCTGCGCGAAACCAAGGTCTATTTCAATGTGTTTTGGCAAGACCCCATGGGCTGGTTGACGCTGTGGTATGACAGGCATCCCATGCAGATTTACCCCACCGTGAGACCTTTTTTTGTGGCGTGGGAAGCCCTGTTGTTGGTGTTGCTTCCCTTGTTGTACCTCGGTTTGTTTGCTCTGTTTCTTGCCCTGGGACGATGGGTTTCAGGTGGGCGGCAGTCGCTGTGGGCTTTGGTGGTGATCCACACACCCACCCTGGTGCCCATCGCCGTGGTGTATCACCTCACGCATTACTACACACTCTTGTTTAGCCAGGGGCTCAAACTACGCGGCATGGTGTCGGATCCCTTCGGCTGGGGTTGGAATATTTTTGGCAATGCCATCACCGGCCGCTTGCCTTGGTTGCCAGACATGGCCAACATTTGGACCAGTCAGGTGGTGCTTATTCTGCTGGGGCACGTGGCGGCTGTGTGGTTGGCGCATCGCCACGCGCTGCGCTTAGAGCGCTCGCCCGTGCATGCCCTGTTAAACCAGTTGCCCATGCTCCTGTTGATGGTGATATTCACCAGTGTCGGGCTGTGGGTTTTGGCGCAACCCCTGCAAGGTTGAAGATCTCTGGCGATGGGGCTGGAGTATCCCGCAGGCTGCTTGTATGCTCTGAAGAATAAAATTCCCACCTGTTAAAAGGAACCCCACGATGTCGATCAAAATTACTCGCCTTGCCCACGTGGCAGCGTTTTCTGCTCTGCTCGCTGTGAACGCCGCTTACGCGGAAAAACCAGATAAGGGCAACGGCCAAGGCCAGGGCAAAAACAAGGCGGAGAAGCAACACAAGCAGGAATCACATCAGCACAAACCGGGCGCGGGCAAGCATCAGGAGGGTGGTTTGTCGGTTCAGTTCAGTTTTCGCAGTGGCGATACAAAGCTGGTTCGTGATTACTATGGCGGCATGGCCGCCAAAGGCAATTGCCCACCTGGGCTGGCCAAAAAAGGCAACGGTTGCCAGCCTCCGGGGCAGGCCAAGCAGTGGCAAAAAGGCAAGGCCTTGAGTCGCGACTTGCGCTATTACGATGTGCCCAATGAACTGCGGATCCGCTTGCCAATTCCTCCGGAAGGACACAAGTACGTGCAACTGGGCACCGACCTGCTGCTGATTGCCGTGGGCACCGCGATCGTGGTGGATGCAATCGAGGGCATTCTGTAAGCAAGTTGTTTATACCGCCCCCCCGAAACCGGCGCCGCAACTTGGGCGCCGGTTTTTATTTGTCGGTAAATTGCTGATAAATATCAAAAAAATTTCACGCGTTTAAAAAGTCGATAGTAAAAATAAATACGTCACGCGTTAAATATTGGTGTAAAACAGTGATGCAATTGTAAATTTCTGTAAACAAATATTGCACCTGTTTGGCAGCAAAAGTGGGGGTACACAATGAAGTTCAGAAGCAAATGTTTGTCCAATTCCGTGGTGGTCGGGACTTTGGTCTCGGCATGCCTGTCTGCATGGGCCTCAAGCCATCGTGAGGCGCCTTTCATCACCACCTCACCCAAAGTGGATGGCACTGACTTTTACATGTTCAGAAGTTATGAGTCCAATCGATCCGACTTTGTGACCTTGATTGCAAACTACCAGCCTTTGCAAGACGGGTATGGGGGCCCCAACTATTTTGCGATGGATCCAAATGCCCTGTACGAAATTCACATTGACAACAATGGCGATGCCATCGAAGACATCACCTTTCAATTTCGCTTCACGAATACCCTGCGGGACATCAATCTTCCCATCGGTGGTGCTACTGGTGTGAGTATTCCATTGGTTCAGGCGGGGCCTGTTAGCACGGTGGCTGATCCCGATCTGAATTTGGTTGAAAGTTATTCATTGACGGTGGTGCGGGGTGGTCGCAGGGGTGAAAACCGGCAGTCGGTGTCCAAGGTGTCGGGGAGCACCTCCCTAGAAAAACCGGTGGACTACATCGGTGAAAAAACGCTGGGCAACGCAGCAGCGTACCAAGCGTATGCAGACCAACACATTCACAGCGTGACAATCCCTGGATGCAGCGCCGCAACCAATCAGGCCAAGGTGTTTGTCGGTCAGCGGCAAGAAGGATTTGCGGTTAACTTGGGGACCATTTTTGATCTAGTGAACGCGCCGTTCAATGTGATTTCTGATCGCACATTCAAAGGCGCCGCACAAGCCAATTCTGTTCAAGATAAAAACGTGACGACGCTGGCGTTGGAGGTTCACAAAGATTGCCTTGCTGCGGCTGGAGACACGGTGATTGGCGGGTGGACAACCGCGAGTGTGCGTCAGTTCCAGGTGGGTGATGGAGTGCCAGCCCGTGGCCACCAAACCTCGGAAAAAGTGGGTGGAGCCTGGGTACAAGTGTCACGTCTTGGCATGCCTTTGGTCAATGAGGTGGTGATTGGACTGAAAGACAAAGACCGATTCAATGCAACAAAGCCCAGCGGTGACGGGCAGTTTTTGAGTTATGTGACCAATCCCACCTTGCCAGCGCTTATTAGCTTGGTTCAAACCGGCAACACCAATGCGGCACCCACCAACTTCCCACGCACGGACTTGGCCACCGTGTTCTTGACCGGCATCACAGGGCTGAACAAGCCGAGTTCAGTGGTGCCGTCCGAGATGCTTCGCCTCAACACAGCAACACCAGTTACTGTGCCGGCATCTCAAAATACCCTAGGTGTCATCGCAGGGGACAACGCGGGTTTTCCAAATGGTCGCCGGCCGATTGATGACGTGGTGGACATCGCACTGGTTGCCACCATGGGGGGCCTCTGCCAAGCCAACGGCAGCAATAACGCCCTTGGTTTGAATACGGTGCCTGGCACAACACTGACCTCGGATTGCAGCCCGAACAGTGTGCCGCTGGGCAACACTTCTTTGCAGATCCATGACGCAGTGGACCAGGCGGCCGTGACATTTCTGAATCGCTTTCCCTACCTGAACACGCCCAATCCTGGCGCTTTAAATTGAAGAAGGGGCGTCGCATGAAATTTTTAACGATTCGTTTGACCGTCTTGATGCTGGCTGGGGTTGTGGTGACAGGGTGTTTGGGAGGCGGCGATGGCACGTCCGCCCAACGCGCAAGCATCAACGCCAGCGCCGCAGATGGCGGCTTTAGCCTTGATCAGGCCCTTGGCTTGTTGAGAGACCTTGCTGGCATGGGAGAGCCGGAGGATGTGAGCAGTTTGACCTTGAACACCAGCGAAACGCAGGAGCCTTTCGATCTGCCAGACTAAGCGGGTGATGCAGGTGCTCACTTGCCCAAGCCTGGGCAGGTGAGCTACCTCGAATTTGGCGCAACAATCAGAGTGACAAATTGACTTGAAAATATCTCGCCACGGTCCTCAATCACAAGAGTGTGCAGCAAAGATTCGGAAGTGACCCTGAATGGAAATTGAATGCGTCCTTGATCGTCGGTGCTTGCCCACAGTGTGACAGGGGAGTCCGGCATGTCCAGTCCCACTGGCTGCCCAACGATGGGTTTTCCGTTTCGATAAAGCAGCAATTCATCTGGATTGCTGGGGCTTTGCACAAACTGCGCGACCTCTGCCTTGTACAAAGGCGAACCGATTGCAATCGGTCTAAATTGTGTGGTCTTGAAATAAGTCTCAACAAATCGTTTTGTTTTTTTCACCTTCTCAGCATATTGTGCCGGTGCCCTTGTTTCTCGAAGGTGCGTGAGTGCAGAAGCCTCACCAAGTTCGATTTGAGTGGTTTTTAGTTGAGCCACGCAATTCAATGGTTTGGTGTCGGTTCGGTAACGGATGCTACCCGCGTCAAATTTTAGTTTCTCGGTTTTGTCTTTCCATTGGCAAGCAATCTCCGACACATACTCCCCGGTCACTGAGATTTCCTTGCCTGGATAGTGGTGCCCGGTTGCAAGGCCCACAATGGACTCCCCCATTTCGATCCAGGTTAAATGCGCCTGCGCATGGGGGCTGACCAATCCGATACACAATGCGATAGGTATTGTGCAGAATCGTGGTCGTATGGTCATGACAAAAGCCTCGATGTAGGCGAAGGGCACAAAGGTGCCAGGCGCGGCAGATTAACTCGCTCTTTTACGACCCCTGATCGAGGTTTTGGTTCCAAGCCTCACCGTGGATACAAAATCATCTGCGTGCACCTGAACAAAGCCAGTGTCTTGCCACTGGATTCCTCTCGCACCACCGCATCCCAAACCTGCGTGGTTCTTCCGCCATGGGTCAAGGTTGCAACGCAGTTCACCCAGCCCTGTATGCAAGTGCCCAAATGGTTTGACTTCAGTTCAATGGTTGTGAAGCTTTGAGCCCCCTCTGGCAAATTGGCAATACACCCAAACCCAGCTGTAGTGTCTGCAAGCGTGACCACAGAGCCAGCATGCAAATAACCATTGGGTGCAAGCAAATGCGGCAGCACCTCCATCCGAGCGTGCAGTTGCCCAGTTGCCACTTGGGTCACGGTGATACCCAAATGCCCAGGCAGTCTATCTTTGCCAAAGGTGTTGAACCATTCCGGGGTGTGTTTTTCAGTTTGCATGGGCATTCTCTTGTTGAAATTTGTGGTGCATTGTTTTCGACAGCCTACGCCTTATATCCATCGACGTGGGCCTTACGCAGCCATATGTCCTGGATGCTTATGGTGGTGTTTTTCACAGACCCAGTGCTGATCCCACCACGAGTTTAATGCCGCAAATTTCCAAAATGGTTCGTCTTGTTTGATTGCGGCTAGGTGAGGGCTTTGTTGGGACAATCAGCCGTCGATGCACAAGCCCAATTTCCCACAACGGCAAATGGCCGCGCATCAGAAAACAGATGTTTTGTAAGCATCACAGATGCACATGCTGCTTGATTCGAGTGTAAAAACAAAAAGCCCGATTCCTTAGAACCGGGCTTTTTTTGGCATGTTTGGTTGCGGGGGCAGGATTTGAACCTACGACCTTCGGGTTATGAGCCCGACGAGCTGCCAGACTGCTCCACCCCGCGTCTGTTGAGAACGAAACTATAGCGTGTTTTGCACTTGTGTGCAAGTGCACAAACCGCTGCCG
>DASUEF010000118.1:0-1423 GCA_036275215.1 Limnobacter sp. | reverse complement strand
ACGGTGTGATTGCCTTGCGCAGTGGCGCCCAGGTGCTGGGCATTAACACCGCCAACTTCGCAAGCCAATGTGCCACCGCGCCCAGCACGTTCCGCAACGACCTGCAAACTGCCAACTCTAGCAACACCTCCATCCGCGACGACAACACCGCACCCACCGCACCCAACCCGGACGATGCGCTGGAGCGTTTTTACCGCAATGAGTTGGGCGGCTCCTGGATACTCGATCGATTTGAGCCCACCTCCGGTGCTGTGCAGCGGGCAGGGCTGGACACTTCCATTAGCCTGCTGAGCTTTGACCGGGGTTGCACCTCCGATTGCACAACGGTCAACGATGGCCGCACCCTGATTAATCGCTTTGTGGGCGGCGATTACGACTCTGAAGAGTCCGCGAACGTCAGCGCGGATGCACGCATCGGCCGCGTGGTGTATGTGCGCAACGATTCACCCATCACCAACGACCCCAACCTCGGCAAGTTTTTAATTCGCAACCCCAACGACAATCGCCAACTGCGCAGCAACGCCAGTGGCGCGGCGGCTGGCTCCACAGACGCGGGGGAAGACATTTACAACCGCCCCTTGGTGTTGAATGGGGATGAGTTGGTGGTTCAGTTTGAAGACGGCAACCTGGTGTACAAGCGCTTTGCCAATGTTAAAAACTCCTTGGTGGGCACCTGGGTGGAAGACCTCAGCGGCGAAAATGCAAACGCCACCGGTGCCCCCAACCCCACCAATGGCCGCCACAGCTTCTTGAGGGAGGGGCGCAGCATTGTGTATCACTTCTTGAACAGCTCCCGCCTCATGTTGATCGTCACCGATTTGGAAACCACCAACACCGGCGACGAGCAAAACGGTGTGTTGTACGCCGATTACACCTTTGCCAATGGCGCATTCACCATCACCAATGTGTTGGCCAACACCACGGCGACCACGGCGGGTGGCGGCATACTTGTGGCTGGCGATTCGCTGCCCCTGTCGGCCAGCAGCTTGAACGACACCAAACGCACCTTGGACGCCACAGGCCAAGAGCCCATCGACATTTACCGTTTGTTGTCGCTCACCGAGTCCACAGACGAGAGCAGTGCAGGGTTTAAACAAGCCAATGCCCAGGAGGCTGTGGCAGCGCGATAAATCTTGCCGATTGGTTTTGCAGGGGCCCCCGCAAATGCGGGGGCTTTTTGTTAAAAATACCTACAAAACCTGTGTTTTTTGCGTATTAAATCGCTTGTTTTTAAAGCCAAACCCCAGTGAAGCCTGCATCCAGAAAGGATGTTCAGCGTGTAGCATGAAGAAGTAAAAGTTCCAAACAGGTGTTAGTTTGTTTGGCCGGTGCTACAATCAAAATCCACATTGCAGTTCATAAAACCGCCATGTTGCGGTTGCACAATAAGCGGCTGCAGGTTTTTTGTGTTCAGCGGTACTTG
>DASUEF010000117.1:0-1933 GCA_036275215.1 Limnobacter sp. | reverse complement strand
GGAGTTTCCCTTGTCAAAATTAGTTGCAAGCGCACACCCGCGCGCCTTGCTCGCGCTCGCGGACGGCACGGTGTTCGAGGGCGTATCCTTTGGCGCACCCACCACGCAAGTGGGCGAGGTGGTGTTTAACACGTCACTCACCGGCTACCAAGAGATCGCAACCGATCCCTCCTATTGCCGCCAAATCGTTACGCTCACTTACCCGCACATTGGCAATGTGGGCACCAATCCCCAAGATGAAGAGTCCGCAGGCTTGCATTTGTCTGGTTTGGTCATTAAAGACCTGCCCGAGTTGGTGTCCAACTTCCGCTCCACCCAGCCGCTGGCCGATTACCTCAAACAACACGGCGTGCCCGGCATCGCACGCATTGACACCCGCAAGCTCACCCGAATCCTGCGCGAGAAGGGCGCCCAAAACGGCTGTCTTCTCACCGAAGGCAGCGGCGAGACCTTCACCGCAGAGCGGGCCATTGAACTGGCGCGCAGCTTCCCCGGCCTGGCCGGCATGGACCTCGCCAAAGTGGTGAGCTGCAAGGTGCCCCATGAGTGGGTGGAAGGCGAATGGGCTTTGGGCGTGGCCGCCGAAGAGCCCCACTTCCAAAGCGGCGAACGCCCCCTGCATGTGGTGGCTTACGATTACGGCGCAAAGCGCAACATCTTGCGCATGCTGGCCCAGCGTGGTTGTCGGGTCACGGTGGTGCCTGCACAAACCCCCGTGGACAAAGTGCTGGCCCTCAATCCCGATGGCGTGTTTTTGAGCAACGGCCCCGGCGACCCCGAGCCATGCGACTACGCCATATCGGCCATTCGCCATGTGCTCGATCACACCAAACTACCGGTGTTTGGCATTTGTCTTGGCCACCAGCTGATGGCCCTGGCCAGCGGTGCCAAAACCATCAAGATGAAGTTTGGCCACCACGGTGCCAACCACCCGGTGCAAGACCTCAAAACCAAACGCGTGGCCATCACCAGCCAAAACCACGGTTTTGCGGTCGATCCCAACAGCCTGCCAGCCAACCTGCGCATCACCCATGTGTCCCTGTTTGACGGGTCCATTCAAGGGTTGGAGCGCACCGACCGTGCGGCGTTCTGTTTCCAGGGGCATCCCGAGGCCAGCCCCGGCCCGCACGATTTGGCCGAGTTGTTTGACCGATTCATCGCTGACATGCAGGCCGCCAAGCGCTGAGCTGGTTCCTGTGGTGCAACCCAGGTGCACCTCGCGGTTTTGATTTGAATTTTTAAAAATTAAAGGGAAGTTATGCCAAAGCGTAACGATCTGAACACCATCCTCATCATCGGCGCTGGCCCCATTGTGATCGGCCAGGCCTGTGAATTCGATTACTCCGGCGCCCAGGCCTGCAAAGCCTTGCGTGAAGAGGGCTACCGCGTGGTGCTGGTCAACAGCAACCCGGCCACCATCATGACCGACCCAGAGATGGCCGATGTCACCTACATCGAACCCATCACCTGGCAAGTGGTGGAACAAATCATTGCCAAAGAGCGCCCCGACGCCGTGCTGCCCACCATGGGTGGTCAAACGGCGCTGAACTGCGCGCTCGACCTGGCCAAGCACGGTGTGCTGGCCAAATACAACGTAGAGCTCATTGGCGCCAAAGAAGAAGCCATCGAAAAGGCGGAAGACCGCTTGAAGTTCAAGAATGCCATGACCAAAATTGGTCTGGACTCCGCCAAAAGTGGCGTGGCCCACTCCATGGAAGAAGCCCTGGAAGTGCAGGCCCGCATCGCCAAAGAGGTGGGCAGCAACGGCTTTCCGGTTATTATTCGCCCCAGCTTCACCTTGGGCGGCACAGGCGGTGGCATTGCCTACAACGCCGAAGAATTCGAGACCATCTGCCGCCGTGGCTTGGAGGCATCGCCCACCAACGAGCTGTTGATTGAAGAAAGCCTGATTGGCTGGAAAGAATACGAAATG
>DASUEF010000116.1:0-2557 GCA_036275215.1 Limnobacter sp. | reverse complement strand
CAGGGGCATGGGCACCCGGTGGCTTGTCGGGCAAGCGAGGCTGCGCAGGTGCTCAGTAGCCACGAAGAGGCCCTGGCCGGGGCAGATGGCTTGGTGCGAGCATCAAGAAAACCTGCCCTTGCGTGCCGCAAAGGACCGGTGACAACGCACCACAGGTGCGTGGCAGGGGCCGAGCCCGACCGCGCAGTTTTGTCGGGGCGGCCCCAGGTCTCTTCAGGCCCAGCAAGGGAGATACAGGTTTTCAGCGAGAAACAAGCCTCTGCTCGGCTTGTGGCCTACAAAGTGGCTCGGCCTGTGGCCGACGACAGAGCCGCCGTGTGTTGCTGCGAGAACCAAGCCTCTGCCCCGCAAACCAAATGGCATGCGGCTACCGGCCTCTCTGTTGTATTCTTATGGGATATTCAGGAGATCACCATGTCAGACCGCCTCATCATATTTGACACCACCTTGCGCGACGGGGAGCAAAGCCCCGGCGCTTCGATGACCCGCGAAGAAAAAATCCGCATTGCCAAGCAGCTTGAGAAGCTCAAGGTGGATGTGATTGAGGCGGGTTTTGCCGCCTCGAGCAACGGCGACTTCGAGGCCATCAAAGCGATTGCAAGTGTGGTCAAAGACTCCACCGTGTGTTCGCTAGCACGCGCGAACGAGCGTGATATTTCCCGGGCCGGTGAAGCCCTGGCCCCAGCTGAGCGTCGTCGTGTGCACACATTCATCGCCACATCGCCCTTGCACATGGAAGTGAAGCTGCGTATGACGCCCGATCAAGTCTTGGAACAGGCTGTGAGGGCGGTCAAGCTCGCCTTGCAATACACCGATGATGTGGAGTTTTCCGCCGAGGACGGTTACCGCTCTGAGTTGCCGTTTTTGGCCAGGGTGTGTGAAGCAGTGATCAAGGCTGGTGCAAAAACCATCAATATTCCCGACACCGTGGGCTATGCCGTGCCTTCCCTGTACGGCGAGTTCATGCGCGATTTGCGCACGCTCACGCCCAACAGCGACAAAGCCGTGTGGTCTGTGCACTGCCACAACGATCTTGGCATGGCGGTGGCCAATTCCTTGGCGGGGGTGGCCATTGGCGGTGCGCGGCAGGTGGAATGCACCATCAATGGTTTGGGTGAGCGCGCAGGCAATTGCTCGCTTGAAGAAATCGTGATGGCCGTGAAAACCCGCCGTGATTTTTTTGACCTCGATGTGAATATCGACACCACGCAGATCGTGCCCGCAAGCCGCTTGGTGAGCAACATCACCGGCTTTGTGGTCCAACCAAACAAGGCAATTGTTGGTGCCAATGCATTTGCCCATGCGTCTGGTATTCATCAGGATGGGGTGCTGAAGGCTCGCCAAACCTACGAGATCATGACCGCTGAGGATGTGGGTTGGAGCGCAAACAAAATTGTGCTGGGCAAATTGTCTGGCCGCAATGCCTTCAAGCAACGTCTTGAGGCCTTGGGTATTGAAATGGAATCTGAGGCGCAGTTAAACGATGTGTTTCAACGCTTCAAGGATTTGGCGGATCGCAAAGCCGAGATTTTTGACGAAGATATCCATGCATTGGTCTCTGGTGAAAATGCAGGTGAAGCAGAGTTTTACCGCCTTGTGTCTTTGTCCCAGCATTCCGAGACAGGCGAGCGTCCCAGGGCGCGGGTGGTATTTTCGGCGGAAGGGCGTGAGATCGTCTCCGAGAGCGAGGGCAATGGGCCTGTGGACGCCACCGTAAAAGCCATTGAAGCCCAGGTCAGCAGCGGGGCGGAGCTCTTGTTGTTTTCGGTCAATGGCATCACCTCGGGTACAACGGAGTCGCAGGGGGAGGTCACCATGCGCCTTCAAAAAGGTGGTCGGATAGTGAACGGCGTTGGTGCAGATCCAGATATTGTGGTCGCCTCGGCCAAGGCATACCTGTCTGCACTCAACAAATTGCAGAGCAAGCACGAAAAACTCAATCCACAGGTTTGATTTTTTTGGGATTTGCCCTACAATAGTGGGTTCTGGTTGCTGCTTTTTGTCGCCAAATGGGCAAAAGCGGCTTTTTTCACGGGGCCGCGGTCAATTTCAGGGCTGCAGGTTCGCGCAAGTGGAGTAATTATCATGTCTGAAATCAATAAAGCAGCAATTCTTGCTGAATATCAACGCGCCAAAGGCGACACTGGGTCTCCTGAGGTACAAGTGGCATTGTTGACAGCCCGAATCAACTCCCTGACCGACCATTTCAAGGTCAACGCCAAAGACCACCACTCCCGCCGCGGTCTGCTGCGCATGGTGTCCCGTCGTCGCAAGTTGCTTGACTACCTCAAGCGCACCGACGCAGACGCCTACCGCAACCTGATCGGCAAGCTGGGGCTGCGTAAGTAATTGGCAACCGCCACAAACCGTTGATTTGACTCAAATGCCTGCAACTCCGGTTGTGGGCATTTGTGTTTTAACTCACGGGCTCCCGCGCTGAGAATTGTCTCATCGGGATTACTAAAAGGAAGAAGAAAGTGTTCGAAATTCATCGTGAATCATTCCAGTTGGGTCAACACACCGTAACCCTGGAAACTGGTGAAATTGCCCGTCAAGC
>DASUEF010000115.1:0-3500 GCA_036275215.1 Limnobacter sp. | reverse complement strand
TGCGGAACACCGTATTTCTCCACACGGGTGCGGTGGAGTTGTAGATGTGGACGATGGCGCTTTTGGCACCAATCACCGATTCCACTGTTCGCTCAATGAGGTCATCACGAGCCTGGGTCATGACCATGGGGGTGACATCGCTCGGTATCAGATTGTTGGTGATCAAATGCCGAACCACGTCGAAGTCGATCTGCGAGGCGGCGGGAAAGCCCACCTCAATTTCCTTGAAGCCAATGCGCACCAACTCTTTGAAGAATCCCAATTTGGTGTCCACGTTCATGGGTTCAAAGATCGCCTGGTTGCCGTCGCGCAAATCGGTGCTTAACCAGATTGGTGCATGTTCAATGGCCTTGTTGGGCCAAGTTCTGTCAGGCAGATCCACTTTGTAAGCGGGGCGATATTTGGTGGCGGGGTTCTTCAACATGCTGCTTGGGCCTGATCGATGAATCAATGAAGAACAGTGTAGGCTTTGGATAGAGAAAGATGATTGCTTTTATTGCTATGAAAATAAAAATATTTGGCAGATAATTGCGTTTAAAATTGAATATTAGGCATAAGAATGGAAAAGCAAGAGTTTGATCGCTACGACAAACGAATTTTGACCCTGCTGCAGACCGATGGGCGAATGAGTAACCAGGACTTGGCCGATGCAATTGGTCTTTCTCCCTCCCCGTGTTTGCGTCGCGTAAAGGCGCTTGAAGAAGCGGGTTTGATTACGGGTTACCGAGCCTTGGTGGATGCCAAAAAGTTGGGTTACAGCTTGATGGCATTGATTTATATTTCAATGGATCAGCACACACCGGAGCGGTTTGCGAGTTTCGAGGGGGCGATTGCAGCCATTCCCGAGGTGATGGAGTGCTTGCTGATTACCGGCCAGCAGGCGGATTACCAGCTCAAGGTGATTGTGGCCGACATGGATGGGTATCAAAATTTGCTGCTGAATAAAATTACCCGCATCAAAGGCGTGACTGGTGTGCACACCAGTTTTGTGTTGCGCCGAGTGGTGGATAAAACCCAAGTGCCGGTTTAGCTGTTGGCAAAAAACTGCTGAATAAGCACCCCGCCACCGCCAATCAGCACGCCAAAATAAACCATAGAGGCCACGTTGGCCAAATGCCCCAGCAGCACCGCAGCGCCGTCGCGCTGAATCAACCCGACCGCCAAACACAGCAATGCAATGCCGGGCACGGTGTTTGAAAAAGGGATGAATCCGAAAGGAGCCATCAAAAGCACTGCACCCAAAATGAGGCCGCCATCGTTGAAGATGTTCATGCCCCGGCCGGTGGTTAACCATGCCATGCGGTGGGGTTTGCTAATTTTTTCCAGACGTGGAATCCACACCAAACCTTTTTCGAGGGCGTTGCGAAGTTTGTCGGCGGGCAGGGCACGTTCTTTGAAGCGTTTGGGCAGCCACAGCGTGCGCCCGAACACTCGGCTGATGCCGATCAGCAAAATGGCAGCACCAAAAATAGTACTCACGCCAGGAATGGACACAGGCACCATGAACACCAGTGTTAGAAATGCCACCAGCAGCAACATGCCGTCGCGGCCCACCAATTCGAGAATTTCACCAAGGCTTACAGTGCTTCGCGGCAGCTGAGCGATCACATGTTTGATTTGATCGCCCAGTGGCAGTTCTTCAAAATTGGGGAGATTGTTCACGTTGCCTTGTGCTGTGTATGAGCAGGGCCTACATTTTGCCCATAAAAAAAGCCGCCAGGCCAAGGCCAAGCGGCTTTTTGCGTACCCAATGATTGCTTACGAATTACTCGTCAGCACCTGCTTTGGCGGCCGCATTCTTGATTTTCACGGTGACCAAAGACAAATCGGCCTGACCGTGTACAGGAATGCCCACGCCTTCTGGCAGGTTCAGGTCGGACACGTGGATGTTGCGCTTGGTGATGTCGAGCACGCTGCAATCCACGGCGATGAACTCTGGCAGGTCCTTGGGCAAACATTCCACTTCCACCTGGTTGGCCACGAAGGTCACCTGGCCCTGGTACAGCTTCACCGCTGGGCTTTCCAGGTGGCCAGAGTAGTGCAGAGGCACTGGCATGTGGATTTTCTGGTTGGGGTCCACGCGCTGGAAGTCGATGTGCAAGATTTGTGCCTTGTAGGGGTGGTTCTGGAAGTCACGCAGCAGAACTTTCTCGGCTTTGCCATCAATTTCCAGGTCCAAAATGCTGGAGTGGAATTTTTCTTTCTGGATGGCGTGCCAGAGGGGGTTGTGCTCAATCGCAATGGCTTGTGCTTCTGCGTTGGCGCCGTAAACAATGCCAGGAACCTGGCCAGCACGACGCAGGCGGCGGCTCGCTCCGGAACCCTGCTCTGTGCGGGATGTTGCAACTACTTTCATGTTGATTCTCCAATTTTGAATTTGCCGCGACCAGCAAATCCAAGCTATGCAGCACTTGGGGTGGCTGCAATTGACCCTTTAAAACCTTGTGCTCAAAACTTAGTCGATGAACAGAGACGACACGGAGTCGGAGCGAACAATGCGACGAATGGTTTCAGCCATCAACTCACCAACACTCAGCACGCGGATTTTACCGCTTTGTTTGGCATCGTCGGCCAGGGGAATGGTGTCGGTCACCACCAGTTCGTCCAGATCAGATTCTTGTACGCGTTGCACCGCGCCACCCGACAACACTGGGTGGGTGCAGTAGGCCACCACTTTCAGTGCGCCGTTGGCTTTCAGGGCTGAAGCTGCCTTGCACAAGGTGTTGGCGGTGTCGACCATGTCGTCCATGATCACACAAGTGCGGTCTTTCACGTCACCAATGATGTTCATGACCTCGGCCACGTTGGCGCGGGGGCGACGCTTGTCGATGATGGCCAGGTCGCAGTTCAGGCGTTTGGCCAGTGCGCGAGCGCGCACCACACCACCCACATCGGGCGAGACCACCATCAGGTTGTCGAGGTTTTGTTTCCACACGTCGCCAAGCAGCACCGGAGACGCATAAATGTTATCCACCGGAATGTCAAAGAAGCCTTGGATTTGGTCGGCGTGCAAATCCATGGTGAGCACACGATCTACACCCACCACCTGCAGCATGTTGGCCACCACCTTGGCGGTGATTGCCACGCGGGAGGAGCGCACACGGCGGTCTTGGCGGGCATAGCCAAAATAAGGAATGGCGGCGGTGATGCGACCTGCCGATGCGCGCTTGAGCGCATCGATCATGACCATCATTTCCATGAGGTTGTCGTTGGTGGGTGCGCAGGTGGATTGCAACACGAACACGTCTTTGCCGCGGACGTTCTCGTTGATCTCGACCATCACTTCGCCGTCGGAGAAGCGACCCACCGTGGCTTTGCCCAAAGGAATGTTGAGCTGTTTGGCCACAGCATCGGCCAGATCCGGATTGGCGTTGCCGGTGAAGATCATCAAACTGTCGCTTGCCATGTTTACCCCGGGCTACACGTGTGCGTTTTGGTGAAATAAAAAAAGGGCCAACCGATGGCTGGCCCTTTGTGTGGTTTGGCAGGGGAGGAAGGAC
>DASUEF010000114.1:0-3256 GCA_036275215.1 Limnobacter sp. | reverse complement strand
TCAATGGTCAGGCCGCGAATGTGGCCGTCTTCAATTTGAAAGTCGCAGACGCGTTGTTGGAAGCGAATTTCACCGCCCATGGCGATGATTTGCTCGCGCATGTTTTCTACCACTTTCACCAGGCGGAAGGTGCCAATGTGTGGTTTGCTGACCAGCAAAATTTCCTCGGGTGCGCCAGCCTTGACAAACTCGGTCATCACTTTTCGGCCCAGAAAGCGCGGGTCTTTGATTTGGCTGTACAGTTTGCCGTCTGAAAATGTACCGGCGCCGCCTTCGCCAAACTGCACGTTCGATTCGGTGTGCAATACGCGTTTGCGCCACAGGCCCCAGGTGTCTTTGGTGCGTTCGCGCACTTGTTTGCCACGTTCAATCACAATGGGTTTGAAGCCCATTTGCGCCAGCATCATCGCTGCAAAAATACCGCAGGGGCCAAAGCCAATTACCACCGGGCGAATGGCCGGGGCTTCGTTCAGTTTCACTGGTAACTGGTAGACCATATCGGGCGCAGGCCGAACGTGCGAGTGGGCGGTGAATGTCGACAACAACTGTGCTTCAAGCCGGGCGCTGTCCAATTCCACATCCACGATGTACACCAACAGCAGTTTTTGTTTGCGCGCGTCGTAGCTGCGCTTGTAGATGCTGAAGCTTTTGAGTTGGTGGGCTGAAATTTTCAGTGTGCTGCAAATTAATGCGGGCAGGGCGTCTTCAGGATGGTCGAGTGGAAGCTTCAACTCGGACAAGCGGATCATGGCGGGTGTACCTTGTGGATCTGTTTTTCGGATCAAGGCCGTATTTTATGCTTTTACCCGCCAAAGTGCACTTATTTCACCGGTTTTAGAATCACATAGGCCAGGCAATCTGGTTTCTTCATCTGAAAACCGAAGTCGATTTCTCCCCAGGAGTTATTGGCGGTGTAGGTGGTTGCTTCCTCCAAAGATTTACCACGAGGAATTTCGGTGATCTTCAGGTTCTCGTATTGTTGATTTAGCTGAGGCATGGTGATGCATTCGCCTTCCAAGTACATCAGTAACATACCTGGGCTTTGCGCGCCTTGCTGAGGCAGTCGAAGATCAATTGTGCTCACCTTGACCTCACCTGCGAATTGAATACTTTGACCCTTGTAAAACTTGAAATACTCATTGGAATGTCGAGTGTCGTGGGCAAGTGTTTGAACCAGTGTTTTTTCGACATGCGCCAAAGTGAGCGAAGACTGGGTTTGAATATCGTCGATCAAATTCCAGATGGAACGGTTCAGATTGATCATTGTGTTGTCCTTTGACGCGTGTGTAATCGGTTGGCTGGCGCTGTAGAGCAGGGCAAACAACAGGAGCAGTTTTCGACCCGCATTACTTGTTCCCGCTATAATTTTTGTCATACCAGCCACCGTAATAGTCTGCATAATTTTGACCTGTTGTCGATGTGATTTCATTGGCACCGAGTTGTGAGCCAATTTTTCGATAGGCGTTTTGAGCATTGCCATCTTTTAAGTACTGGTTGTAAGCCCGAATATAGCTTGCATGGTTTTTCGGGTTGCCGGCAATACCGATGTCGGGGCCACCTGCTTGAATGATTTCTCGTTGAACCTGAATGTTCTTCATGGTGGCAGCCCCCTCGTCATCCAGGGTGCCGTTAAGGTATGCCTGCCTTGAGCTGGTGTCTAACTGATAAGGGTGCAAGGCGTGGCCCACTTCATGGGCTAAAACCTGCGTAGCCTGATTGGCATCGCCTCTCAGATTGCCGTCCAGGGTAATCGTTTTTTCTCTGCGGTTGGCATAGGACCCGCCTCCCGCCGCTCCGTAGTCGACCTTCCAGCCCTGACTCTGCAGAGTATTCAGGTTATTAACCAGTGTTGGCGACTTGCCAATTAATGTGTCAATGCTTTGCCCGAGTTTGCCTTTTAGTGGAGAAGCCGTGGAGGGGGTATCGGGTGCTGGTGAGTTTGGGGGGTGGTTTGCTGCTGATGCGATCAAGGTGGCACCACACGCAATTTTGTGACCGTGCAGGGCCACAGCCATGTAGTTGTCGGTGAATGTGCAGAGTCCCTCGACAATCGGGAATACATGGGGTTTGCACAAAGGACAGGTGACCATGTCGCCGACCCTGGCGATGGGTCGGCCTTCAACCGATGTGGTGGGGCTGCCCGAGACGACCACACCACCGTGGCTGGTGGTGTCGCCGATCAGGATTTGTGCGCGACCTTGTATAAGAGGCCTTGAGGACATGCGATCAAAAGTAAGTGGTGTAGCTCCTTGAGTAATTAATCCGTGGCGGTGGTTCCTTTGAATTCACCGAATCCACAAACCATGGCGTTAAATCCATGGTTTGTAGATTTAACCCCTTACTTGTAATACTTGCGCAAAGCCAGCAAGGGCACCGCATACAACACAGCAAACCCGGAATTCAGAACCGCGTTTTGCCAGAAGCCGCTGTACAGCGAAAATGCGGTGTCGGGTACATACCAAAGCAATACGGAAATCGTGATCATGTTGCAGGTCTGTTTGGCGTCCTCAATGTTCAGTTTGCGCACCAGCATGAAGATCAGCGCGCCCCAACCTACCAGCACTGAGCCCATCACCGCATGGGCCAGTTCAATATAAGCAGTGGCTTGTGGGTCGAACGCTGCAAACTGTTCGGTATTCTGGAACATCAACAATCCAAATGCCTGTTGAGTCAGCCCTGGTGCAAGCACCATGAGCAGGCCAAACAGCACTGTGAATTCGGCGGTGTAGGTGAGCCAGTTGATCCAAAAGGTGGGCGTGCTTGTTGCACGGTTGTGCATGGTGCTGGTTTGCATGGCAGATCTCCTCGCGTGGTTGAAAGTGAATCAGTTCAACACCAGTTTGATGAGCTCAGGGTCATTGTCGCAATAACCTGCGAGGTCATAGATTTCAGAAATTTTCCGTGGCAGTATGAGCACATGCATACACAAGCCCCCACCCACACCGCCGGAATTCGCCTACGCGATTTACGCACTCGGCAAAAGGTCAGCCAACTTGATTTGGCCTTGCGCGTTGGCGTTTCCCAGCGCCACTTAAGTTGCATTGAAACAGGCAAAGCCAGCGCCAGCAAAGACATGTTGTTGGCACTGCTGGAGGGTTTGGATGCGCCACTCAACGAGCGCAATGAAGCGCTGGTGGCTGCGGGCTTTGCGCCCTTGTTTGGCAGCCGGCCGATTGATCATCGTGAAATGGACACCATCAATGAAGTGATTGATTTGATGTTGACTGCACAGCACGCAGCCCCGGCCATGGTGTTG
>DASUEF010000113.1:0-18424 GCA_036275215.1 Limnobacter sp. | reverse complement strand
GGCGGTGCCTTTGGAGACCTTGTCACCCATTTTGACCAACATTTTTGTGATGGTGCCTGCATCCGAGGCAGGGATTTCCATGCTGGCTTTGTCGGATTCCACGGTGATGAGCGATTGCTCGGCGCTCACGGTGTCACCCTCTTTCACCAGCACTTCAATGATTTCTACCGCGTCAAAGTCGCCAATGTCGGGAACGATCAATTTCATGTGCATCTCCCCTTACAGCAGCACTTTGCGCATGTCGGCGAGCACACCCGCCAACTCCGTGGTAAACCGGGCCGCCTGTGCGCCATCAATCACGCGATGGTCGTAGCTCAAGCTCAGCGGCAACATGAGACGTGGCTCAAACTCTTTGCCGTTCCACACCGGTTTCATGGCCGATTTGGACAAACCAAGAATGGCCACTTCCGGCGCGTTGATGATGGGTGTGAACATGGTGCCCCCCACGCCACCCAAAGACGAAATGGTGAATGTGGCACCCTGCATGTCAGCCCCCTTGAGCTTTCCATCGCGTGCCTGTGCAGACAACTCGCCCAACTCATTGGCAATTTGCGCAAAACCTTTTTGGTCCACACCTTTGATGACAGGCACCACAAGGCCGTTTGGCGTGTCTGCGGCAAAACCAATATTCCAGAACTTCTTGAGGATGAGCGAGCCACCATCCTCGGAAAGTGAAGCATTGAAGGCTGGATACTTTTTGAGCACAGCCACACATGCCTTCATCACAAAGGCCAGCATGGTGAGCTTGACACCCTGCTTGGCCAGCGCCGCATTGGTGTCTTTGCGGAATTGCTCCAGGTCGGTGATGTCGGCCTCGTCGAATTGAGTGACGTGCGGGATCATCACCCAGTTGCGGTGCAGGTTTGGACCAGACAGCTTCTTGATGCGTGAGAGTTCCAGGGTTTCGGTTTCTCCAAACTTGGAGAAATCCACCTTGGGCCAGGGCAACAGATCCAGACCAACTCCGCTGCCACTCTTGGCCACTGTCGACGTGGACTGGCCCACACCGGCCACAGCGGCTTTTACAAAGTTGCGTACATCGTCGGGCGTGATGCGGTTTTTGGGCCCGGTGCCGTTGACCTTGTGCAAATCCACACCCAACTCACGGGCAAATTTGCGCACGGAGGGGCTGGCGTGTGGTGCAGCCACAGCAGGCCTGCTGGGGTCGTGAGGCTCGGCTGGCACTGGAGGCAGTTTGGCTGTGGGTGCCACCTCCACCGCGGGGGTGACAGCAGGTGCGGGCGCACTGGTGGGTGCGGATGCAGCTACTGGTGGCGCCACAGGCGCAGGGTCCGCCTTGGGCGCAGCCACAGCAGCACCACCCAGGGGCTCCAGCAGAAGCATCAGGGTGCCTTCCGACACCGTGTCGCCCATTTTGACTTTCAGCTCCTTGATCACGCCCGCTTGCGGGCATGGAATCTCCATGCTGGCTTTGTCAGACTCCACCGTGATGATGGATTGCTCGGCCTGCACTGTGTCGCCGGCTTTGACCAGCACTTCAATGATTTCCACCCCGTCAAAGTCACCGATGTCGGGCACTTTAATTTCAATCGTCATGGCTTTCCTCTTATGCGTGGGCCGGGTTGGCTTTGTTGGGGTTGATGCCGTACTTCTTGATGGCCTCCGCCACCTTGCTGTAAGCAATCTCGCCTTGGTCTGCCAGTGCTTTCAACGCAGCCACTGTCACAAAATAACGGTTCACTTCAAAGTGCTCACGCAGCTTGTAGCGGAAGTCGGAGCGGCCAAATCCATCGGTGCCCAGCACCTTGTATTCACGGCCCTTGGGCATGAAAGGACGAATCTGATCTGCAAAGAGCTTCATATAATCGGTGGAAGCCACAATCGGACCGGCGGTTTTTTCAAGCTGCTGTTCCACGTAGCTCTTCTTGGCTTTTTGGGTTGGGTTAAGCATGTTCTCGCGCTCAATGTCCAAACCTTCGCGGCGCAACTCGGTGAAGCTGGTCACCGACCACACGTCAGCACCAACGCCCCAGTCTTGCTCCAACAACTCTGCGGCGGCCAGTGATTCACGCAAAATGGTGCCCGAACCCATCAACTGAACACGCTGTTTGCTCTTGGACTTGCTCTTGCGGCACACGTACATGCCTTTGATGATGCCCTCTTCTGTGCCTGGCTCTAGGCCTGGTTGAGCGTAGTTCTCGTTCATCACAGTGAGGTAATAGAACACGTTCTCCTGGTCTTCCACCATGCGTTTGAGACCATGCTGAATAATCACGGCCAATTCGTGAGCGAAAGTGGGGTCGTAGCTCACACAGTTTGGAATGGTGGCCGACAAAATGTGGCTATGCCCATCTTCGTGCTGCAAGCCTTCGCCATTGAGTGTTGTGCGCCCTGCCGTGCCGCCCAGCATGAAGCCACGGGCCTGCATGTCACCAGCCGCCCATGCCAGGTCACCAATGCGCTGGAAACCAAACATGGAGTAGTAAATGTAGAAGGGGATCATTACCCGGTTGTTGGTGGAATAAGACGTGGCCGCAGCAATCCAACTGCTCATGGCGCCGGCCTCGTTGATGCCCTCTTCCAGAATTTGGCCCGCTTTGTCTTCGCGGTAATACATCACCTGGTCTTTGTCGACTGGCTCGTACAACTGGCCCTGAGAGGAGTAAATACCCAGTTGGCGGAACATGCCTTCCATACCAAAGGTGCGGGCTTCATCGGGCACGATGGGAACAATCCGCTGGCCCAGCTCTTTGTCACGGACCAGGGCTGTGAGCACACGCACAAAGGCTTGGGTGGTTGAAATTTCTCGGCCTTCTTTGGTGGGTTCCAACACTGCCTGGAAAGCATCCAGGCCAGGTACCTTCAGTTTTTCATCGGCTTCGCGACGACGCTTTGGCAAATAACCACCCAAGGCCTTGCGGCGCTCATGCAAGTATTGAATCTCGGGTGCATCGTCAGCGGGCTTGAAGAATGGCACTTCAGGCAGTTTGTCGTCTGGAATAGGAATATTGAAGCGGTCGCGGAATTCGCGGATGGATTGATCGTCCAGTTTTTTCTGCTGGTGAGTGGTGTTTTTGCCCTCACCAATTTTACCCATGCCAAAGCCCTTCACGGTTTTGGCAAGAATCACGGTGGGCTGGCCCACATGCTCGGATGCTGCTTTATAAGCCGCATACACCTTGTGTGGGTCATGGCCACCACGGTTTAAGCGCCAAATGTCTTCATCGGTCATGCGAGCAACCATTTCCAACAACTTGGGGTGTTTGCCAAAGAAATTTTTGCGCACATACGCACCATCGTTGGCTTTGCAGTTCTGGTATTCGCCATCGACCATTTCTTCCATCACCTTGCGCATGAGGCCTTCTTTGTCACGTGCAAAGAGAGGATCCCAGTACCCGCCCCAAATCACCTTGAGCACGTTCCAACCAGCACCACGGAACTCGCCTTCCAGTTCTTGAATGATTTTGCCGTTTCCTCGCACGGGCCCATCCAGACGCTGCAAATTACAGTTCACCACAAACACAAGGTTGTCCAGCTTTTCACGCGCAGCAAGTCCAATGGCACCCAAAGACTCGGGTTCGTCCATTTCACCGTCGCCACAGAACACCCACACCTTGCGCTTGGAAGTGTCTGCAATGCCACGGGCATGCAGGTACTTCAAGAAGCGGGCTTGATAAATCGCCATCAAGGGGCCCAGACCCATCGACACGGTTGGAAACTGCCAAAAATCGGGCATCAGCTTGGGGTGCGGGTAACTCGACAAGCCTTTGCCATCCACTTCCTGGCGGAAATTGTTGAGCTGCTCCTCTGTGAGCCGCCCCTCAAGGAATGCACGGGCGTATATGCCTGGGGAAACATGGCCCTGCAGGTACAGCAAGTCTCCGCCGTGGGCTTCGTCTTCGGCATGCCAAAAATGGTTGAAGCCAACACCAAGCATGGTGGCCAGGGAGGCAAAAGAAGCGATGTGACCGCCCAGATCGCCACCATCGGGGGGATCTTTGCGGTTGGCGCGCACCACCATGGCCATGGCATTCCAGCGCATCCAGCTGCGCAGGCGCTCTTCATATTCCATGTTGCCGGGGCAACGCTCTTCGAGGTGTACCGGGATGGTGTTTACATAGGCCGTGGTGGCCGAAAAAGGAATGTGCGCTCCGCTGCGGCGCGCCTTGTCAACCAGCTGTTCTAGCAGGTAGTGGGCACGCTCAGGGCCCTCCCGCTCCAGCACTGCTTCCAGTGCATCCAGCCATTCTTGGGTTTCTTGGAAATCGGGATCATCCGATCCTGGGAAATTGAGTTGAGCAGACATTCCATCCTCCTTGGGCTCGTGGTTCTCCGTGAGAAATGCTGACTTGTGGCCGCATTTCTTATCCATATTAGAGTATCACACCTAATTTCAATATTTTCAAAATGTGGGTTACGTTTTCATATTATGGAATATCTACGGATTTTCCCTGACCCCATATCCAGCCGCGCACCAGTTTTGTACACTGCGCTTGTTCCTTGATTTTTTTGCAGAAAAACCCACGTGCGACTTAGCGACCATCCCCGTACCAGCCCCCTTGTGTGGGCGACACCGCTTGTCGGAATCATCCTGTTTGTGCTGGCCATGGGGGCGTTCTTCTTCACCTTGCATTCCGAGGACCAAAACCAAACCCAATTGCGGATCATCCGTGACGTTGAACTGGCCAGGCAAACCATCCGCACCCGCCTGCTGACCGTGCAAGAGCGACTGGCGCAAATCGCGAGGGGTTTAGAGCAACCCGCCTCGGAGACCAGAACTTTCAGAGCCTCATCCGAGGCTTTGCTCAATGAATTTCATGAAGTGGCCACGGTGCAGGTGATTGACGTGGAGCGGCGCATCACAGACCTCAGTCTTCCTGCACTGAGAACACCAGAGATACTTCACCCCCTGTACCAAACCGTGGAGGATGCAGAAAGCTATTGGGCGTACACCACCGCGCGAGACACGCGGCTGCCTGTGTTTTCACGTCCATTTTTGGGCAGCTCAAACAAGGTCTACATGGAGATTCACAGCCCGATTTTCCGCAATGGCGAGTTTCAGGGCACGGTGGCGGCCACCATTCCCATGGCCTCGCTGTTGAATGACGCCGTGCCGGATTCTTTTGTGCAACTGTACTTGGTGAGCATCGTGGATGGGGGTGGCAACCCGGTGGCATCCAACGTGAGCCGATCCATCGACAATGCAAAGCTTAGTCACGAGGTGCCCTTGGATCCGCCGGGACATGGGCTCAAACTGCGCGCTGTGCTCTACAAAACCAGCACCGAGCTCTTCTCGAACATGCTGGCGTGGACGGTGATTGGGCTATCAGCGGTGATTGTATGGAGCTTTGTATTGCTGTTTAGGCACGCCAAGCTGCGAAGCCAGGCAGAGAAACGGCTACTGGCGGAAACCAAATTTCGCCGAGCGATGGAGAATTCAGTGGTCACCGGCATGCGGGCCATCGACATGCAAGGCCGCATCACCTATGTGAACCCTGCGTTTTGCAAGATGACTGGGTTCAAGGAATCCGAGCTGGTGGGCATGACTCCCCCCTTCCCGTACTGGCCAGACAGGTCTTACGAAGAGCAACAATCCAATCTGGACCTCATCCTAAGTGGCAATGCCCCGCAGAAAGGCATCGAGGTGCAAGTGCGCAGACGCGACGGCAGCGTGTTTGATGCGCGCATGTATGTGTCTCCCTTGGTGGACAGCGATGGCAACCAGAGTGGCTGGATGACTTCGATGACCGACATCACCGAGCCGCGACGCGTGCGAGACGAACTGGCCGCCGCACATCGGCGCTTTGTGAGAATTCTTGAAGAGCTGGATGCTGCTGTATGTGTACAGGGGCCAGATGCAGGGGAAGATGAATTTATCTTTGTAAACCGCCTGCATCGGGAATGGTTTGGCCATGCCTCCCCACCCAGGCTGCCCAAACATCGCCGTTACAGGGACAACCAATTTGAGCCCTTTGAATGGTTGAGCCCGGTGTCGGCCCGCTGGTACGAAATACGCCGACGCTCCATTTCCTGGGTGGATGGTGCCATGGTGATTATGCAGGTGGCCACAGACATCACCCAGCGCAAAGAGGTTGAAAACATGAGCCGCCAGCAGCAGGAAAAGCTGCAGTTCACCTCACGGCTAATTACCCTGGGTGAATTGGCCTCATCGCTTGCGCATGAAATCAACCAACCTTTGGCCGCCATTTCCAATTACAACATGGGCAGCGTCAACCGTTTGAAATCCGGCAAGGTCAGCCCCGAAGAGCTTTTGCCGGTGCTAGAGAAGGTGAATGTGCAAGCACAGCGGGCTGGCGCTGTGATTCGACGAATACGGGAGTTCGTAAAACAGCAGGAACCCAAGCGCGGTGCCTGTCCAATCGGCAAGATCATTGAAGACGCTGTGGGCTTTTCGCAGTTGGAAGCAAAACACCAGTCTGCTCGCATAGAAATGCAAGTGCCCGACGCAGCCCTCTCCGTGGTGGCAGACCCGGTCTTGATTGAACAGGTGTTGATGAACCTCATCAAAAATGGGTTTGAGGCCATGAGCCATTTGGCCGGTGATGAAAAGCGCATCGAAATCCGTGTCAGCCAGTCGGCCCAATTTGCCATGGTGGAGGTGCGAGACCACGGGACTGGTGTTCCCGAAGACATCCGGGAGCGCTTGTTTGAGTCGTTTTTCACCACCAAATCCGATGGAATGGGCATGGGCCTGAACATCTGTCGTACTATTATTGAGTATCATCAGGGCCAATTGTGGGTAGAACCCGCAGCACCCCGGGGCAGCGTATTCAAATTCACACTGCCTCTGGCTGACGAGCCGGTGCCTGCTTGAGCAACCCACTTGTTATGGAAATACGCACATGTTGCACACTCAATCCCGCACGATCGAACCGCTAGAGACCGTTTACATTGTGGACGACGATGAAGCAGTGCGTGACTCACTGCAGTGGCTGATCGAAACCGAAGGGTACCAGGTCAAGGCTTTCGAGGATCCAGTGGCTTTTTTGGATCAACTCCAATGGCCACAAACCTGCGTGTTGCTGCTGGACATCCGCATGCCAAAACTCTCCGGCCTGGAGGTTCAAAAAACCCTGATTGAAAAAGGCATCCCGGTGCCCATCGTATTCATCACCGGCCACGGAGACGTTACCCTGGCTGTTGAAACCATGAAAAACGGTGCGGTCGACTTTCTGGAAAAGCCATTCGATGAGGCAAAAATCAAGGAATTGATTCACCAGCACATGGCAAGAGCCCGTGAGCTGGCCGAATCTTCCAAAGTGGATGAGCAAATCAACAAGCTATATTCCAAACTCACCACGCGTGAACTGCAGGTGCTGGAGCGCATTGTGTCGGGCCGCCTGAACAAGCAAATCGCTGACGACCTGAATATCAGTATCAAAACTGTCGAGGCCCACCGGGCCAACATCATGGACAAACTGCAAGTGGCCACAGTGGCCGACCTGTTAAAAATTGCGCTGCGCAAATCACCCGAATTGGCCCAACCTTAAACACTGAGACATGGCCCAAGCATGACAACACGCTTGGGTCACCCCCATCATTTTTCAACTCAACACACCCATGTCTGCACAACTCATCAGCGGCACTGAATTGGCCGCCTCCATTCGCGAAACCATTGCCAAACGCGCGGCCGAACTAACCGCGCGAGGCCACCAGCCTGGCTTGGCTGTGGTGCTGGTGGGCGAAGATCCAGCCTCCCAAGTGTACGTGCGCAACAAAGTGCAAGCTTGCAAGAACGCAGGTTTCAAATCCGAAATGCACACACTGGAAGCAAACACGACACAAGAGAAGTTGCTTGGCCTAATCGACCGACTCAACCGCGACCCCAGCATTCATGGGATTTTGGTGCAACTGCCCTTGCCCAAGCACTTGGACTCACACCTGGTGATTGAATCCATCGCCCCTGAAAAAGACGTGGACGGCTTCCATGTGAGCAACGCTGGCTTGCTGATGACAGGCAAACCATTGTTTCGCCCTTGCACCCCGTATGGGGTGATGAAAATGTTAGAGCTCACTGGCATTGAACTGCGCGGCGCAGAAGCGGTCGTCATCGGAGCAAGCAACATTGTGGGCAAGCCACAGGCCATGTTGCTGCTGCAGCAAGGTGCCACGGTCACCCTGTGCAACAGCAAAACCAAGGACCTCAAAGCCCATTGCCAACGTGCTGATGTGTTGGTGGTTGCGGTGGGCAGACCCAACATGATCACCGGCGACATGATCAAACCCGGTGCGGTGGTGATCGATGTGGGCATCAACCGCCAGCCCGACGGCAAACTGTGTGGCGATGTAGATTTTGAGTCGGCCAAAGCAGTGGCAGGGTGGATCACCCCCGTGCCCGGTGGGGTTGGCCCTATGACCATCACCATGTTGCTACAAAATACGATTGAAGCGGTGGAGCGCACACTGTAAACCAAGCGCAAGCCAGGAAGACCCTTTTGAACACAGGAAGCAAACACCCATGAGCAACACGCAAGTGAACGCAAGCAAAAATCCCTTGATGGACTTTTCGGGTCTACCCCGCTTTGCAGACATTCGCACGGAACATGTGGAACCCGCCATTGACGCGCTGCTGGCACGCGCACGCGCTGCATTGGAAAAAACGGCCAGCACGCCCCCTGAGCAAGCCACATGGGAAACCACACTGACCCCGCTGGATGAAGCTTGTGAACAACTGAGCCGCGCTTGGGGCGTGGTGGGCCACTTGCATTCCGTGGCCGACAGTGAAGAATTGCGCGCTGCTTACAACGCCTGCCTGCCCAAAACCACCGAGTTCTGGACCGCTATTGGGCAGGACGAGCGCCTCTACGCCATTTACAAGGCCATTGACGCAAGTGAAGCGGCCAAAACCTTTTCACCTGCCCGCAAGAAGGTGCTCGACAATTCCATCCGTGGATTTAAGTTGGGCGGTGCAGAGCTTCCAGCCGATCAAAAGCCGCGCTACGCCGAAATTCAGGATCGCCAAGCATCGATCACTGCCAAGTTCTCGGAAAACGTGCTGGACGCGACCAACGCATTTGAACTCATCGTGACCAACAAGGCCGATCTGGACGGCCTGCCTGAATACGCGCTACAGGGCGCCGAAGAATTGGCCAAAAGCGAAGGCAAAACGGGCTATAAATTCACCCTGCAGTTCCCTTCTTATTTCCCAGTGCTGCAATACGCTCACAAGCGCGAACTGCGTGAACAGCTCTATGAAGCCTATGCCAAGCGGGCCTCGGAATTTGGTCCAAACGAGCTGGACAACACGCCACTTATTCGCGAGCTACTTCAACTGCGGTTAGAAGAAGCACGCATGCTGGGTTACCAACATTTTGGTGAACTGAGCCTGGTGCCAAAGATGGCAGAAAGCACCGATCAAGTGGTGAGCTTTTTGCGGGAGTTGGCCGCAAAAGCCAAGCCTTTCGCACAGCGTGACTTGGATGAATTGCGCGGCTTTGCCAAATCAGAACTTGGCCTCGAAGACCTGCAGAGCTGGGACATGAGCTACGCCTCTGAGAAACTGAAAGAAAAAAAATATGCCTTCAGCGACCTGGAAGTGCGTCAGTACTTCCAAGAAGACCGCGTGCTGGAGGGCTTGTTCGGCCTCACCGAACAATTGTTCAGTGTAAAAATCGCAAAAGCACAGGCCGACACCTGGCACCCCGATGTGCGCTTTTTTGAAGTACAAAAAGATGGCCAGGCAATTGCTCATTTTTATTTGGACCCCTACGCCCGTGCTAGCAAACGCAGTGGCGCATGGATGGACGACGCCCGTGGCCGCAAACGCACAGGCAACGGCGTGCAAACACCGGTGGCCTACCTCACCTGCAACTACACCAAACCAGCCGCAGGCAAAAAGGCCCAGCTTTCCCACGACGACGTGCAGACTCTTTTTCACGAGTTTGGGCACGGCATCCACCACATGCTGACCCGTGTGGACGAGCTGGATGTGGCTGGTATCAATGGCGTGGAATGGGATGCAGTTGAACTGCCATCGCAGTTCATGGAGAACTTCGCCTGGGAGTGGAGCGTGGTCGAATCACTCACTGCGCACGAAGACACCGGGGCGCCCATGCCCAAAGCCCTGTTCGACAAAATGGTGGCGGCCAAAAATTTCCAGAGCGGTTTGCAAACCCTGCGTCAGATTGAGTTCTCTCTATTCGACATGCTGGTGCACACAGAGTACGACCCGCACAGTGAGCAAAGTATTCTTGAACTGCTCAACACAGTGCGCCAAGAGGTGGCTGTGGTGGTGCCCCCGGCTTACAACCGGTTCGCCAATTCCTTTAGTCATATTTTTGCCGGTGGTTATGCAGCGGGCTATTACAGCTACAAGTGGGCAGAAGTCCTCTCGGCCGACGCATTTGCCATGTTTGAAGAAACTGGCGTGGTCAATGCGGACACTGGCAGGAAGTTTCTGGATGAAATTTTGTCGGTGGGTGGAAGTCGCCCCGCGGCAGAGTCATTCAAGGCTTTTCGTGGGCGGGAACCCAGCATGGACGCCCTGCTTCGCCACACCGGCATGATAGACAACCGCCAAGCGGCATGAAGGCAATCGGATGAGCAACTCCATTCAACTGGCCACATGGAATGTCAACTCGCTGAAGGTGCGTCTGCCGCACCTCTTGCAGTGGTGACAAAACAACCCGGTGGACCTGCTCGGCTTGCAGGAGCTAAAGCTGACCGATGATGTATTTCCGGTGAGCGAGCTGCAAGCAGCAGGCTACGGCGCCGTGTTTGCCGGGCAAAAAACCTACAACGGCGTGGCCATTGTGTACAAGCTGTCCAGCATGCCCACCCCAACAGACGTTCAGGTCAACTTGCCCAGTTACCCAGACGAGCAAAAACGCGTGATCGCAGCGAGCTTTGGTGATTTGCGTTTTGTGAGTGCGTATGTGGTGAATGGCTCTGAAGTAGGTTCAGACAAGTTTGATTACAAAAAGGCCTGGCTGGATGCCCTGCTCAGTGACTGCGCTGAGTGGCTAAAGCAATACCCCAAGCTGGCCCTGGTGGGCGACTACAACATCGCGCCCGATGACCGCGATGTGCATGACCCCGCAGCCTGGGCGGGCCAGGTGCTGTGCTCCAGCGAAGAACGAGACCGATTCAACGCCTTGCTCGAACTGGGACTGGTGGACAGCTTTCGCCTGTTTGAGCAACCCGAGAAAACCTTTTCATGGTGGGATTACCGCATGCTGGGCTTCCAGAAGAACAAGGGGCTGCGGATTGACCATGTGCTGCTCAGTAAACCCGTGGCAGAGCAATGCATCGCCAGCCAGATAGACCGCACGCCACGCAAATGGGAGAAGCCCTCCGACCATGCGCCTGCAATTGCGACGCTTCAGAGGCTTTGATCCACACCCCACCCCCTCCAAAAGTACTACCCTTGCCCCATAAAACAGCAGCTTGCCGCCGTTTTATGGGGTAATTCCCCCTCTAATTGCCCAATTAAGTTAACCCGCTTGGTGGGAGTATGGATAGGTCGTTCATTCCCAATCCCAGTCTCACCATGAACCTAAAAACGCTTCCCCTTTCTAAACAAATTAGCCTGGCCAGTGCGGCCATGGTTGGCATGATCGTGTTGAGCTTGGTTGGCATCACCGCGTGGTATACCTTCAATGCAGCCACAGCACGCACAGAACGTGCGGTGTCGACACAAGCCGAAGGCCTGCAACAAACCATGGAGATTGCATACAAGCTCTCCGAAGATTCCGCCACACGCCTAGCCGATCTTTTTGAAACGCAATTCCAGGGTGAATTGCTGGTTGACCCCAGTCAGGAAATTTCAATCACCTCCGAGATCAATGGCCCCATGGTGACTTTGAATGGCAATTTCATCACCGGCAATTTTGGTGTGGTTGATGAATTCACCCGAATGACTGGTGGTATTGCCACAGTGTTTGTTCGCGTGGGGGATGATTACTTGCGCATTTCCACCAGCCTTAAGAAGGAAAATGGTGACCGTGCGGTGGGCACAAAGCTGGACCGCAGCCACCCCAGCTACGCAAAGTTGGTGAAAGGTGAAACCTACGTGGGCGAAGCATTGTTGTTCGGCACACGCTACATGTCCAAATACTTGCCAATCAAAAGCAACAATGGGCATGAAATGGTGCTTTACATTGGCTTTGACATGACACAGCTTTTCGGAGATGTGCAAGAGGCCGTACTCAACACCCGAATCGGCGAGACCGGGATTCCATATGTGATTTACACCACCGGTGCTGCTGCAGGCAAAGTGATGATTCACTCCCAATTCAAAGGTGACGAGTTTAAACAGCTCGCAACACAAGAGGCAGACCTTCAAAAGTTACTGGACACAGTGAGCCAGCAAGACAAGGGCATGACGCAGATCAGCTGGACCAACCCGGCCACTGGTGAAACGCGCAATGAATTCATCGCTTACAGCAAAGTGCCACAATGGGGCGGCGCCACCGTGATTGCACCCGCCTTGCAATCCGAAATGTTCTCGACCATCTATACCATGACCTCCATGATGGTGATCATGGGGCTAATTGCCACGGGTGTGATTGCACTGGCCTTGTTCTGGATCACCTCCCGTCTCACCGCATCCACCAAGGGCCTCACTGCACTGGCGTTGCGACTGGGCAATGGCGACATGACTGCACGTGCCGACGACGAAGTCACCAACGGCAATGCACCAACCAAAAATGAAATCAGCCTTTTGGCCCGCAGCATGAACCGCATGGCTGAAAGCATGGAACAAGCGCTAGGGGCTGTGAAACGCAGCACCGATCAGGTGCAATGCGCCTCTGAAGATTTGGTACAAACCAGTGAGGACCTCAACAAAGGTGCCACACAGGGCAGCGATGCAGCCTCTGGCATGGCCGCTGCGGTTGAAGAAATGTCATCTTCAATCGCCAGCGTTGGTGAGTCCGCGACGCAGGCCAAAGATGTGAGCAATAAGGCAAGAAATCTTGCAGACAGCGGGCTGCAAGCAATTAGCTCCGCACAGCAACAAATGCATCACATTTCAGACAATGTGCAGGGCACAGCCAGCGTGATTCAGCAGTTGGGAGAACAATCCCGAGAAATCTCCGAGATTGCTCTGATCATCAAAGGCATTGCTGAGCAAACCAACTTGCTGGCGCTGAACGCCGCGATTGAAGCAGCACGCGCCGGTGAGCAAGGCCGTGGCTTCTCGGTGGTGGCTGATGAAGTGCGCAAGCTGGCTGAACGCACTCGCCAGTCGACTGACGACATTCACGGCATGATTGAAGCGATTCAAAACAGCTCCAGCGTGGCTGTGAACAACATGGACATGGCAGTAGAAAGCGTACGCAAGGGTGTTGAGCTGGTTGAAAGTGCAGGCCAGGCCATGAACCAGATCACTGCAGATTCGTCTGCTGTGGCGCACTCTGTGGAAAGTATTCACGCCGCACTGCTTGAGCAAAACCAGGCGTCGGAGAGCATTGGTCACCAAGTGGAGGTGGTTGCCCAGTTGTCAGAAGGCAATTTGGACATGGCGCGCCGCGCCGCCAACGCTGTGGCAGGCCTCAAAGGTGTGGCCACTGATTTGTCCAACATTCTGAAAAAATTTCAGGTCAAGAACGGATAGGGGTCGCAGGGCCAGGCAGATGTCTCCGCTTGAATGCCCTGCAGTCTGACAGCCCTCGCAGCAAAAACTGCGAGGGCTTTTTTTGTCAATCAATGTCCTTCACATCGATGTTGAGGTCCTGAATTTTGCGGGTGATGGTGTTGCGCCCAATTCCCAAACGCTGCGCGGCTTCAATCCGCTTGCCATGCGTGGCTTTCAAGGCAGCTTGGATCACCACCGTTTCAAATTGTGCGGTGAGTGTATCCATCACATCAGGACGCCCAGATTCGAGCGCCCGTTCCGCCTCTCCAAACAACAGATCGAGCCAATTTCCCCCGGCCTGCTCCTCCACGGGCGACTGAATTTCAGGCGACTGCTTACCCACGGACAGGCTCGGATTGGCACCAAAAGGAAGAGTTTTGCCAAATCCATCCGCAGCCGTCCAGGAAGGTGGCAAAGAGGCAGCGATCGACTCCACCGATTTAATCGGCGGTGGTGGAGATACAAAGTCCACGACGTTACCCTGCCCCATCTTCAGTTCGGGGGGCAAATCACGCGGCTCCACCAACTGGGCAGGGGCCATGACGGTGATCCAGCGGCAGACGTTCTCGAGTTGACGCACGTTGCCCGGAAAGGGGAACTCACCCAGCACACGAAGAGCGGATTCTGACAGCCGCTTGGTTTCGGTGCCCAACTCACGTGCAGACACCGCCAAAAAATGGCGCGCCAGCAAGGGAATGTCCTCTGGGCGTTCCCGAAGCGGCGGCAATCGAAGGCGGATCACATTGAGGCGGTGATAAAGATCTTCACGGAACAACCCCAGCTTCACGCGCTCATCCAGGTTTTGGTGGGTGGCTGCAATCACCCGCACGTTGGCTTTGATGGGCTGCTGCCCCCCCACCCGATAAAAGTGACCATCGGACAGCACGCGCAGCAAACGTGTTTGCAACTCAGCCGGCATGTCACCGATTTCATCCAGAAACAGCGTGCCACCCTCAGCCTGCTCAAACCGACCACGGCGCTGTGTTTGTGCACCGGTGAATGAACCACGCTCATGGCCAAACAACTCGGACTCAAGCAAATCTTTTGGAATAGCGGCGGTGTTCAACGCAATAAAAGGTTGCTTGGCGCGTGGGCTGTGGCGGTGCAAAGCCCGTGCAACCAGTTCTTTGCCAGCCCCTGACTCCCCGGTGATAAGCACGGTGACGTTGGACTGAGACAAACGCCCGATGGCACGAAACACCTCTTGCATGGCTGGTGCCTGGCCAAGAATTTCTGGTGCAGAGAGGTCGGGCTCGTCGACCGTGTCTTCAGTCTGCGATTCACGCACTGCACGCAAAATGAGCTCAACAGCCTTTTCGATATCAAATGGCTTGGGTAGATATTCAAACGCGCCCCCTTGGAAAGCCGAAACAGCGCTGTCCAGGTCGGAGTAGGCGGTCATGATGATAACTGGCAGGTCAGGATGCAGCTCGCGCACCTTGCTCAGTAGCTCAAGACCACTCTGGCCAGGCATCCGAATGTCGGACACCAATACTTGAGGCACTTCGTCTTTAAGCCGATTTAGAACTTCTGCAGCGGAGGAAAAAATCTCGCACGGAATCCCTTCGCGGGAAATTGCCTTTTGCAAAACCCAACGAATGGAGTGATCATCGTCAACAACCCAAATAGGACGCATCAGCGGTGGTTCCTTCAAACCGTTCAGCCCGCTGGAACCTCAGACTGAATCGGCAATGTGACTTTGAATATTGTTTTACCCGGCTGGGAGCTGCATTCGATGATGCCTTCGTGTTGTTGCACGAACGTTTGCGCCAGAGTGAGGCCCAAACCGCTGCCCCCTTCCCGTCCAGAGACCAATGGAAAGAAGATCCTCTCCATGATTTCAGCGGGAATACCGGGGCCGTTGTCGACCACTTGCAAATCTAGTGCCAGCCTGTGTTGCTTGCGATTTAAGGTTACCCTACGCACCACTCTGGTGCATAGCGTTATTTGTGCCGTGCCTTCGGCGATTTGTGGTGCAAGTGCCTGCGCTGCATTGCGCACAATATTGAGCACGGTCTGGATGAGTTGCTCCAAATCACCCAAAAACTCGGGAATCGAAATGTCGTAATCTCGGATGATTTTTAGACCGCGCGGATGCTCTGCCAAAATCACTGAACGCACCCGCTCCAGCACCTCATGGATGTTCATCATCGCCACAATGTGCGGACGACGATGGGGTGCCAACAAACGATCAACCAAGGTTTGAAGTCGATCGGACTCCTTGATAACCACCTGGGTGTACTCTTTGAGCTCTGGGGATGGCAGTTCAATTTCAAGCAACTGTGCCGCACCACGAATACCCCCCAATGGGTTTTTAATCTCGTGGGCCAAGTTGCGAATCAGCTCTTTGTTGGCTATGGACTGATCCAGCATACGCGCCTCCCGGTCCACCTTGAGTTGCTGCTCAATTTCGCGCAACTCCATGATGGTCATTCCACGCGCGTCTTCAGGGCTGGACAACGTAACGTGCACATGCTCGGTGGTGCCGCTGGGACGCATCAGCTCAAACACTTGGCGCTGCACACCAAACGGATCGGCTTTGGACTTTTTAAGAAAATCCAAAAATGCCTTGCTCTCTACAAACAAGGCAGGCAGCGCTTGCCCATTGAGTGCTCTGCGAGAAACTTCCAGCAGGGTTTGAGCGGCCAGATTGGCGTACACAACCAAGCCCTCGCGATCACTCACCAACACCGCAGTGGTGAGCAACTCCAAACCCTGAAAGCGATCTTTGTTCACTGCATCCTCACTCCACGCGGCGCATTGGCCGCGGCGCTCCAACATCAATTGGAGAGTTTTATCAATTCAGTCTTTAAAATTTCAATGTTTTCATTGGTGACCATGATCTCTTGCTCAAGGCGAGCAACACGATCTAGGTACTTTTGATAATTCTTTTCGCTGCCCAAACGTTCGGGCTGGCCATTTTTGTATTCATCCTTCAGGGATTTCAACTTGCTCTCTTCGATGCGCAGCTCTTCCTGAAGAATTTTCATTCGATCATTTTTCGCATCAAAATCCATGGCCTGCCGAGTATCTTGGCGAGCTGCTGCGCGCGCACTCGACCCCATGCCTGAGGAATCCGGAGACTTGCCGACGTTGCGTGAAGATGGCCCGGGCACCACAGTGATTGGGTTCAAATTCAGAGGAACACAACCCTCGCCTGAACTCGAATTCTGATAAGTACGCACGCCATCGCTGCTCGTGCAAACGTACATCTCTGTGCCTTTGGACATGGCCACCGATGGTGAAATAGCAACAAGCGCCAGGCTCGACAAACAAACAAAATGAAAGGCTTGACTGCGTATGCTCATGGTCAGGTTCCGGATAATGAACAGGAATAACCTCTACATGATACTGGAACGCTCTGTGCCCCCCCTCCCCATGGAAGGCGAGAGTGATACAAAGCGAGGTACTGTTATTGGCAAAAAAAAACGGCCCCACACAAGGCAGGGCCGTTCTTGTTTACAGCTTGCGAGCCAAATGGATCACAGACCGTAGTACATGTCGTACTCGATGGGGTGAGGTGTCATGCGCATACGCTGCACTTCTTCCATCTTCAGGGCGATGTAAGACTCGATCATGTCCTTGCTGAACACGCCACCGCGTGTTAGGAACTCATGATCGGCTTCCAGCGCTTCCAGCGCCTGTTCCAGGCTGTGGCAAACGGTTGGTACCAGTTTGTCTTCCTCTGGGGGCAGGTCGTACAGGTTCTTGGTTGCAGCTTCACCGGGGTGAATCTTGTTCTGCACACCATCCAAGCCAGCCATCAACAAGGCAGAGAATGCCAGGTATGGGTTGGCCATGGGATCAGGGAAACGCGCTTCAATGCGACGACCCTTTGGGTTGGCCACGTGAGGAATGCGGATGGAAGCGGAACGGTTTTTGGCAGAGTATGCCAGTTTCACAGGCGCTTCGTAACCAGGCACCAAACGCTTGTAGGAGTTGGTGGATGGGTTGGTGATCGCGTTCAGGGCGCGGGCATGCTTGATGATACCGCCGATGTAGTACAGGGCGAAATCGGACAAACCAGCGTAGCCATTGCCTGCAAACAGGTTCACGCCATCTTTCCAAACGGACTGGTGCACGTGCATGCCAGAACCGTTGTCGCCCCACATGGGCTTGGGCATGAAGGTGGCGGTTTTGCCATAGCTCGCGGCCACGTTCCACACGGTGTATTTCAGGATTTGTGTCCAGTCGGCGCGCTTGGTCAGCGTGGAGAACTTGGTGCCGATTTCGTTTTGGCCAGCGCCAGCCACTTCGTGGTGGTGAACTTCAACGGGCACTCCCTGCTGCTCCAGCAACAAACACATTTCAGAACGGATGTCCTGGAAAGAGTCGGTTGGGGACACTGGGAAATAACCACCCTTCACGGTTGGGCGGTGCGCCAGGTTGCCGTGCTCGTAATCGATGCCGGTGGACCATGCGGCCTCTTCGGACTTGATTTTGAAGAAACAGCCAGACATCTGGTCGTCCCAGGTCACGCTGTCAAAAATAAAGAATTCAGGCTCTGGACCAAAGTAGGCTGTGTCGCCCAGGCCAGATGACTTCAGGTAGGCTTCTGCACGGCGAGCGATGGAGCGTGGGTCGCGGTCGTAGCCCTTGCCGTCTGTGGGTTCAATCACGTCACAGGTCAGAATCAGGGTGGGCTCTTCACGGAAAGGATCCATGCGCGCTGTGTCTGGGTCCGGCATCAACAGCATGTCAGACGCTTCAATGCCTTTCCAACCAGCAATGGACGAGCCATCAAATGCATGGCCAGACTCAAACTTGTCGTCGTCAAACATTGATACGGGCACGGACACGTGCTGCTCTTTGCCTTTTGTGTCGGTGAAGCGGAAGTCAACAAACTTGACTTCGTTTTCCGCAACC
>DASUEF010000112.1:0-1858 GCA_036275215.1 Limnobacter sp. | reverse complement strand
ACGCGGACCGGGTGATTAGCCACGTGCCGCAGATCACCCGTTTGCTGGTCGAAATGGGGCGCGAAGACCGACTTTTGTTGGATAAAACGCACAGCCAAACCGGGCGATGTGCGGTTTGATCCGGTGCTGGGCTTCTTGCAGGCCTTAAACAACTTAAACGTTTGAGATTCAAGCGCTTATTGGCTTTGGGGGTATTTATGGTGCGCCGCACCATCGGATTTTTCTATGCGCGCCATGCATTTTTGCTGTTGCACGTCAGCGACAAAAAGCCGGTTTTTTCAATTCTGACCCTACGATTTGGTTGGTCGCCCCACGGCTCCCCGTGTACATTGTCTCTCGTGCCGCCCGAAAGGACGGCAAATATTCAACCAACACTAATAAGGGTGAAATATGAACAAGAAGCTAGTAGCTGCTGCACTGGGTATGGCTTTCGCCGCTCCAGTATTCGCTGATGCATCCAACGTAACTCTGTACGGCCGTGTTCACAGCGCCGTTGTGAATCAAAAGTTTGATGGCGATAACGGCAACGCCTCTCCCAGCAACGCTGCCATCGAGAACTATTCTTCTCGCTTGGGCGTGCGTGGTGTTGAAGACCTCGGCGGTGGTCTGAGCGCTGTATTTGGTTACGAGTTCGGTGTGAACTCTGACACAGGTGGTTTCGGCTCCGGTCGTCATGCATACGTTGGTCTGAAGTCTGGCCTGGGCACATTCATGGCTGGCCAGTTGGACGGTGGTTCTGATTCTGTTGCTCCCTTGTACAACCAAGCTGAAAAATACCTGGGTTCTGCCAATAACAACGCAGGTGACTTGGCCAACGTCGGCGGTGGCGGTGAATTGGTTTCCTTTGTTGGTCTCAACAATGCTGGCACTGTAGCCTCAACTGCAGTGCCACAAGCTGCTATCAACCGCACTCAGCGCACATCCAACTCCATCGGTTACAAAGGCAGCATTGCCGGTGTTGAAGTGATTGCACGTCACGCCCTTGGTGGTACCAACGACGACCAGATTGGTGATGGTAGCTTGTCCGGAACACCAGCAGCACGCACACCCCGCGAGAACGACCTGCGTCAAACTGAAGTTGCAGCCAACTACAAGATTGGTGCTCTGGAACTGGGCGCTGGCTACCAGTACGTAGACCGCTCTGCTGTTGAGCAGACCGCTGCGACAGCTGCCGGTGCAGCGTCTGTTGAGTCCGTGTTCCAGATCGGTGCCAAGTACACCGTGGGCGCACTGACAATTGGTGGTTTGTACGGTCAAGTTGGCCTGGAGCAGTCCACTGCTGCTGGCCGTGACGACAGCAACGCCCAGTACGGCGTGCATGGCGACTACAAAATCGGCAACGGTGGCGTATATGGTCAATACTCAGTAGGTGAGCGTGAAGACCTGGCTGCAAATGCAGAAGTTAGTCAGTTGCAAATCGCTTACTACTACGACTTCAGCAAGCGTACACGTACATACGTAGGCTTCAACCGCACATCCTTGGAAACAGGTGCAGGCGGTTTCCGTGCAAACGGGGTAATTGGTGCGGCTCCAGCAGCAGTTGGTGCTAACCTTGAGTTGGATTCTGACTCTTTCGTAGTAGGTCTGCGTCACAACTTCTAATTCAACGCCAAGCCTAGGCTTGGTTTGAATGCAAAGTTTGAAAAAGCCACCTTCGGGTGGCTTTTTCTTTTTTGTGCTTTTGCAGCGAAGCAGCGTTGTTTGGAGTTTGGGCGGCGTTTAGCGCAAGTTCAGGTCCAGCTGCACGCCACACAGGGCGTCGCCGTACCCGTTGCGGTTGCTGTTGCTCATGCAACCCAGGGAAGTGGTTTGGAGTTGGTTTTGAGACACCTTGAGGCCAAAAAACAGGTCGTGCCTG
>DASUEF010000111.1:0-1243 GCA_036275215.1 Limnobacter sp. | reverse complement strand
AAGTACACGGGAACGCAGAGACTCCAGCTCGGCGTCATATTGTTTGGAGGTGTGTTCTGTCATTGCTTGTCCCTTCACCGTATGAATGTATTAACGCATTAATTTGACATGGGGATGTGACAGGCGTTTGTCAGCCCAATCACCCCAGAGGATTTCATCCCCTTTCAGGTCATTGTGCCACCATTTTTATGAAAAAGCGCTTGAGGACTGGCTGACAAACAGGTGATTAACGCGTTTTTATGCCTTCTGCAGTGGCAATCAGCACCACATCGGCCCGGCGAATGGCAAACAAGCCATTGGTCACCACACCGGGCCACTGGTTGATCGTTTGCTCAAGGGCCACAGGATCGGTGATTGTGAGGCCCGACACATCCAGAATTTCGTTGCCGTTGTCGGTGATGAAGCCTTCGCGCAGGCGAACCTGCCCGCCCAAGGCAGCCAGTTTGCGGGCGACCGCTGCACGCGACATGGGCAACACCTCCACGGGCAGGGGAAACTTTCCAAGGTGATTCACCAACTTGGATTCATCGGCAATGCACACAAATTTCTCCGAGATGTCCGCCACGATCTTTTCACGCGTGAGTGCCCCGCCACCGCCTTTGGTGAGGCAATTGCTGGGGTCAATTTCATCGGCGCCATCTACGTAGATGGACAAGCCATCCACACTGTTCATGTCCACAATTGGCACACCAATCTCGCGCAGTTTTTTCTCGGAGCGCACCGAAGAAGACACAGCACCTTTCAATGGAATGCCAGCCTGCCCCAAGGCGTCAATGAAACAATCCACCGTGGAGCCAGTGCCCACACCCAGGATGGTGTTGGGCTGAACATATTGCAAGGCGGCCTGGGCAACGAGTTTTTTAAGGGCGAGAGCATCCATGGAGAATCGAAACCGGAAGATTGGAGATGGATTCCTATTGTAACGCGCCGGGCTTGCGCGACCCTGTGCCCGCGCGACCCTGGTGAAAAAAATGGCCAGGGCCCGCGGGCAACTGGCCAAACCTTTTTACAGGGAGACAAAACTGAAACGAATTATTTCTTCTTCTGCGCAGGAAGATCGGTGCAGACGCCTTTGTAAACTTCTGCAGCCATGCCCACGCTTTCACACAGCGTTGGGTGTGGGTGAATGGTCTTGCCGATGTCCACAGCGTCTGCACCCATTTCAACAGCCAGGCAAACTTCGCCGATGAGGTCACCAGCGCCCATGCCCACAATGCCGCCTCCAACCACCCGCTTGGTTTCT
>DASUEF010000110.1:0-9058 GCA_036275215.1 Limnobacter sp. | reverse complement strand
GCTCAAGAGATCAAACACGAAAATTTTGCCGTCGCCGATCTTGCCGGTTTTGGCAGCAGTTTCAATGGCTTCACACGCTTGATCAACCAAGCTGTCATCCACGGCTGCTTCAATTTTTACCTTGGGCAGAAAATCCACCACGTACTCTGCACCGCGGTACAGCTCAGTGTGGCCTTTCTGACGACCAAAGCCTTTCACTTCAGTCACTGTGATGCCTTGCACTCCAATGGCAGACAGCGCTTCACGGACTTCGTCCAATTTAAAAGGCTTAATGACTGCTGAAATAAGCTTCATTACGCACTCCTGAATAGAGTTTGAAGAGGGTTAAAACAGCGCCCCTCTCCAGAGCGCTGTCTTGACAGATTTAGAATGATTTCTTCACAGAGACAACCACGTCGCCCTTGCCGGCGTCACGGTTGAAACCGCCAGCGCCAACAGCGATGGCTTCCATGTCGTCATCGCCATCCACATAGGCTAGACCCAGTTCGAATCCGTTCAGGTTGTAGGTCACGCCAACCATGTAGTCAACGTAAGAATCTACAAAACCTGTTCCCACCAACACGGGCGCCACTGGCTTTTCGAAGTTGGTTTGACCCACAGCCGCTGCGAGGGTGATCTTGTCGCTCAGGGCGTACTTGTAGCCCAGGTTGACGTAAGTGGAGCCGCTCATGTCAGCCACGTTGGAATTGGCTGGGCCTTCTTGGTCGCTGGTGCCGAAGTAGTCTTCGGACAGAGCGTAGTAACCGGCCAGTGTGAAGCCTGCGTAGCTTGCTTTGGCGTAAGCTTCCAGCGTGTCAAATTTGACACGTTGTGCTGGGTTGCGAGTTGCAGCATCGGTGGTGCCAGAGTAAACATATTGGAGCAAGCCCACGTCCGCCGCCACTGGGCCGATGGAGAAGGTGTAACCACCGTACACATCGGTTTCCAAACCGTTGCCATTGGGTGCGCCGCTGCCAAAACCGATGTTGGAATTCCATACACCAGCGTAAAAACCACTGCTGTGAACCAGATCGAAGCCGCCCTGGAAAGCGACGTCGTTGTTGGTCTGGCTGATGCCGCGGAAACGGTAGTCAGAGAACAGGCCAGCGTTTCCGGTGATTGTCAGATCTCCGGCTTGAACGGTTGAAACAGCCCCGAAAGTTGTCGCCGCAATGGCAGTTGCCAGTACGAGTTTTTTCATCTCACTCTCCTAAAAATAGATGAATGCCGTAAAATTTTTTTGGCAAGGGGTCTAAAGCGAGAAGTGTGCCAGGCGGGTACTCGTCGGTAAATTCGCGATAATTCACCCTTTTTCGGGCACAATGGCAAAGCATTTTTTTGAATTTTCGTCGCGCGCACCAATCTGGTGCACCATTTTGGTGCCGTGCGGCTTCACCCAACCGAGGTAATTTTGGCGAGCAATCCATTCGATTCACTGGCGAGCAAAGTCAGCGAACTTCTCAAGGCTCGGGGTCTGCAAAACCTCGAGAACCCGGTGACAAGCGTACTAAAACAGGCACTTCAGGACCTCGAGTTTGTCAGCCTGGAGGATTTCGAGATTCAAAAGGAAGTTATTCAACGCTTGCGCGAAAAAGTGAATGCACTGGAATTGCGCGTGAGTGAACTGGAAAGGGGCAAGGCCTGAGTGAGGTTACGGAACACCCGGACCTACCCTGCCAAGAGTGACATCAACCGGGTGTGATTTTTGTGGTGCTTGTGTGTGGCGCGATAATTCGCAACTTCCCTTTACGACCCGCACCATGCCACTTGCCACGCTACATAGCCTCACCTTTATTGGCGTTCGGCCGGTTGCTGTGAACATCGAAGTTCACCTGTCTGCGGGCCTTCCTTCTTTCGCGCTGGTGGGTTTACCCGATGCCGAAATCCGGGAATCGAAAGAACGCGTGCGGTCCGCTCTTATCAACAGCGGATTCGAATTCCCAAGCCAACGAATCACCGTGAATCTTGCACCCGCAGATTTGCCCAAAGGCAGTGCTGCATTTGACTTGGCAATTGCGCTGGGCATCGCCAGCGCGTCTGGTCAACTTGCCAAAGCAGACCTCGGTGCCTGGGTATTTGCTGGTGAACTTTCTCTATCTGGCGCACTGACCGGCGTGCGCAGCCCCTTGGCTTTGGGCATTGCTACCAGGGGAGAGTCGCTACACAAGGGGAAACCACTCAAGCTCATGCTGCCACGCCCCATGGCTGCCATGGCGGCTGCTGTGCCCGATCTCCAGGTCTACGGCCCCAGCAGTCTTTTTGAAGCGGCGGCCCATTTGGTGGGGCATGGGCAACCTCTCGAGCCGTTGACAGGACATCCAATCCACCACGAGACGACAGCCCCAGCTCTGAACATGCGGGATGTGCTTGGCCACGAATCTGTGAAGCTTGCCTTGCTGGCTGCTGCGGCGGGTCAACATCATATTCGCCTTGTGGGCCCACCAGGGAGCGGAAAATCCATGCTGGCCCAGCGCCTGGGAAGTCTCTTGCCCGCCTTGCCCTTTGAGGAATCACTCGAAATCAGCACCATCCGGAGCTTAAAAGGCGAAGGAGACACGCTGTGCCCCGCTCGTCCATTTCGCAACCCGCACCCCAGCACGTCCATGGCAGCGCTGATTGGCGGTGGCAACCCGCCCGCCCCGGGCGAGATCACTTTGGCCCACCAAGGCGTATTGTTCACGGACGAAGTACTTGAGTTTGACCGCCGCTGCCTCGAGTCGCTGCGGGAGCCTTTGGAGACGGGGCGCGTCAATGTGTCCAGGGCAGGCCACCAAGCGAGTTTTCCGGCTGGATTTTTGTGGATTTGCGCGCACAATCCATGCCCATGCGGTTGGCTTGGGCACCCAGCCAAGGAGTGCCGCTGCACACCTGAGCAAGTGCGCCGCTACCAGTCCAAGCTGTCTGGCCCGTTGGCCGACAGGCTAGACATTTCCATGGATGTTCAGGCGATTTCACATGAAGAATTGATGTTGGCCCGAGCAAGCACGGAGTACAGCTCGGAGGCCTTGCTTTCGCGGGTTCAAGCCACGCGTGCCCTGCAAACGCGCAGACAAGGGTGTTTAAATGGGGAACTGAGTCCGGGCCAGATTGCCTTGCATTGCAAACCAAATCACGACGCTGAAAAACTGCTGCTCCAGTATTCTCAAAAATACCAGATCTCCGCCAGGGCATTGCACCGAATCTGCCGGGTGGCACGTACCTTGGCCGACCTGGATAGTGAGAACACCGTACAAAAAAAACACATCGCCACCGCAATTCAATACCGAAAAGCCTTGCTAGGTCTTCAACGCACGCAGACAAGCTTTGTTTAACACCCAACTCCTCACAGGCCGTAAGCCATGCAGAGCAAACGCAATGGATGAAAAATTTCTGGCCTTTTGTCTTGCCAGTGTCCATCTGGCAAATGCTCCATCCCCTGACCGATATGTTGTGATGCGTGATTGCATTCGGTGGCAATAAAATCAGGAGTGCCTTGCGCGAGCGCACTGAACAGGGGTTTTCCAAACTTGATTGCCATGGGCGTGAAGTCTTTCTTGAATCCCCACCCACACCCATGACCCGAGCAACGCGACGCCAGATTCACCACGGTGTCGGGGATTGTTGAAAGCAACTTAACCGCAGCCTGACCATCCCCAAACGCTTGGCTGCCACACGCCACGTGCAAGTTGACCTGCCCCAGAGATAGCTGGAAATCTTTCTTCAACAACCCAGCCACTTGGCGTGCATGAAAATATTCCATCGGACCGCACACCGCCCGCTTCAAGGTCTGCATGTCGTCGTTGTGAGCAAACAAACTTGGCAGAGTCACCTTGAGCATGGCCGCATTGGAGGGAGATAGAATAAGAATCCCAACGCCCTGCCTCGCGTACTGGGCAAGCACAGGCAATTTAGATTGCAGCAAGCGCCACAATCGTGTGGTATCTCCCAGCACGGCTGCAGAACGCAGTGAGCCAAGTTGAAGGTCAACCATGGTGTACCCGATGCTGTTGTGATGCAAAATCTTCAAGAGGTCTTCGGCAAGCTCTGCCGGTACATCAACCCCATCCGCGGATGCATCAATCAGCACCTGCACAGGCAGGGGTTGAGCCGGTGACACATCAAACCCCAAGGCCTTTGCACGCAAACTCAGCGAAATGGGCTTACGCCAGGGTGACAACCGCATGGTCAAATCCAAACCCGTTGCGCTAGAAGCAATCCGCCTCAAATACCGATATTTAAAACCTGCACCTACCACATGCCTCAGCCCGGGCCAGCGCAACATGCCGGTGGGGGCCTGAGTAATTCTTGAAAGCAATCTGTCACTCAAAGGCACTTTCCCGCTGTCAAAACGCACGGCCTTGGCGCGAAGCATGACCTGCGGCACATTCAAAGCGAGTGAATTGGGAGATGCATACGGACAGCTAGAGAGACACTGACTACACAGGTGACAACGATCCAACACACCTGCCCATTTGGCCACAGGAACATCGTGAGCGCTAAGGTTTTTTGACTCATCAATCAGGTCAAAAAGCGCCGGGAATGCGGCGCAACGGCCCACACATTTGCGGCATGCATCACAGGTGTCAAAAGCAGTCAGCAAGGCAGCCCGGGAGGCCGATTCATCCAGATACTCGGGATCGTCAAATGCAGAACCACCTCGCTCACACGGATCGAGGGGCAGGGTGTTTGGTTGATCAGAGTGACTCATCCAGTGACTTGAAGGTGACTAGTTCTTCGACCTGGCCTGGCATACCAAAGCCAGGAGACGAGCTGAAGGCTCCACAATACTGCCAGCGAAGCTCGCATGGCATCCGAGTATGTCAATCCCATCGCCGTGAACCCGTCGATCCCAATGCCAATGCCCCATTGTATGCTGAAGGCGCCGATAAAAATCAACAAATTCAAAGCCGTGCTAGAGCGTCCCGTCAACTTCTTGGGGAACGGCTTGTTGCAAGTGGCATAGGTCATGATTCCACTTGCAATCAGCAAGGCATGCACCAGCCAGCCCCACAATGTGGCCGACTCTCCTTGGATGATTTGCAAGGCAAACAACAGCAGTGACAGACCCATGCCAACAAGCATGATCTGATCTTCATCTCCACCTGCTTTGGATACCCTGCGCGTGAGAAAGCCCAAACACAGGTATCCCACCATCAGAGTGCCAGAAATCCAGAACATGTTTTGTGCAGCCTGCGCGTTGCTCACACCCACCACATTGGTGAACCATGGCCCAACCCACAAACCATGGAACGCCATGAAGCCACCTTGCGTGATCATCGCTAGAGGGGCCACCCGCCAAAAGTGCGGATGTTTAAAGATGGCGCGATACCCTTGCGCCATATCGCTCACGGACTCCGCCTTTTGAGGTTTAAACAGCGTGGGCAAGGCAAACCACAAGGCGAATCCAGCCAGCACGCAAAACACTGCAGCAACAACAAATACACCACGCCAGCCCACGGCTGGCAAAGCGGCTTCCACCGGGGTAGTCACCGTGAGCGCGCCAAGCGAACCAGCCACCAGCATCCAGGACGACAGCGAGGCTTGAAGATGGGGCCGAAAGTACAGCGAATACGCCTTGACGGCTGCCATGAGACAAGCCGACACGCCGACCCCGATGAGGGCACGTCCCACCCACAACCAGGCAAATGAATGGGCTGTTGCAAAGAGGATAGCCCCCAACGCAGCAAAACCGATGAGGACCGCTTCAACACGCCGAGGACCATACCGATCCAGCATCACACCGACGGGCAGTTGCATGAGTGCAAAGCTCAAAAAATACGCAGATGCCAGCAAGCCCAGTTGCGCCGCGCTCAAGCCCAACTCTTGCACCAGCGGTTGGGCAATGACGGCGTTGATTGCGCGAAAGCCATAACTCAGCACATAGGCCGCCGCGAAAATGCCAAACATGCGCAGCGCAAGCTTGCCACTCACATAGAGATGCTCAATCCCGTCGGGCCCAATTTCCTTTGAAATATCCGGGTGATTGTGTAAATTCATGCGCCGGGCCCCTACTGCCCCAACAAGGAAAAGCCGCTAAACCAAGTGGTCTGAAGCTCCGGCGTGGGCGTCTTGCCTGGCCCCATGAGCACCACTTCATAAAACACGCCACGGTTCTCAAAAAACCGAGCCACCGCGTGGCCCGCCTCCCCGGAAGGCAATGTGCCCTGCAAATCCACAGCCCACACCTGCAGCCCAAGCCAGTCCATGGGTTGCGGGCTGACCGAGCCAGCTTGCACATTGTTGGCCAAGGCTTGTGCCAATGCGTTGCGTAACACATCCGTTTGCCCTTGGAGTTCACCCTCCAATGGCACGGTGCCCACAGCAAAGTAATTGCCATTGACCTGAGCAGCATGTAGCGTGAGCGGCACTTTAAGACCTGCTAAGTCGAGCGTGCGAGTCACCATGGCAGGTTTGTCTGGAAAGGTGGCCACGTACCCCACGTCGCTGTTGGGCACCGCACGCCAGTTGTACGCCGGGGAACACGCCTGAAGCGTCAGCAAGGCAGCGAGGAAGAAAAAAATACGATGGCTTGTCAACAACATGGTCAAATGCAGGCGCTTTGGCGCGAGAATAAGGGATGCACCATTGTAGGTGCCTTTTGATCCCTTCAACAGCGGTATTGACCCGAAGCAAACAACATGGGCATTGTTAAATTCAAATCCAAGGCTGCAGCCGACATTGTGATGCTCGAGCCACACGCCGAGAAGCTTTTCAAAATCATGGGCATCGATGCGGGCGAACGGGGTGTGATTGAGCCAAAGGATTTGGCTCATGCACATGCACAACTGGTGGCAGCCATCAACCTTGAGCGCATGGCCAAGGCTGACAATCCGATCAATGAGGATGAGTTAAATCCCCAAGAGCGGCTTGCCCTGCGCAACCATGTGTCACTGGAGCAGCGGGCTTACCCGCTGCTGAAGATGCTCGAAGAAGCACAGAAAAAAGACGCGGATGTGCATTGGGGGTTTTAACTCCCCCAACGCGCCACACCAAACATTCAAGCATTTGCCTCACGGCGGCGCACGGGGCCTGCAATGGCCTCCACCTGTGCTTTCGTTTTCTTGCCCAAACCAATCAGAAAGCCCATCTCGGCCACCACAAACAGAGGGCCAATGGCCAAGCCAATCATGTCATCCACAAACGCTGGTTTGCGGCCTTCATAGTAATGCCCAACAAACTGAATAACCCAGCCCACCACAAACACACCCACACCCGCGGCAAGCCAAGTCACTGTGCTTGCTGTTGCAAAGGTGCCTGCCACCAACAAGAGCAGGCCATGAAGAATAAACATCGCCAAGCCATAAGACAGGCTGAGCTTAAAATAAAAAATGCTTGAGGCTATGAAAACCACCAGCGCCGGGGTAACTGCGATACCGGCCACATCCACTGACCAGCGTGAAAGCAGAATGAGTACAGACAAAACAATGATAGGGACACCCACAAAATGTGTTGCAATATTGCGGGGGTCACGGTGATAAGCGGCGTAGTTCGCCAGTTGTTCGACCAGGGTTTTCATGATGTTCTCCTTGAAGCGGGCTCTGCCCTGAAGGTGTTATAGGTTGTCATCGTGACAAATCGATGCCGGAAGGTCTGTCAATTGTTTGACATTTGGTGCTAATTTAGACGTTGGGCAGGAGACATCACAAGACAACAACATGCAAGCACCTCATATTCACCAGATTTTGGTTCGCGGCAAATGGTTTGCCAATCTGCCTGCCAACTTGCAGCAAGCACTACTGGCCCAGGGGGTGGTGAAAAATTTTCAAAATGGACAGCGCTTGTTCTCTCGCGGAGACTGTGCAGATGGTCTATACGCGGTGCTCAAAGGCTCGGTACAAATCGTGGGCGCCAATCGGCATGGCGCCGAGGACAAACATGTGATTCTCACCCTGATCGACCCACCTGACTGGTTTGGTGAAATCTGCCTCTTCGACCGCCAACCTCGAACACACGACGCACTGGCCGATGGCGCAGTCACAGTGTTCCATTTGCGCCAGGCGCTATTGGACCAATTGATTCAGGACAACCCAGCATACTGGAGAGAATTTGGCCTGCTGCTCACCCAAAAAGTGCGACTCATTTTTGGTGCCATCGAAGACGCAGCTCTATTGCCCACCCCAATGCGTTTGGCCCGCCGCCTGCTACAAATGGCTGAAGGGTATGGCATACGCACCGACAGTTCTGTGAGCGCTCGCACATTGCATGTTTCGCAAGAGAAGCTTTCGGCCATGCTGGCCATCTCCAGACAAACGGTGAACCAGATGCTCAAGGAGCTTGAGCAGGAAAACCTGCTCAAGCTGGGTCGCGGTAGCATTGAGATCCTCAACCTGGATGGACTGAAGCAAAAGGCCCAAAGCGGCATGCACTGAATCGGCAACATCACCCTGCATCCAAACCGCGCTGCGCTGTGTTGGCAATGCGTCGAACATCGTTTTGGTTCGGTGCATTTGTATTACAACAGAGGGGTACGATGATGACATTCAAGAAAAAATGGATTGCTTTGGCTTTGAGTACGATGTTGTTGGGCGCCTGCCTAGAGAATGACAATGAATCACTCAGCCCAGGCGATGTGTTTGTGCTGACCAGCAACGGGCAACTGGCGACGTTTAACCGCACAGAGCCTTCTTTGGTGCGCACCAGCGTTGCAATCACCGGGATCATGAGCGGCGATACCTTGCTGGGCATGGATTTTAGGCCCCGGGATGGACAGCTCTACGCCGTGGCACGAACCACGCCCGGCAACGGCGGCCGCCTGTACACCATCAACACCAACACAGGCGCTGCCACCGCAGTGGCCACGCTCACGGCGGCGGTCGGCTCCACCTACACCACCATTGATCCAGCGGCCACCTCCTTTGGCGTTGACTTCAACCCTGCAGCAGACGCGCTTCGGGTGATCAGCAACACCGGCCAAAACTTGCGGATCGTGATGAATGCGGGTGGTGGCAATGTGCTGGGCTCTACCTTTTTAGACACGGCGCTGAATCGCACCGATGGCTCGGCCACCCCTTTTGCCGACACCGGAACCTCCTACACCAACTCGTTTGATGGCACCACCAGCACACGCATGTTCAACCTGGATGTGACGAATGGCAACCTG
>DASUEF010000109.1:0-7071 GCA_036275215.1 Limnobacter sp. | reverse complement strand
ACACCCAATCCAAAGCCCGCGCTTTGTTTGGCAGTCTGGTGGCCCAGTGAATGTGGGGGGATTCCCCGGTGCTCACGACACCAGCAAGTCTGTCGAAGTGCGGTAGTCAGTCCAACGTTCTGCCATGTTGAGCAATTGCTCACGGTGGCACCCCAGGCCGCTGTAAACATAGGGGGCCATGTAATGACCCAGTGTCTTTGGCGGGATTTTCATAGTGAGTCAAGATGTATCGGCCTCGAGGTACTTGTTGATTGTGGCGTCGGGGTACGTTTCGTCCGCATCGTCCGCTCGCAGTAAGAGGCAGAGATTGAAATTATTCGTAAACCAAAACCGATGTTTCCTCATCGATAACCGTAAGCTGCCTGGCTGAGTTTCGAATGAAACGAAAACTCAAGCGCTGGGCTTCTTGCCCTGTGCAAATTACATCATGCACGGGCACTTGAGGTGACGTCATATTCAATTCGGATAGAGTGAGTTTGCGGTTTTGGGCCTGACCTTGGTTAATTTCGCCCAGCAGGTCGGTGCTGTTCATTATTTTACTTTTGACGGATATCAACCGAATGCAAGGGTCTGAGGTTCCTGATCTCCAGGGTATTTCGCCTGAAAAGTAAATGACCTCGCCAAGTTGATTCTTCAGGACGCTATGAAGCAAGTCTCAACATCCCTTTGGGCATGAGTAATTTTGCAGCCTCCAGCTTGATTTCAGTTCATTTGTGGTTATGCCAGTAGATGCTCCACACGCCAGCGCGACGGGGGTGCTAAGTAATCCGGCAAGAAGAATCGACTTATACATAAGCGATATTTGGATGGTAATTAAATGAGGTTTTTATCGCCAAAGATGAGCCGCTTTTGTATCTTCTAAAGAAATGTGGCTCTTGCGACCAATACGGGTTATTCATTTGTACTTCCCGTACACCTTTTGATTGCGCTCCGATCCATAGCTTGTCAGAGAGCAGGATGCCGATATGGTTGACGGCACCTTGATAGGACTTGAATATGATCAGGTCTCCCGGTTGAGGAATCTCAACATCCTCAAATGGCTCACTGGCGATATACCCATTCACATTTGTTAAGAATTTACCTTTGTTCTCGGGAAACAGACTCGAAAACACGAAAGCCACAAAACCCGAGCAATCGAATCCCTCTTTGGTCTTTCCGCCCCATTTGTAAGGCTTTGAATACACTTCTCGACCGAGTGTCCTGGCTGTTCAAGGGTATTTATTGGACTTTCCTATGATTTGGAGTCTTTCACTCGTGATCGAATCGTCCAATAACTCCCTTAAGTTGTCAAAAACTGTGTTCCACCCATCGCTCGGCTGGATTACCCAAGATTCATTGTCTTCACAATCCGCTCGCAGTAACGCGCAATCTGGTCAATTTCAAGGTTCACCGGGCTGCCTGCCAGCAGGTGCTTCAGGGTGGTCATTTGCACCGTGTGGGGAATCAGGTTGATGTGAATATCGCACTCGCCCGAGGGCAGGTCGTCAACTTTGTTGACGGTAAGACTTACCCCATTGACAGTCACCGAGCCCTTGTAAGCAAAGAAGGGGCTGAGGGCTTGTGGCGAACGAATTTGCAAATGCCAACTTTCACCCACGGGTGAAAAATCGACCACTGTGCCCAGGCCGTCCACATGGCCACTCACCAAGTGACCACCCACCCGGTCGGACAGGCGCATGGCTTTTTCAAGGTTCACCTCGCCGGGCTGATGGAGGCCCACGGTTTTGGACAGGCTTTCTTGAGACACATCCACCCAAAAGCGCGCCTCTTCCATGCGAATCGCCGTCATGCAGGCACCTTGAATGGCAATGCTGTCGCCCAATTTCACATCCGAAAAATCCAGCGTGGGCGCATGCACTTGCAGGCGGACGCCCGCCCAGGCGGAATCTTGCAGCGGGGATACCGATTCAATGGTTCCAATGGATTCGATGATGCCGGTGAACATGGTCTGTACTACTCCAAAAATGATTCTGTGTTGACCCAGACAATTTTAAGGTCTGGGCCAAGGGGGGTGTGGCTGTGCAAGGCCCAATGGGTTTGGGCGGGGAGGGCATCCAGTGCGGGCAGGCGGAACATGCCTTGCCCTGGGCCCAGAAAAACCGGGGCGATGTAATGCACCACCTCGTCGACCAGGCCCTCAGCAAGAAATGAACCGTTCAACCCAAAGCCCGCCTCCAAGTGCAGCTCGTTGATTCCGCGCTCGCCCAGCAAGTGCAAAAGTTTGCGCAAGTCTGTTTTGATGGGCCCGTCGTGCAGGCCTGCGGCCACCGGGGCCACGTTAACGAATTGAATGTGGGCTGCATTCGGGTGTGTTGCATGCCATTGGGGCAGGGTGCTTTGTGTGTGGGCCACCAGCACTTGCCCGGTTTGCAGCAGTTGAGCATCCGGGCGCATGTCCAGTTTGCTGTCCACCACCACCTTCAAGGGTTGGCGGGGCGTGTGAATGCCGCGCACATTGAGCTGTGGGTTGTCGGCCTTCACGGTGCCAATGCCTGTGAGCACGGCACAGGCTTGGGCTCGCAAGTGGTGGCCGTCTTGCCTGGCTTGCGGCCCAGTGATCCATTGGCTGGTGCCGTTGTTTAAGGCGGTGGTGCCGTCGGCACTGGCCGCCACCTTCAACCGAACCCAGGGGCGCCCCCGCTCCATGCGGCTAAAAAACCCGCGGTTGATCCAGCGTGCCTCGGATTGCCCGGCACCCAGACTGACCTCCACCCCGGCATTGTGCAAAATGGCCATGCCCTTGCCAGCCACCAGTGGGTTGGGGTCGAGCACCGCAGCCACCACGCGTTGAACGCCGGTGGTGAGCAGGGCCTCTGCACACGGCCCAGTGCGGCCGTGGTGGGCACAGGGCTCCAGCGTGACATAGGCGGTGCTGCTAGCCAAGTCAATGCCACGTGCCTTGGCATCGGCCATGGCCTGTACCTCGGCATGCGCCTGCCCCGCCTGGCTGTGAAAGCCTTGCGCAATCACGTGCCCTTGCCGAACAAAAATGCAGCCCACCCGAGGGTTGGGGGTGGTGGTGTACTGGCCTTGCCACGCCAAGCTCAGGGCTTGGGCCATGAACAATTCGTCTTCTGGGCGCAGGGGGGTGTAGGGTGGGTTGGCCATGGCGGCTTAGGCCTTGCCAGGTTTGCTGGTGCTGCGAGCAGCGGGTTTGGGTTTATTGGGTTCGGCTGGGGCCGTGAGGTGGGCAATTTCTTCGGAGAAGCTTTGCAGGTCTTCAAAGCTTTTGTACACCGACGCGAAGCGAATGTAGGCCACGGTGTCGAGGTGTCGGAGTTGTTCCATCACCAACTCGCCGATGAACTTGGTGTCCACCTCGCGGGCGGCGCTCACCAGCAGTTTTTCTTCGATGCGTGAAACGGCTTGGTCGATGGCCTCAGCACCCACGGGACGTTTGCGCAAGGCCAACATGAGGCTACCTCGGAGTTTGTCGCGTGAAAAGTCGGCCCGCGAGCCGTCTTTTTTGACGATGGCTGGCAAGAAAAGCTCAGCACGCTCGTAGGTTGTAAAACGCTTGCCGCAATCGCCGCACTGCCGCCGACGCCGGATGGTGTCCCCTTCCTCGGAAGTTCGGGAGTCCACCACCTGGGTGTCAGCGTGGCCGCAAAACGGACATTTCATGGGGCCAGGCCTGCCGGTTTACTTGTAGACCGGGAACTGGCTGGTGAGCGCTTTCACCTTGGCCCGCACGGTGGCCAAGGTGGCCTCGTCTTCCGGGTTTTCCAGCACGTCGGCAATCAGGTTGCCCACTTGGCGGGCCTGCTCTTCTTGAAAGCCGCGTGTGGTCATGGCAGGGCTGCCCAGGCGAATCCCGCTGGTCACGAAAGGCTTTTCAGGGTCGTTGGGGATGGCGTTTTTGTTGACGGTGATGTGGGCGTTGCCCAAGGCCGCTTCAGCTGCCTTGCCAGTGATGCCTTTGGCGCGCAGGTCCACCAGCATCACATGGCTTTCGGTGCGGCCAGACACAATGCGCAGACCACGGGCCACCAGGGTTTCGGCCAGGGCTTGTGCGTTCTTGATCACTTGCTCCTGGTAGGCCTTGAATGCGGGCTGTAGGGCTTCATGGAAGGCAACGGCTTTGCCTGCAATCACGTGCATCAGGGGACCACCCTGAATGCCAGGGAAAATCGCGCTGTTGATCTGCTTGGCGATGGCCTCTTTCATGAGGATGATGCCGCCACGGGGGCCACGCAGCGACTTGTGGGTGGTGGAAGTGCACACGTCGGCATGGGGCACGGGGTTGGGGTACACGCCCGCAGCAATCAGGCCGGCGTAGTGGGCCATGTCCACCATGAAGTAGGCACCCACTTCTTTGGCGATTTTTGCAAAACGTTCGAAGTCGATGCGCAGGGCGTAAGCAGATGCACCAGCGATGATCAGCTTTGGCTTTTTCTCGCGGGCCAGTTGTTCAACCTGTTCGTAGTTGATTTCTTCTTTCTCGTTCAGGCCATAAGACACCACGTTGAACCATTTGCCGGACATGTTCAGTGGCATGCCGTGGGTGAGGTGCCCCCCCTCGGCCAGGGACAGACCCATGATGGTGTCGCCGGGTTGGAGCAGGGCAAAGAACACGGCCTGGTTGGCCTGCGAGCCAGAATTGGGTTGTACGTTGGCGGCTTCTGCGCCAAACAGTTTTTTGAGGCGATCGATGGCAAGTTGCTCCACCACGTCCACGTGCTCGCAACCACCGTAGTAACGCTTGCCGGGGTAGCCCTCGGCGTATTTGTTGGTCAGTTGTGAACCCTGGGCTTCCATCACGGCCGGGCTGGCATAGTTCTCGGAAGCGATCAGTTCGATGTGGTCTTCCTGGCGGGCGTTTTCCAGTTCAATGGCGGACCACAATTCGGGGTCGGTTTGGGCAATGCCGGTTTGGCGGTTAAACATAAGAATTTCCAACAATCCAAGGGTTCAAAAACAGCCCATTATTCTAAATGATTTCATGGGCTTTGGGCGAGGCGTCTGGCGGGCCTGCCGGCGCGATTGGAAGACCGCCTCGGTGTGGCTTCTCTGGGTTGTTCAGGCCACTCGACCGTCTACCTCGTCCAGCGATTGCCCAGGTGAGCCGCTCTCCAGGTGCGATGTGTGGCCCCAGACCACGAGATTGTGCTGCCCGTTTGCAGCCAGGTCGATCACGTTGATGGCGCAATTGGGCAGTTGCCAGGTGCGAGGGGTGTGCAGCGGCTCGCCGGTGCAGTGTCTGTAAATGCAGTCCAACACGCCGCCGTGGGCCACCAGCAGCACAGTTTGCCCTGCCCAGGCCTGGGCATGGGTGTCAAAAGCCGTGGTGACACGCGTGTAGAACTGGTGCAGGGTTTCCCCGCCTGTGAGCTTGGCATGCGGGTCACGGTGTTTCAGGCCGTTAAACTCCAGGGGTGCTTTGTGTTGCATTTCGTCGCCCGTGAGCCCCGAGAGGTGACCGTAATCCCTCTCCCTCAGTCGTGTGTCCAGTTCAATGGCACATGACGATGGGCCGGCAATCGCGAGTGCGGTGTGGTGTGCGCGTTGGAGGTCGCTGCTGATGCAATGCCTAAAAAGCAGCGGGTGGTTTGAGTTGACTTCGGCCAGGGCCACAAAAAACTGGCTCAATCGATTGGCTTGTTCTACGCCTCTGGAATTGAGTGCAATGTCAGTGTGACCTTGGAAACGCTTTTCAGTATTCCAATCCGTCTCGCCATGCCTCACCAGTACAAAGCGGGTGTGTCCAGCAGGTCGCTCTGGCCATGTGTTCATGGTGCTGCTCAAACCAGATGCACCTTGGCAAAACGGCGCTTGCCCACTTGGATCACGTAACTGCCTTTGCTCAAACGCAAGCCTTTGTCGGTGATTTTTTCGCCTTCCAGTTTCACCCCGCCTTGCTGAATGTTGCGGTTTGCGTCGCTGCTGGAGTCGCACAGGCCAGCGGCCTTGAGTACCCAAGCCAGGCCGGCCTGGGATTCCCCTTCCGTCAGGGTGAGGGTGACTTCTGGCAATTCATCGGGCAGGGCGCCTTGCTTGAAGCGCGCTTCAAATTCGGCCAAAGCGTCTGAGGCGGCTTGTGCGCTGTGGAAGCGGGCCACAATCTCTTGGGCCAGCGCCACCTTGGCATTGCGTGGGTTCTCGCCGTTGTCGCAAGCCTTCTTCAATGCGTCAATCTCGGCCATGGGCTTGAAGCTGAGCAGGGTGTACCAATTCCACATCAGGGTGTCGCTGATGGACATCACCTTGCCAAACATATTGGTTGGGGACTCGTTGACACCAATGTAGTTGTTTTTTGATTTGGACATTTTGTCAACACCATCGGTGCCCACCAGCAAAGGCATGGTCAGGATGCACTGGGGAGATTGATCGTTCTGTTTTTGAAGCTCGCGCCCCATGAGCAGGTTGAATTTTTGGTCAGTGCCTCCCAATTCCAGGTCGGAGCGCAGGGCCACGGAGTCATAGCCCTGAAGCAGCGGGTACAAAAACTCATGCACCGCAATGGGCGTTCCGGATTGGTAGCGTTTTGTGAAGTCATCGCGCTCCAACATGCGCGCCACGGTGTAGCTGCTGGCCAGGCGGATCATGCCATCTGCACCCAAGGGGTTGAGCCAAGTGCTGTTGAACTCAATGGCGGTGCGGTCTGCATCCAAGATCTTCACGGCCTGCTCATGGTAGGTTTTGGCGTTTTCCTGCACTTGCTCCCGGGTGAGCGGCGGGCGGGTGCTGTTGCGGCCAGAGGGATCTCCAATCATGGACGTGAAATCGCCAATCAGAAAGATCACTTGATGGCCCAAATCTTGCAGCTGTCGAAGCTTATTAAGCACCACAGTGTGGCCCAGGTGAATGTCTGGTGCTGTGGGGTCCAGCCCCAGCTTGATGCGCAGCGGCTTGCCGCTTTGTTCGCTGCGGGTCAGCTTCTGAAGCCATTCGGACTCAATCAACAGCTCCTCGCAGCCCCGTTTGGTCACTTCCAGTGCACTGCGCACCGTTTCGGAGACATTTGATGCATCGACTGAATTATTTTCGCCCCTCTTATCAGGTGACTGTTTCATTTGGCAATCCTTTGTTACACTCTCGCAATCGCAGTGTTGTATTTTTGAAAATCCGGGC
>DASUEF010000108.1:0-1089 GCA_036275215.1 Limnobacter sp. | reverse complement strand
TCGGCTACGGCGGCACATGGACTTGCAGGTGCTGGAAACCAAGGTGCTGGATTTGATCAGCGCTGGCGAACCTTTGGCCAAAATTTATGCGTTGATCACCAGCGCTGTGGATCGCATGCTGCCTGGCACCCGCTCTTCGATCGTATTGATCAAAAGCAGTTTCATGAAATTGGCTTCTGCACCCGGATTTCCGCCTGAGTTTGGCGCGACGGTGGATGGCATGCCAGTGGGTGAGCAATTCGGTTCCTGCGGTGCAGCAGCGGCTCGCAAGTCGCCTGTGATCGTGACCGATGTTTTTACCGATCCAATTTGGGCCATTCACCACGATGTGGCGACGCGCTTTGACATACGCGCCTGTTGGTCGGTTCCTGTGCTGGGTTCTGCCGGTGATGTTCGAGCTGCGTTTGGTATGTATTACAAGCATGTACAAGCGCCAGCCGACGATGAACTGGTGTTTGTTGAACGCATTGTTCAGTTTTTGCGTGTTGCAATTGAACGCACCGAGCAACATGACCAGCTCAAACGCAGTGAAGAGCGTTTTAGATTGGTGGCTCGCGTGACCAGCGATGTGGTTTGGGAGTGTGACCTGAAAACGGATCGCATTTGGTACAGCGAGGGCTTGCGCACTTTGTTTGGTCACGACCCGGCCACTGATGCGAATTTGCAGACGGCCTCTGGCTCAGCCATTTATATTCACCCAGACGACTTGGATCGGGTGGTGATTCACATGCAGGAGGCACTTGCGGACAAGCAGTTTTGGCAGGTGAAATACCGTTACAAGCGCAAAGATGGTCGATATGCGCATGTGGTGAACCAAGCGTACCTGGTCCGTGATGCCAATCAACGGCCCGTTCGGTTGATTGGCAGTGTCAAAGATGTGACAGAGCAGACTTTTCTGGAAGAGCAGTTGCAGCGATTCCAGCGCCTGGAGGCCGTAGGCCAGATGACCGGTGGATTGGCGCATGATTTTAACAATTCACTCACGGTGGTGCTTGGCAGTGCAGAGCGTTTGCAAGATGAAATACCGGAGGACAGTCCACTGCGTCATCACGTGGACATGATTTTGAAGGCGGCCATGCACGGTGCGCA
>DASUEF010000107.1:0-1146 GCA_036275215.1 Limnobacter sp. | reverse complement strand
TTTGGCGGGGTCGGCTTTCAGGGCCTGTTCGTCGTGTGCCACGGTCTCTTCGCCTTTGCGGGTGTGTACGGCGATGGGGGCAATTTCCCAGGCGAAGTGACCTAGTTCGGTGGCTTCGCGCGCGCGTTGAAGCGATCGGATTGCAAACTCGTCCTGAGCGGCACGTTCAAATTGATATTGGTCAGCGCATTCTTCTGCGAAGGTGCCCATCAGGCGGCCTCTGTCGTAAGCATCTTCCAGCCCGTCCAAAAACATGTGGTCCATCACCTGCCCGTGCCCCATCCGCATACCGCTGCGCGCTTTGGGCAGCAGGTAGGGGGCGTTGCTCATGCTTTCCATGCCGCCCGCCACCACGATCTGGCTGCTGCCAGCGGCCAGCGCGTCATGCGCTTGCATGATGGCTTTCATGCCAGAGCCGCACATTTTGTTGACTGTGGTGCAAGCGGTGCCCAAGGGCAAGCCTGCACCCAACGCGGCTTGGCGAGCAGGTGCTTGGCCCTGGCCTGCCGGCAGCACGCAGCCCATGATGACTTCGTCCACGTGTTCCGAGAGGGTGGGGTGCCCGCTGCGCAGCACGGCATGTTGTATTGCGTGGGCGCCCAGCTCGCTGGCGGTGAGGCTGCTGAGGCTGCCTTGGAAGCCGCCCATGGGGGTACGGGCAGCCGATACAATCACAATGGGGTCTTGGGCCATGATTGGTGTCTCCGGAAAATAAGCTGTTATGACCTTATTTTCCTGTGAGACACCTAGCCCATGGAGCTGCTGCGGTGTTTATGCCGCAGATTTTTGCAGCGCAAGCCGCGTTCGCAAGGTGCGTGTGGCCTCCACCATGCGTTGCAAGGCTGCTTCGGTTTCTTCCCAGCCTCTGGTTTTCAGGCCGCAGTCGGGGTTCACCCAAAGATGCTCTACCGGCACCACAGCAGCTGCTTTTTCCATCAGGCGGACCATTTCCTCCACCTGCGGCACACGGGGGGAGTGAATATCGTACACGCCTGGGCCAATTTCGTTGGGGTAATGGAATTCGCCGAATCCACGCAGCAGCTCCATGTCGGAGCGGCTGGTTTCAATCGTGATCACATCGGCGTCCATGGCCGCAATGGCGGGCAGAATGTCGTTGAACTCCGAGTAACACATGTGCGTGTGGAT
>DASUEF010000106.1:0-1545 GCA_036275215.1 Limnobacter sp. | reverse complement strand
AGCCCATGCCTACCTGGGGCTTGAGTTTGATTGTGAATTTGCACTTCAAATCAGCCCTGACCAAATTCCGCAAGCTTGCCTTGACGGCACAGCCCAGCTGGGGCGCACGGCATGGCTGGGTGAACTACAGCTGCACAAACGTGCGCAACAGCCGGTATTCGTTCGCATGAAATGTCCTGCGGCTCCTTCCCCTTCTTCATTGTCCCGGAGTTCCACATGAGCAACATCAGCCGTGTTTCGCTGTTTGCCAAATTAAATCCCATTGCATTCAAATCTGTTGAAGGTGCCACCGTGCTGTGCAAATTGCGCAGTAATCCAAATGTTGAACTGGTGCATTGGGTGGCCCAAATTCTTCAGCAGGATGACAGCGATTGGCACCACATTCTTCGCCATTTTGATCTGGATGCAAACGCTGTACTTGTGGATGTGCAGCGCGCCCTTGAGCGTCAGCCCGGCGGTGCGCAAGCTATTTCCGATTTGTCTGAGCATGTGACCAATGCCGTAGAAAGGGCCTGGGTTTATGCCTCACTGATGTTTGGCGCACAGAAAGTACGCACGGGTCATGTGTTGGTGGCCTTGTTGAAAACCGATTTTTTGTTGCATGAACTACTGAAAATTTCATCCCGCTTCAAACAGATTCCAGAGGCTGCGCTCAGTGAAAACTTTGCACAACTGGTGGCAAACTCCGCCGAGCAGTCTTTGTTGGCTGCCGAGGTGCCATCGGGTGCACTGCCCGGGCAGGCCAGTGGAGCCATGCCTGCTGCTCAATTGGGCGGCGAAGAGGCCTTGACGCGCTACACCGTGGACCTGACCGACAAAGCACGCAAGGGTGAAATAGACCCTGTGTGCGGGCGCGAGCTGGAGGTGAGGCAGATTGTCGATATTTTGCTGCGCCGGCGCCAAAACAACCCCTTGATTACCGGTGAAGCGGGTGTGGGCAAAACTGCGGTGGTTGAAGGGTTTGCCTTGCAGGTGGTGGCTGGTGATGTACCACCCGCTTTGCAAGGAGTGCGAATATTAACTCTCGACCTGGGTTTGTTGCAGGCCGGTGCTTCCATGAAAGGCGAGTTCGAACAGCGGCTACGCCAGGTGATTGATGAAATTCAGGCCAGCGAGCAAAGCACCATTTTGTTCATCGATGAGGTGCACACCTTGGTGGGTGCTGGTGGCAATCAGGGCACCGGTGATGCCGCCAATTTGCTCAAGCCCGCCTTGGCGCGTGGCACGCTTCGAACCATAGGGGCGACAACCTGGACTGAATACAAAAAATACATTGAGAAAGACCCCGCACTGACGCGCCGTTTTCAGGTGGTACAGGTGGATGAGCCTTGCGAGGCCAAAGGCATCGACATGTTGCGTGGTTTGGCCGCGGCCATGCAGGTACACCATGGGGTTTGGCTGCTCGATGAAGCAGTGCAGGCGGCGGTGCGTTTGTCACACCGTTACATTCCTGCGCGGCAGTTGCCAGACAAGGCGATCAGTCTGCTCGACACCGCATGCGCACGCGTGGCTGTTTCCCAGCACGCCACCCCTGCACCCATCGAG
>DASUEF010000105.1:0-1697 GCA_036275215.1 Limnobacter sp. | reverse complement strand
CAGGGACCACCAAACCAAGTTCGGGTCGACCTGACTCGCAACAAACATGATCGCGATGGTTGCTCCAACCTTCAGGAATTCTCCAGCCAAAAACACGACAGTGCCCCCCATGGGGGTTTTACTGCCCAAAGCCAGACGTGCTGCAAACGCTGTGCTTGGCACGGCCACTGCGACCAAGCCCCACAGCGCAGATTGTGCGTGGTTGGCAGACACCATGAACATGAGCAGGCAAACAGCCGCTCCAACGACCCACTGGAGTCCGATAATTTTCCACATGACTTTTGCTGCACCGCCACATTTGCTTTGCTTGGGGCACAGATCCCCCGTTTGGCGCATGTGTTTTTGACAAACCCGCAGATTATAGGGGTTTGCACCTGCCTTCGTCAAACAAAAACCAGCTTATTTTTACACCATTCTGGTGCAAAAATCACAGCTCGTCTTTTGGGAAACCAATGCGCTGCAAAACGCCATCCAACTCGTCCAGATTGTTGAACTTGATGGTAAGCGAGCCTTTGCCTTTTGGCGATGCCTTCAAGGCCACAGCACAGGCAATCCAGTCTGCCAAACCTTCTTCCAAGCGTCTCACATCCTGGTTTTGAGCAGTTTTTACCGCCACGCGGTCTTTGTCACTGGCCCAATCGTTGACCAGTTTCTCGGTTTCACGCACTGACAGACGTTTGTTCACCACCTCATTGGCACAGGCAATTTGTTCGGCAGCAGACAAAGTGAGCAAGGCGCGGGCGTGGCCCATTTCTATGTCGCCAGCCAACAACATGGTTTGAACAGGGTCGGCCAAGTTAAGCAAGCGTAGCATGTTGCTTGTTGCACTGCGGGATCTTCCGATGGCGCGCGCCGCGTCCTCATGGGTCAAATTGAACTCACGGATAAGGCGCTGCACACCAATGGCCTCTTCCAAAGGATTGAGATCCTCACGCTGAATGTTTTCAATGAGAGCCATGGCCAAGGCGGACTCATCCGGCACTGCCCGTACAAGGACTGGCACTTCTTCAAGACCTGCCAGTTTGGAGGCTCTAAAGCGGCGCTCACCGGCGATGATCTCGTACTTGCCAGAACCCACGGGTCGCACAAGGATGGGTTGCATAATGCCCTGGCTTTTGATGGACTCTGCAAGTTCCATCAGTGCACTTTCGTCCATTCGGGTGCGGGGCTGGTACTTGCCAGCCTGGAGCTTGGCCAGCGAGACCGTCATGACCTGCTCGCCGAGGTCTTTGTTGGCATCGTCCCCGGAAGGTCCGAGCAGTGCTTCCAAGCCACGTCCCAAGCCTTTGGTGCGTTTGATTGCGTTCATTGTGTATTCATCAGGAATTGAATTGGAGAGACCCGTCACACCGCTGGTGCACGGGCATGCTCAGGCAGCCACGGGTAAACCGACCCGGGCCACCATTTCTTTGGCAAACGAGAGGTAGGCCTTGGCACCCTTGCTGGTTTTGTCAAACAACACACCCGGCACACCATAGCTCGGCGCCTCGGCCAAACGCACATTGCGCGGGATGATGGTTGAAAACACCTTGTTCCCAAAGTGCTTTTCAAGCTGTTCAGACACCTGCTGGGCCAAGGTCATGCGTGGATCGAACATGACGCGCAGCAAGCCAATGATGGTGAGATTGGGGTTGAGGTTTTTACACACTTGCTTGATGGTGTTGACCAAATCACTCAAACCCTCCAAAGCGTAGTAT
>DASUEF010000104.1:0-30434 GCA_036275215.1 Limnobacter sp. | reverse complement strand
CTGGGATTGCAGCATGTTCAGGGCTTGAGCAGGCAGGGAGCAATTCGTTTGGTAGAAAGCAGAGTCAATCGAGATTTTGAAAGCCTTGAAGACCTTGCAAAACGCGCGCAACTCCACCGCAAAGACCTGCAGGCGCTGGCCGATGCGAATGCGCTGAGAAGCATCAGCGGGCACCGACGCCAAGCGGCCTGGCACAGCGCCGGTGTGGTGCTGGACAAAGACCTTTTACAGCACACCCGCCATGAAGAGAGCGCCATCGCCTTGCACGCCCCGACCGCTCTGGAGGACATGCTTACCGACTTTCGCAGCGTCGGTGCCAGCATCGAGCACCACCCGGTGCGCTTTATTCGGTCACAACTGGCGCAATTCAAAATTCAACCTGTGCAGGTGCTGAAAAACTTCCCCCATGGCCGACTGGCTCGCGCGTGTGGGCTGGTGACCCACCGCCAGCGCCCTGCCACGGCCCATGGCACCGTGTTTTTAAACCTAGAAGATGAAACAGGCCATGTGAATGTGATCGTGTGGAACAGCCTGGCGGAACAACAGCGCCATGTGCTGCGCACTGCGCAAATCATGGGGGTGTTTGGCATTTGGCAACGCGAGGGGGAGGTGTGCAACCTGGTGGCCCGCAGGCTGGTGGACTACACCCACCTGCTGGCCGAACTCAAAGCAGGCTCGCGGGACTTTCGTTAAAGCCCCCTTAAATGTCCACTTCCACCAAGTTGCCCTTTTCTTCCAGCCACGTGCGGCGTGCACCACTCTCACTGCGCCCCATCAACATGTGCATCATGGCGTTGGTTTGGTCCAGGTCCAACTCACCCAAGGTGACCGGCAAGAGGCGGCGGGTGTCAGGATTCAGGGTGGTTTCCCAAAGCTGTTCCGCATTCATTTCGCCCAAGCCCTTGAAACGGCTAATCTTGATGTTGGCCTCTTTCACGCCCTCTTTGGCCAATTTGTCCTGAACGGCATACAGTTCGGCATCGTCCAAACAATACAATTTGCGTGCCGGCTTTTTACCCATGGCAGGCACATCCACCCGGAACAACGGTGGACGGGCCACAAACACGTTTCGATTGCGGATCAACGCCGGAAAATGTTTATAAAACAAAGTGAGCAAAAGCACTTGAATGTGAGAGCCGTCCACATCGGCATCAGACAGGATGCAAATTTTCCCGTACCGCAAACCGCTCAAATCGGGCGTGTCGGCCGGGCCATGGGGGTCCACACCAATGGCCACCGATATGTCATGAATTTCCTGGTTGGCAAACAAGCGATCTTTATCGGTTTCCCAAGCGTTGAGGACCTTGCCACGCAAAGGGAGCACCGCTTGAAACTCTTTGTCTCGGCCCATTTTGGCTGAGCCTCCCGCCGAGTCGCCCTCCACCAAAAACACCTCGTTCAGAGCAATGTCGGTGCTTTCACAATCGGTGAGCTTGCCCGGCAAGATGGCCACAGAGGAGCTTTTTCTCTTTTCAACTTTTTGAGCAGCGCGGGAGCGTGCCTGCGCCTGCTTGATGGCCAACTCCGCAATCTTTTTGCCATCTTCAATGTGCTGGTTGAGCCACAACTCAAACGCCGGGCGAACCAAAGAAGACACCAAACGCACCGCGTCCCGGCTATTCAGGCGTTCTTTGATTTGCCCCTGAAACTGCGGATCCAGCACTTTGGCCGACAAGACGAAATTGGCCTTTGAAAAAATATCGTCGGGCATCAACTTGATGCCTTTGGGCATGAGGGAGTGCAACTCGCAAAACAGCTTGATGGCCTGGAACACGGCCTCGCGCAGGCCCGACTCATGCGTGCCTCCTGCCGGCGTGGGAATGAGGTTCACATAACTCTCGCGCACTGGTGCACCCTCGGCCACAAAAGCCAAAGCCCAGGCGGCGCCTTCGCCTTCGGCAAAACCCTCATCGCGCAACACATCCACGCTCAGGTCGCCACTGAACATGGGGGCGACCAACTCCCTGTCCAGCAACTCCTCCTTTAAGAAGCCACGCAAACCGTCGTCAAACTTCCAGCGCTTGGTTTCACCGGTTTTCTCGGTGACCAACACCACCTCTACACCTTTAAGCAACACCGCTTTGCTGCGCAGCAGGCGATCCATTTCTGCCAAAGGCAATTGGGGCGAATCAAAGTACTTCGCATCGGGCCATACACGCACCGTGGTCCCCTTTTTGGGATCTGAACTGGTTTGTGGCCGAACTTTCAGCTTTTCGATCACATCACCACCAGAAAACGCCATGGTGCCCACTTGTTTGTCGCGCACTGCAATGACTTCCAGCCGGGTGGCCAATGCATTGGTGACGGAAACCCCCACACCATGCAGCCCACCGGAAAAACGGTATGCCCCGCCATCGGCCTTGTTGAACTTGCCACCGGCGTGCAAACGTGTAAACACCAGTTCAATCACGGGCACTTTTTCTTCTGGGTGCAGCCCGATGGGAATGCCCCGCCCTTCATCTTGAACTGACACACTTCCGTCGGCATGCAACGTGACTGTAATTTTGTTGCCAAACCCCCCCAGGGCTTCATCGGCTGCGTTGTCGATCACTTCTTGAATGATGTGCAAGGGGCAATCGGTGCGTGTGTACATGCCGGGGCGCTGCTTGACTGGCTCCAAACCCTTCAGAACACGGATGGACGACTCTTGATACTGGTTGCTCATGGCGCAAATGCTTGTGTAAGTGGATGCCATTGATGATACCAACAAATCCATGTTCATCTTTCTCAACAGGGAACCATCGGCTGAGGTACTCACACCCATTGCACAGGTAGATCAGATTGAAAGAGGTAGGGCCGCTTCACCGACACTACCTCGGGGTGATGACACCTTTTTGGAGTTTCCAGTTAGGTTGTTACCCTAAACCGTTCATACACCCAAGCTGAGTCCGCCCCATGAATCCATTGCCGTTTCAAGCTGAGAGGCTCGCCATGAAACCTGTTGTAACCACACTCAAGATCACAGCGGTGCAGCGCTTCAACACACAGAAGCAGCAAGCCACTCGAACCGAGTTTGAGTTGTTGGTTGCCAAACAGGAAAAACGGCTGCGCAACTTCATCGTCAAACACTTCAGAGACGAAAACGCAGTGGAAGACGTATTTCAGCAAACCCTGATTGAGGCCTACTGTTGCTGGGACAGTTTTAGAGGTGACGCAAAACGGGCCACCTGGCTGTTTGGCATCGCTCTCAACATCATCCGCAACACCGCCCGGCGCTCACCTCAATACAAGTTTCATTTCACGTCCGACGAAGAGCTTGAACTTGAACAAGCTGAGGGCTCTGACCCCATGCAGCACTGCATGAAAAACGAGTTCAGCATCAAACTGGAGTCGGCCATCCAAAAATTACCAACCGACCTAAAAGACACCCTGCTCTTGGTCGTGCAAAACGGCATGTCATATCAGGAGGCAGCCGACACCTTGGGTATACCAATTGGAACTGTTCGCTCGCGAATCTCGAGATCTCGCTCACAGTTAAAATCAATCTACGACTTGTACATGGACTGATGAACAACACACCCGACTGCCACCACAGCATGACCGATGTATTACAGGCTTTGGGCTTGAGTGCCGACATGTTGGAGCCTGCAGCAGAAACATCGGGGTACCGCATTGAGTTTGAACGCCAATTTACAGTAGAACTGCACGGTGGTCGGGATGAGGCCTGCAGATTAAGTACGCGGCTTTGCGTGTTAGGTAAATCTTTACAGGTGCAAGAATCGCAGTTGCGCAAAGCCATGCAAATTTACAGCGACATTGCAGAGGATGTGCCTGAGGCCTGTAGCCTGGCAATCTCTGAATATGACAATTGTTTGCGTGTGGTTAGAGACTTGATTCAGCCCCCGGCGGATCGCCCCACCGACACCGTATTTCACGAATTTGTAAACTTTGCATTCGCATTTAAGCAAACCTACTTGCAGTTGCGAAACGGCATGAGTTAAGCGGCAATTACCGCATCATGCGTGAGCCTGAAGATACTGAGCCATTTCTTTTTGTAAAGACTCACGCCATAGCTCAAACTGTATACCAGCCCTTTCTGTGGCGTTGGTTTTTGCCTGAGTGATAAAAAACGGCACTTGAACCACCAACCGAGCATCTTCACCAAATACGAGACTGCTCCCTTTGAGCGCGGGCACGGACCAACGCATATTTAGCCACTGCGACAAACAGTTGCTTTGATAAGCATTGAGATGAAGCCTAGCGCAGTAAGAAACACGATCAAGGCAATGTGCCGAGAGCAGTGTGGCCCGACCCAGATCTGGCAAAAGCTGTTCAGCGAGAACCAAATTTGTAGCCTGCATGGTGATGTGCATCAAAAAACAGAGGCGGCTGACCCAGCTGTGTCTCTTGCGATTTGGCTGGCCTTGGACTGAGGTTCAGCAGGTACCAATGTACCTGACTTTATTTGTAGTGGGCGGCTATTTAAAAGCGCCAGGTTGGCACGGAACGTTGCCAGTGCCTGAGAAACACCCTGAGTGCTGGAATTGCCTGACGTGGCACTGTGGATTGCAATGCTGTTGCTTGGAGTCATGAATGAAGTATCCTCAAACGTCTTTTATTTGAGTGGCGTTCTGGTGAATAAGGTTCACATCGTTTTCATCTTCAAGTCGTTTCAAGCGATAGTACAAAGAGTGCAAGGGTATCCCCAACGCTGCGCTTGTTGACTTGGCGCAACCACCGTACTGCGCCATGGTGTGATGAATCACTGCGCGCTCGTAGGCGATTAGGCGTTGGCGCAGACTGACTCCCAATGGCGTACCGCGAAGCACCCGATCGGCGCGTTGGCTCGGTGTCTCCAACCCCATGGCGTGACGCTGAGCAACAGCCTGAAGCTCGCGCACGTTGCCAGCCCACGCAGAACTGAGCAACTCGTCGCAATCTTCTTGAGTCAATTCAGGTCTTGGCAATTTGAAATTTGTGCACACCGCCTGCAAAAAATGTTTGTAGAGGGGGAGAATGTCTTCCAATCGGTCTTTAAGCGCTGGGATCTGTACCTGGGTAACACTTAGACGATAGTGCAAATCTTCCCTAAACCGCCCTTGCGCAACAAGCTCAGGAAATGACTGCTTGGTGGATGCAATCACGCGCACATTCACACTGTAGAACCGATTGCCACCCAAACGACTCGCTCCACGATACTGCAATGCGGTTAGCAGCTTGGCCTGGCATGCCAGCGACAAACTGTCTATTTCGTCCAGGTACAGGGTTCCCTCATCGGCTTGTTCTAGCTTTCCCATGCGGCTCTTTTGTGCGCCTGTGTAAGCCCCTGCCTCGGCGCCAAATAGCTCTGCCTCAAACAACTGCTCTGGCAAAGCCGCGCAATTGACATGCACAAAATCCCCTTGGAGTCCTGACTTGGCATGCAACCACCGAGCAGCTGTGTCTTTGCCTGCCCCGGTTGGGCCCAACAACACCGTGTCTACGGGAAGGGCTTTTAACTTCTGCAAGTGTGCCAACGCTAGCCTCATGGGTGGGCTATTGCAAAGGTGTGCGGCAAACGGGTCGGCGCCGGCTTCGGAGTGATCGTCAGGCTCGGAAAAATCGAGTGGTTTGGTTCGAATCAAACGCTCTAGGATTTGCATCGCTGCCAAAGGATCTGGCGGTACCACCATGGATGCAAAAATCGGAATGTCGTGATACACGTAATCTTTCCACGGTTGGTCGATGAATCGAATAATGTGATTGTCGGGCCGCAAACCGATTGCTTGGTATGCCCGGATCACGCGTGCGATGGTCTCAAGATCATGATCCAGCAACACCCAATGACCGAGGCTGGGGCCCTTTTCCAGCAATCGATCTAAACTCAGTTCCTGCAAGGTGGCCTGCATCAGCATTGCTGCCGCACGCAGGCGGCTTTTTAACTCGGGGGACTGAATACACAGGGTGAGTTGGTGCATGGCAATTTATCCTGCGGGGCAAAAGATTTTTATCAAATTGATTGCCCATTTTGGATGCAGCCAATGCAGCTGTGCTCACCGATCTGTGTTAATCATTGGTGGGGTTAGACACTTCCAGGCGCAGCATATCCCGTGCTCTGGAGAGGCGCGAACGAACGGTACCAATTGGCAAGTCCAACTCGGTCGCTGCGTCTTGATAGGTAAATCCCTCAAGCAACACAAGCTGAACCACATGCTGCATTTTGCTTGGAAGGTGATCAATTGCGTGTCGCAAGCATTCAATCCGCTCCTGCTGCATAAGCTGCTCTTCTGGCTCGCAACTTGAATCGGCAGGAATGGCGACCAATTGTTCCTCAAACTCTTCGCTTTGATAGCGATAGCTGTTGTCCCGATATCTGAAATTTTTTACCAGATTCAAAGCAATACCAAACAACCAAGTTTCTGGCTTGGAGTCTCCTCGGAACTTACTCCAATTGCGAAAAGCTGCCAGATGCGTTTGTTGAACAAGGTCGTCCACCTGGTCCTCACGGCGCAAGTGTTTACGCACGAAGTGGGTGAGGCGAGTTTGCTGGGATTTCAGCAAGTGCTCCAAGTCTCTGAGTTGGAGAGGACTGAGTGGTGCCAAGTCGCCATCAACAGAAAGAGTCACTTGAATGGAGTCGGTGGTGTGGTGCTGAGCAATCATGTGAGCCTCATAAACAAAGTGTGTGTACAGGCATGATTTGCAGACCTTGTGCCAAGCCAGAATAAAACGTAAATCCTTGATTTAAATATATTTTTAAGAGTTAACTCCTTTTCTAATTTTGAATTTTTATGAAAACTAGAATCCGCATTTGTGAATTTTTACGAATTCGGCGCAAATGGGCGAGACGCCATGGCGATGAGGCGGTGTAAAATGCGTGCAGCCCGCCGTAGTTCAATGGATAGAACGAGCGCCTCCTAAGCGCTAGATACAGGTTCGATTCCTGTCGGGGGGACCAAAAAAAGCCCCTCAACACGAGGGGCTTTTTATTGGTTGTGCGCAAGGATCAGTTGGCTTGTTCCGTCACGATCTTCCAGCGTCCTCCTTCTTTGGCAAGACGGATTGTTTTGCGCACATTGTCAGAGTAGTTGTCAGCTTTGTAGGCTTGATCAAACTCAACCGTGGCATTGTCGCCATCCACTTGCACGCTCAAATTGCTGGTGTCAACCTCAATGTTTTTCTTGCCCACAATCCGTGAGCGCCTCTGGCCTTCCCACTGTTCGCGGCTGAGCTGCCCTGGCAACTCAAAATTGGCTGAGTAAAAACTCAGGTAACCCTCGACGTCCCGGGCGCTCCAAGCGGCTGCCCAGTTACTGACCATTTCAGTGATCTCGCTTTGAGCCACTGCTGGGTCTAACTGGGTAGGTACTGCGACTGCTGCTGGTGCGGCAGCGCCCAGAAGATCATCCGGTGCGGGCGCAGATGCTGGGTCCACACCCTGAGCATCGCTCGCATCCTGAGGTGGTGCAGCATCGGCAGGTGCTGCCTCAGGTTGTGCGGGCGCCGCTGGCGCTTGGTCCAACACCGCCGGTCTCAGCGCATCCAAGCCCAAGAAATGGCTGATGGGTTGCAACTTCTCGGCGTTGTTGATCAACATTTGACCACCGTAGGTCACAATCAACAAACCGATGAAGAGGGTGTACACCGGCAACAACCAACGCTCAAAGCGGTAATAGAAGGGTCGGTGTTTCGTTTCTTCAGCCGCTTTGTCCATTTCGGCCTCCCCGACCACCTGGCGTGCAAGCAGCTGGTTAAGTGCCACGGGCGGGGACAGGTAACCCAACTCGAAGGCCGTTACCACAATCATCCAGAAATGCACTGGATGAATACCGTTGCTGTAAGCCACAGGTGCAACCGTTGCAGACACCAGAATGACAGCACCAAACGGATCCATCACCATGCCGATGAAAATCATGAGAATCATCAGGAGGGTGAGCGCCATCCAAATGCTACCCATGTCAGCAGGCACCAGTCCCATGATACCGGAGCGTTCAATCATGCCACCGACGCTGATGGACAAAGCCATGAGCATAATCAACGCGCCAATGTGTCCAATGGTCTCGGTGGTGGCAGCACGCACTGCATATTCCAGGCCTTGGTTTTGCTTTTTCTCAGCGGGGGTGTCTCCGCCCACTTTGGTGGGGCCACCGCGGAGCTTATCGAAAATGATCACAAACAACATGATCACGGGCAGCATCACGGGGGCCGTGAACTCATCCAGCTTGGTGTCCAGCAGGTACTCGTAACCAAACACCACCAACAACATGATCAGGATATAAGGCGACACGGGCACCAAAGCACGCAAGGACTGTGGCAGTGCTTCCTTGGCCTTGGCACGTTCTGTGACCCGGCCCTCGGCTTTCAAGAGCGCGATGATCATGAACAGCGTGGAGGTGAGGATGAACACAAACAAGCCCCAGCCATACAGCTCGCTGGTGGTGACTTCTTTGTTGAGCGCAGCGATAACCACAATGAGCAAGCAGGGACGCAACACCACGCCCAAGGAACCGGACATGGCTGCGGCCGCCAGCGCAAAGTGGCGGCGCGCACCGGCTGCCAACACTTCACGGTACACAATGGCACCGGCCGCAATCACAAACACACCAGAAGCGCCTGTGTAGGCGGTTGGAATGGCGGCTGCCAAAAGCACAATCCAGGTGAACACCTCGGGTGGCAACTTCCATGGACGCAAGACATCCATGAACAACTGCACCATGCGGGTTTGCTTGAGCAACATACCTGCCCACAGGTAAAGAGCAAGGTTCAAGAAGATGCTGGACAGCTCCGTGATCTGGCCGAAGTAAATGGCCAAACCTGCCAAGTAATCATCCATGAAAAAGCTGATGCCTGCATTCAGTGCCATGAATGCATACAGCGGAATACTCAACAAGCCAAGGCCATAACTGCCGCCTTCTTCTGCATGGGCGGGCATTTTAAGAACATCGCGCAGGCTGATGTAGGAAAGCCCAGCAAATAAAGCGATGCTGATGATGCTAATGAGCGGGTTTTCAACAGCCACACCAGAGTCGTATTGCAGCTTGAGGTAGTACGCGCTGGAAATGGTCATCAACAAGTTGGCGCCCAACATGGCCAGCGAGTACACCTGAAAATCTTTTTTGTAACGTGGAGGGCGCAGGCTAATGTGGTGGTAGCTCAGGGTGGTGGTGACCGCGGCAATGGCCACCATGATCAACAGGATCAACGGGCGGTTTTCAGTACCGAATTTGAAAATACCAAAAAAGCCAGTCTCAATTTCCCGGAACATTTTGACTTCGGGTGTGATGGCTCCGCTCACACGCTCATACAAATCGAAGCGGTCTTTGCACTGATCACGCGCAGCCTCAAGGGACATGCGGATTTCGTTGGGGTCGATTGCAGAATCCCCAAACAGCAGATCCAAATCGGATTTTGGTGCACTTTCTGCATCGGCCACTTGCTTGGCCACCAAGGCATCTATGTCCGGATTGGGGTCGCAGGTTGGCTTTTCGGGGTCTGCGCGCAGCAGGAAGTATTGGATCTGGTTTTGGGGATCGCCGAACATGCGCTCGCCCAATCGCAGCAATTGCCCATGCACCATTTCACCAGTACCGATGATCAGCGTAAGCAAAAGCAGGGAAAAAATCGGAAGGCTGGATAACCATTCGGATGGGGAACGGCCAATCCACTTTTTACCGGAGGCACTCTGCATGATGGATCCTTTTCAGCGCGCAATAAATGCGCTGGATTTCGAATAAATCGTGGTACAGGTAATAAAAAGGGGCCAAGAATAAGGCCCCCTCACTGCAAGGCATGAATGGAACGGCAATTGCCGTCCATTCACCACAAATTACAGCTCAGTCTTGGTTGCACACTCAGAATCTGCACGGTTAACACCACAGCGAATCTGCTTCATGATGTTCAGTGCCTTGGGGTCATAAGAACCCGCTTTGGCCAAGTCAACACGGGACTCACGCAACAAAATGGTGTACTTCACGGCATCGGCTGCTGGAATGTCCATCCAGGCACCAGCGGGAATGCCTTTTTCAGCGTTTTTGATGATCTGCATACCGGCTGGATACTTCTTGGCCCAGTAGTCGCGAGACTTTTGCGCAAATCCTTCAGGGAACTTGGACTTGTTCACAATCACTTGATAGGTCAACAATGCCACAGGGAAACGCACAATCGCGCCTTTATCGCCCAAGCCTTTATACAGTTCAAGCGGTTTGTAAGCCGCAGCGGGTGCGGCAATAATATCGACCGAGCCGTTGTTGAACTTGGCACCGAAGTTGGAAATGTCTGCGGACACAGGAGACGCGCCCACTTTGGAGATCATTTGCTTTTGCGCAGAGTCATAGTCGAAGGAGGCGATTTTCTTGCCAGCAAGTTTTTCAACTGAGTTGATGTCACGGCTCTTGACGTAAAGGTAAGCAGCGCCGAAAGGGAAAATGCCTGCGACCTGATAGTTGCCCTGGGTCATCAAGTCGTTGGCTTTTTCAGTGGCAAACAGTTGAATGGTGCGCTTAACCACTTCGTAGCTCAATTCCATGTCCACTTTGCCGTCTTTCACCACAGAGGCTGCGCCCAAGGCGTCAATGGAGCCAGCAATGGTGTTGTACGCACGGGTGCGAAAAGATGTGGCGACCAGCATGTCGCACTGGCCAGTCTTAAAGTTCTCGGATGCGATTTTCTCATCGGTGAACGCTTCCAGCTCGAGATCTGCACCCAAAGCTTTGGCTGCCAGCACATAATCTTTGCTCAAGTTGAACACATCGCCGCCAGCACCGAGAATGTCGAACACGCACACCTTTTGTTTGGCCAATGCGGGGCTGGCAGACGCCATGAGGGCCAAGCCCAGTGTTGCAGTGATTGCTTTGAATTTGAAGGTCATTGAAAAGTCTCCCAATAGTGGTTCAAGCGGTGGTTGGCATGTGGCTAGAGGTGCCGCGCCAACCGCTGATTTGCTGTCATATCTGATTTATTTCAGCAAGTCGTCCACGTTCATGCCTTCTGGCATCGCGGCTTCTTCATCCCAGTATTTGCCCATGCTGCCAACCGGGGTACGCGTACCCTGGTTCTCAGTCCAGTACCGATCCGACAGGTTTGTCATCACAGCTGAAGCAATGCCCTCAACCAAAGCATATTGTTCACTGGGTTTGTAATCTTTCACGTTGGCAAAACGCTTCGTGGAATCGCGGAAACGCTCTGTATCACCCACAGCCAAGGCCGACAATGCGTACATCACATGCGGCAAGCGAACACCTTGGCGCTCACCAATCAACATGGACAAACGGAAGGTACCCCACACGTCTTTGCCTTCAGAGGCGCCTGGCAAAATGCTCCACACCACAGCGCGCGCTGCGTTGGGAGCGCCCCACCACTTGGCATTCGAAATACAGGTGAGCGCCCGTTCGGATTTTGGTGCAATGTCGGTAGGCACACCCACCATCTGCTGAGAGGCGATGTCGTTTACAACCGCTTGCAGCCCTGCCACTGTGCCCAGCAAGTAAACCATTTCGTCGAAGTCGCGCTCAAACTCAGGGCAACCCTCACCGTACTCAAAGCTGTACTTCTCCTGCAGCTTGTCACGCATCATTTGGAAAGCTTGCAATTGGCGGCGGGCGGTCACCTCCAGCAAGCGCTTTTGCTGAATTCGGGCATCTTGTGCCTCAGTGATGCGGTTTTCTTTGGCGGCCCGTAGGTAACGCAGTTCAGCCTCCACGGCACGCTGTTCAGAACAAGCCGCGGAAGAGACCAAGAGTAGAGATTCAAGGAGTCGGGGGTCACCGTGGAAGGCCCGGGTACCACCAGAGATGAGCGGGAAATTGCCTGTGGCAAAGCGGCAGGCCATGTCCACATCTTCAATTTCAAGCTGGGGGGGGATGATGCGACGTTCAATCAGGTTAATTGCAAGGTTGGTCGCCCCACGCTCGATGCTTGCGCAACCCGCGGCAAATGCCGACAGCACAAACAGTCCAGACAGGGCGGCAGAACGCCACAAGCCAGCTTTGGTCATCTATGTCTCCGTTGATTTTTCTTTTATACCTTGCGTAATCAATATTTAGATTTGACTGTAGAGTAACAAGGAATTTCTCTTATTAAACCATGAAAAAATGCCCCCTCCAAGGCGATGTAAACAGTTGTTAATAGAAGCTGCATTCTATTTTCACAGGTCAAAGGCCAAGTAAGCAGGCAAAAATTGGCTGTATTCAAGCGCAAACAACTGTAAAACCCCTGTGACAATGAGAGGTCTACCCTTCTACCCCGAATCGCCGAATGAGCCAGATCGATAGCCCAACGGACAATGCCAGCATTGCACAACCTGAGGCAGGCAATAAACCCGAGCGGATGAAGCAGGCCGTCAAAGACATGACACCGCTCAAAGGGAAAACTGCATTGGTGGTTGACTCTGCGCTTGCAACCCGTCGCGCCCTTCAGGATCAACTGTCTCAATTGGGTGCAAGAACAGTGATTTTTGCAAGCTCGGTCGCTGAAGTGGAACAGCATCTTGCATCCCGGGAATTTGCCTTGCTGGTCTGTGAATATCAACTGGAAGGAGACCGAAACGGCCAGCAGTTGCTTGAGGACTTGCGCGTAAACAAGAAGCTTGCATGGAATACCGCATTCATGATGGTCACTGGGGAGCGCAGCTACAGCAACGTGGTGGCGGTTGCAGAGTTTGAACCCGACGATTACCTCATCAAACCGTTCACTGCCTCCACCCTGTCGGAGCGGGTGGTGCGAATATTCAATCGCAAACAACGTTTGAGTGAAGCCTACCAGGCCATGTTCGACGGGCAGTATGAAGCCCTTCCCCCGGTCTGCGATCGCCTTGAGCAGCAGTTTCCCCAATACCTAAACGAGTTGGAACGCATGCGGGTGGAATCGTATTTCCGTGCTGGACATTTTGAAGAAACAGAGAAGCAGCTTTTGGAGAAGCTAGAAAGTGCGCCCAAACCCTGGATGAATCTGCTACTCGCCAAGGTGAACATAGAGCGAAAAAAGCTGGATGAAGCCAACGGACTATTGTCCAAGGTGGTTAAAAGCAACCCTGAATACTTGGCCGCGAGCGACCTGTTTGCCGACCTGCTTTGGGAGCAGAACAAACCTGGCGAGGCATTGGAAGTGCTTGAGAGGATGGGTGCGAAGGCTTTGGCCTCCACGTCAAGATTGCGCAAACTGGCTGATTTGGCGGTGAGGGTTGGAGACAACACACGCTCCAAGAACTATCTCATCAAAGTGATTGATCGTTCGCGAAACACCTCACTTTCACAGATTCACGATTACTTGCAGCTCTCCAAAATCTACGTGAAGGAGGGTCGGCATGAAGAGGCGGAAAAACTGACCGCCAAAATGCGAAGCACTGTCAACAGCACGGAACTTGAATTGGCTCGCTCATTGATGGCCATACAAAAGGAAATCACCGATGGCCGCGGTGTTAAAGCGCAAGAAAAATTGAATGCATTTTTTGGCAATTACGCCGACAGCCTACCCACCATGGAGCCAGAGACGCTCACCAGCCTGCTGGAGCTGTGTTTCGCGGTCAAGATGGATCAGAAAGGGTACGAGCTGGCCAGCCAGATATCCCGTAAACGACCTTCCAAAGCAATGCTGGATCGGATTCGCCAAGCAATCAGCGACTTTCGGGGTGAAACACCGCAGAGCACCCAGCCGGACTAATACCGGGCGCTGGCAGCCCAAGCGGACCGAATTAACTCGTCCACATAAGCACCGTAAAAATCTGGCAAACCAGCTCCCAGCAAAGGTTTTCCCACCACCCCACCCTGATGGTCAAACACCATCACAGTGGGCGAAAACTTCACATTGAGCAGTTGCCCCAAATCTAGGCCGTTGTATTGCCGCGCATCGAACCAGACAAAGCGCCGTTGCCTGTCCTGGAAATCCACTTCAAACACCCGCACCCGTCCTTGATAGCGCGAGTCGGTCTCGAGATACAACAGGGTTTGCTGGCGAACTTTTTCGCAGTAAGCGCAATTGGGCAGTGAGAACAGCACCACCACAGCGGGTGCAGATTGTTTGGACAAATCCACAGGCCATGGCAACTGCCTGCCGCCCGCTGCCAGGGCGGCAGGTGAGCAAACGCACCACAGCAATAAAATCAACAGGCGTTTCATGCCTGTTAGACCACGTACCCCGGGTTGTTGTTCATGCCGATCAACTTGGGGGTGTAGGGTGTTTTGCTGGCGATTGTTTTCTTGTCGCGTAGATAGGTCTCCACAACGTCCCAAATCGGGGGCTCACCGTTGTTTCTCGCCTCTTCCGCCACAGGTGCCCAACCAGCCACCTTGTAAGTTTTGTCGGCATCAATGGGTTTGCCATTCAGGCGCATGTCTGAAATTCGTTTGCCCGTGTCAGCCAGTGGATTGCAGGTGTAGGTGAGTCCACCCACGCGCACCATGTCGCCGCCTTGCTGGTAATAGGGATCCGGGTTGAACAGGTTGTCACACACATCTTCAAGCACAGTTTTGATGAACGCACCCGTCATGTCGCTGAGTGTGGTGTTTGGATAAGTGATTGCGGTTTGATCCATCAAGTGCTCACGCGTGATGGTTTGGCCAGGTAACAGGCTGGTGCCCCAACGGAAGCCCGGGGAAAACGCAATTTCAGCCCCCTTCACTTCCAACAACGCATCCACAATGAGTTGGTCCCAACTGCCATTGAAATTGCCGCGACGGTAAAGAAGCCCCTCGGTGGTTGCCAGTGGTTCTGCAAGCTTGGCCAGAAAGGGCTTGCGAACATTGTCTATAAAGGACTGCATGGCTGGGTCGGCGGGCAGCATGTTGGAGAACACCGGCAACAAACGGTATTTGAAATCGCGCAACTTGCCGCCCTGGATGTCCATGTCCAGTACACCCAAAAACTTGCTGTTGCTGCCTGCGTTGGTGACGTGGGTGATGCCCGATGCGTTTTTTACGGGAATGGCGTTGGGCACACCATCGTGTGTGTGGCCGCCCAAAATAAAATCAATGCCGGTGACACGGCTGGCCATTTTTAAATCCACATCCATGCCGTTGTGGGACAGAAGCACCACCGCGTGTGCCCCTTGCTGGCGCACTTCATCGACCACGGCCTGCATGCTCTCTTCTTGGATTCCATAGGACCAGTCTTTCACGAAGTAGCGCGGATTGGCAATTGGACTGTAGGGGAAGGCCTGACCAATGATTGCAACCTTTGCCCCATTGATGTTTTTCATCACATGGCTGGGGAACACTGGATCGCCGAAGTCGGTGGTCTTGATGTTTTGCGCAATGATGTCGACCTTGCCTTTGAAGTCTTTCTCGGCCACTTCAAGAATGCGGTCTGAACCGTAGGTGCATTCCCAGTGCAGGGTCATCACATCCACACCCAGCATTTTGGCAGCATCCACCATGTCTTGTGCATGGGTCCACAGGCTGGTAGCCGACCCTTGCCAGGTATCACCACCGTCTAGCAACAACGCGCCAGGGCGTTGGGCCTTCATCATTTTGACCAAGGTGGCCAAGTGCGCAAAACCACCCACTTTGCCGTACCGCGCGGCCGCCTCTTCAAAGTTTAGGTAAGTGAAAGCGTGTGCTTGGGGAGAGCCCGGGCGAATCCCGAATGCCTTGAGGAGAGTCTCCCCCACCAAGTGTGGTGCACGTCCAGCCGCGCCAGCCACCCCAATGTTCACATTGGGCTCGCGAAAGTAAATGGGCACCAGCTGCGCATGGCAATCTGTGAAATGCAACACGCTGGCATTGCCAAAAGGCTTGAGATCATAGATCTTTTCTGTCGCTTTTCCAGCCAGCGCATGGGGAGCATCCAGTGCCATGCCTGCGGCCGAGGCGGCCGCCAACATTCCCATGAACTCACGTCGATTCATTTGCATGGTGTGTCCTGAAACCTACTTGTTGACTGGGGAATCCGGTGCCATCAAGAGCGCCATCACATCTTTCAGTTGGGCCTCAGTCAATATGCCTTCCGCGCCAAAGCGTGGCATGTTGGAGCAGGCGTTGTAGGCGTGGGAATTCCAGATCTTCGCCCAGGTGTACCTCATGATCTCCTCGGAGCTGCCTCGCACCTTGCCGTACTGATACAACGAGGGCCCCAGGTTGCCGTACGACAATTCTTGCGGCGCTAACTGGTGACAGGCGTAGCAGTTGCCACCCGCCGGTGTGTCCGGTTTGTCAGAGAACTGAAAACCCACCCCTGTTTGTGCAATTTTTTCGCCTGATTTCCAATCCCCCAAGTACTTGCCGTCGGCAGGGTATTTGACAGCAGCAAGGGCGGCCTGTTCAAGCGCCGTACGCTTTGCTTGTGGCAAACCTTCCGGGTCGAGCGCTGCCATGGAACAAGACTTTTGCAACTCAGATTGGTTCAAACGGTCCATCCCAGCTTGGCCCTTCTCCTTGAACGAGGCCATGATGACCTGTTGAACTTCGGCATCGCTCACTTGTGCGGTGGACTCAGTGCCCGTGTTGGCGCACCCCGCCGCAAGCCATGTCCCCAAGAGCGTGCACGCAACAAACAGTGTTCGAGTTGTCATGAGAGGGTCTCCTTAGCGTTTGATGGATGTGGCCTGCATTGTGCCGCCTTTGGCCCGCACCCCAAGGAAGGTGATCAGGTCAATGGCGGCCTGTGAGCCGTACTGCAGTTCAGGAAAACGCTGCTGTCGGAAACAATCGTACATGCGCCATTGCATGGTGCGCACCGCCCCCTGCGACACCCGATAGGCTGGCCAAGCACCGAACGCAGTTTGCGCAGGCTCGGTTTTGGTGAGGTTGGGCAACCCTTGCAAGCGGATGCGCTGGTCATCCGTGGCATGGCAGCTCGCACATGAAAAATCATAGGGCCCGCCACGGAAAAAAAAGATCTTCTCACCTCGTGCACGGGAAGCTTTTTCTTCCGGGTGATTTTGCGGCACGTTCACAATGGCACCGCGAGATTGGGCATACACATAGGCCACGAGGGACTCCATCTCGGTGGCGCGCTGGCCCGCGCCAGAGTATGGCTTGTCGGCCACCTCTTTGGCATCACGCCCCTGGAGTGTGACGATGCAGTGGACGATGCGGCTCTCAACATCCATCACCTTGCCTGTGTCAGCAAAGTAGCGCGGCATCTGTGCCACAGCACCGGCCAGCTTGCCAGGGCCCTGCCCCAGATCGCATTGCTCCAGAGAGGCGTTCTTGGGCCCACGCGGCTTGGTCCATAGGTCTTCGCCCAAAAGCTCCGTGAGCTCGGCCGGATTGCCGTCAGCCAGCATGTCGCGGTATTCCTGAATGCCTTCTTCGGTGGATTTTTGTGCAGCCACTGGGGCGATTGCCCCCGCAGCCAACAGACTTGCAGTTGCCAGCTTGGCAACCAGGTGATGGATAGGCCTCATCTCACGCCCCTTTTGTTGTGCTTATGAATCGTTTTGAGACTACGCTACTTTGGTTTTGTCGGTGCGCGAATCGCCCTTGTTGTCGGTCCATGTGATTTCGACTGTGTCGCCCGCCTTACCGCCTTTGAACGAGAAAGACATGAAAGGGTTTTTGGCCACAGCCGGCCCCCAGTTGGCCTGCAACACCACCTTGTCGTTGCACTTGGCGGTCACATTTTGTATAAACCATGCTGGCACGAGGTTGCCGTCGGCGCCCTTGCGCTGACCAGTTTCCATCTCATGCGCCATCAATACTTTGACTTCAACTTCGTCGCCATTGGCTTTGGCGCGAATTTTCATTGGATCACCCATTGTTAGCTCCTTGTGTTCAGTGAGATTAGCCGCCGCAACCGCCCAGGGTTACTTTCACTTCCTTTTTGGCAAAGTAGTATTTGCCATCGGCCTTCACCAAGGCATACACGTTGCTGGACTTGCCCATCTTCACGCGGGTGTTCACTTTGGCATCGGTGCCAGCTGGGATCATGAACTGAGCAGACAAAATAGATGGATTGTTTTCAACCAGCAACGACACCTCAGTGGTGTTTTTCAATTTGCTATCGGCACCCACCGGCACCACCGCACCGTTTTCGGCAATGTCGGGTGCAATCACGGTAATGTCCGCGCTTTCCGCTGGCATATTGCCACCCAGGGCTTTCATCAGTTCATCCATGGATTTGCTGTCGAACGCCTTTTTTGGCCAAGCCTGCGATGCAAAGGCCACATTGGGCTTGATCAACCCGGCAGTCACCGCCAGACCCAGCACAGTCAGGCTGGACGAAGCCTTCAACACGGCACGTCTATTCTCATTCATTGAGCGATTCCTCCTAGAAACTTTGCTCGTTCACTGCTTTCCCGTATTCAAAACCCACTTCGCCAGGCTTTCAACATCAGCAACGGAGAGGTGGGATTGCGCTGGCATGGGCATGGCGCCCCAAACACCTTGACCGCCTGAACGAATTTTATCGGTCAGATAGGCCAGTGCGTCAGTCCGGTTGGCGTACTTGCTCGAAATATCCGCCAAGGAAGGTCCCAGCTTTTTTTCTACCACCGCATGGCATGCCACGCATCCATTGGCATTGAACAGCGACTCCGCAGATTTGGCCTGCGCGGTGGGCCCAGCAGCGTCGTTGCCCTGTGCCACCGTGATCACCCCACGCACTGGTCCAACCAAGCGATTTTGCTCAACCAGGTTGCCATGTGCATCCCGCGCATAGTCGGGCATGAAAGAAGTTACTTGTGCGTCAGGTGTGCAGTTTGACATGCAACGTGCCTCTTTTACATCGGGTTTACCCGAGGGCAACCACATGCCGTGATTGGCTTGCATGCCATGCCGGTTGGGCAGTTTCGCCTGCACCTGAGCCATGTTGGCATCACTCAGCACAAAGTCATCGGGCACAACGCCCCCCATGTTCAAGATGTATGCAGTGACGGCGTACACCTCCTCGGTGGTGAGTGATTTTGGATTGGTCCAAGGCATGGCCCGATTGATGTAATCCCACAAAGTTGACAGGGTGGCCACTTTCATCAACGTGGTGCGTTGAGGGGCAGAACCATCTTTGAGAGACTGCACACGGCCTCGCAACATGTCCTCCCGAGTGGTACCACCTACGATGGGTGTGAACACCTCATTGCTCTCGCCAAACACCCCATGGCATGAGGCGCATTGTGCATCCCACACTTGCATGCCTTTGGCCACACTGCCACTGCCCGCAGGCAAGCCCTTAAAATCTGGCCGCACATCAATGTCCCAAGCTTTCACCTCGGCAGGTGTGGCTGGCCGCCCCAAACCGTCCATGGCTTGGGCTGCACCAACATGCAGCAGCAAGCCGCACATCATCAGCGCCACAACCACGTGAGCGCTGTTCCAAAACAACCGCTTCAGGTCTGAGTCGTTCATATCGCCCTACCCCACATGCACGTTGTGCACCTCACCAGCCGCATCCACCCGCCAACTCTGGATGGCGTTGTTGTGGTAGATGCTTTTGTTATCCCGCTTGGCGCGCAAGGTGCGGTAACTGGGCTGCACATAGCCTGTGCTGTCCACTGCTCGGCTTTGTAAAATCGCCTCGCCGCCCTGCCACACCCAGGGCAGACTGAACCGCGTCAGGGATTTGTCTAGCACCGGTATTTCTAGCCGTGCGGTCTGCCAGTTTTTGCCCCCATCCACAGACACATCCACGGCCTTGATCTTTCCGCGCCCGCTCCAGGCCAAACCTGTGATGTTGTAAAAGCCAGGCGTCAGCAGGCGCTGACCACCGGAGGGCGTGGTGATCACAGACTTGCACTCCTGGATGGAGGTGTACTGGCGGTGTGTCCCATCGGGCATCAAATCCACATAATGAATGGCCTCGTCTTTGGTGGCCCAGGGTTGGTCTCCCACCTCGATGCGGCGCAGGTACTTTACCCAACTCACCCCTTGCACCCCAGGCACCACCAATCGAAGTGGGTAACCATTTTCGGGACGCAGCATTTCACCGTTCTGACCATACGCCAGCAGCACCTCGCCACTTTCCACCAACTCCATGGGGATGGTGCGTGTCATGGAGGAGCCATCCGCACCCTCGGCCAACACATAGCGGCCCATCTTCAAGTCAACACCGCAGTATTCCAGCACCTTAATAAGCGGCACACCCGTGAACTCAGAACTGCTGAGCATGCCATGGGTGTATTGCACCGTGGGCACCGCCACATTGGCCCATTCCATGCCAGAGTTTGCACCGCATTCTATGAAATGGATGCGAGAGACCGACTCCATGCGCATGAGCTCATCGACTGTGAACACCATGGGTTTGCGCACCAAGCCATTGATCATGAGGCGATGCTGGGTGGGGTCGATGTCCCACCAGCCCTGGTGGTGCCGCTCAAAATGCAAGCCCGATGGCGTGATGATTCCAAACAGCCCCTGCAATGGGCAGAAAGAGACCGATGCTGCACTGACTCTGGTCAAACCCGGCGACTCGCGCCTTTGCAAATTTCTTTCATACTGCGATGGTACGCCATACGGCCTAGCCGCCACTGGCTGCCCCAAACCCCGCGTGTGTGCAGGCAAGTTCAAAACGGCAGGATCTCCTTCGCCGGCCAAAATTTGCGCTGGGCGAACACTTGCGAAGCCTGCCAGCGCTGCGGCAGCGAATGCTTTTTTGAAAAAGGCACGGCGATCATCGGGACAAGCCCGGTTGACGAAGGCCACATCCTGGCGGGTGATAAAATTCTCAGGGGCCCTGGCCACGCGCCCCAAAGGCGTGTCCGAAGGAATATCGAATGACACGGTTTATCTCCCCGATTTGCAATATTTATATGAGCATATGCTCATGTTTATAAATTAAGGCAAACCGTGTGCATGTGCAAGCACTATTTCAGTTCTTTTTTTGCTTGCGCAGCGCCTCGTGATCGATGCGGTATTCGGGCTGCGAAATGCCGTGGTTGGCAGGATCGGTGGGCAGCACGTTGTGCACGGCCTGCGCCCCAACCTTGGCGACCAGACGAACCGTGTCGTAGGCAGAATGGGTGATCTTTTTCTCAACCATGTGCACCGCCGAAGAAATAGGCGCGATGGGTTTGATCTTTTTGAGCACTGCAAATGGAATGTCAGCAATGCGCCGGTGCACCCCTTCCACCTGCCGGGTGCCTTCATCAAGCGAAGCCGAAATCAAGTCCACCAGCCCCCGCAAATGCGGTTCGAGTGACTTTTTACGGGACATACCAACCTCTTGTGGGCATTGTGATTGAGAGACGAAATTCTAGAAGAGTTTGCAATTTGCCGGTAGGCAATTCATTCCACTGTAAAATAGCGGAATTCAGCATCAGATTCAAACATTGTGGCAATCATTATTTACGACCTCGAATGCGAGTACGCACATCGCTTCGAAGGCTGGTTCAGGTCCAGCGAGGACTTTGACGAGCAACGGGAGCGCAAATTGCTTACCTGCCCGGAGTGTGGCACCAGCGCGATTCGAAAGGTACCTTCTAAGATCAACATCGGGCAAAACAGATCACCTGACTCAACGCCAGCCGGCAAAACAACACATTCAGAGCCCGTTCCAACCGCTCCCACCATGGCCTCCAAAGGTCACGCCATGGAGGTGGCCACGGCTTTTGTGATGGCCAGGCAGGCATTGGCTGCACTCATCAACCACTCCGAGGATGTGGGCGACCGCTTTGCCGAAGAGGCGCGCAAAATCCACTATGAAGAGGCCCCGGTGCGCGCCATTCGAGGCCAAGCCAGCTTGGAAGAGTTTGAGGAGTTGCGCGACGAGGGCATTGAGATTTTTGCCCTGCCCCCGGTGCCCAGCGACGACGAATTGAATTAAGCCTGTGTGGGTCAGGCGGATTTCCCCAACTGCCCCAACAGGTTTGGCTGAACAATCTCAATCCAATAGCCATCAGGGTCTTTGACAAAAGCCACATTGCGCATCTTGCCCTGATCCGGGCGCTTTACATAACTCAGCTTGTTTTCATCAAACCAAGCGACGGCCTGTTCCAGATTGGGTACCGCAAAACAAATGTGGCCAAAACCCTGGGGCTGTGCATTGCCATCGTGGTAATGGTGCTCTGGATTGCTTTCAGTGCCCCAGTTGTGGGTTAGCTCAAGCACGCCACGCTGGCTGAAGGTCCACACGGTGCGTTCACTTTCATCGGCAGGTGGTGCTTCATCTGCGTTTAGCTTGGCCAAAAAATAAAGCGAAAACGCCATCTCGGAGAAATCCACCTTGCGCAATAGGGTCATGCCAAACACCTGCTCGTAAAACTGAAGCGAGATTGCCGGGTCTTTCACACGCAGCATGGTGTGGTTGAAAGTAAAACCGTGGTGTGGGGGTAATTCAATGCTCATGGTTGCTGCCTTTCTTGTTTGGGTTTACTTCACGCGGCGTTTCTCGAGTTTGCGTGCCAAGGTGCGCCGGTGCATGCCCAGCCGCCGCGCGGTCTCTGAAATGTTGAAATCGGTTTCCACCAAAACCTCGTGGATGCGCTCCCATTCCAGGTTTTTGATGGAAGTGGAGCGATTGGTAAGCTCCACGGGTTCTGTGCCTGCCACGTGGGCGAAGGCGGCTTCAATGTCGTCGGTGTTGGCGGGTTTGGCCAGGTACTGGCAGGCCCCCAGTTTGATGGCCTCCACAGCGGTGTTGATGCTGGCAAATCCGGTGAGCACCACAATCAGCATGTTGGGGTCAAACTCATGCAAAGCTTGCACGCAATTCAGACCCGAGGCATTGCCGCTCAGTTTCAAATCGACCACGGCGTGCGTGGGGCGGTGGCTTTGCAGCAACACCTGCATTTCTTCCTGATTGCTGGCGCGTATCACGGCATAGTCGCGGCGCTCAAACGAGCGGGTCAGCACTTTGGCAAATGCATCGTCGTCTTCTACCACCATCAACAGACGGTCGCCTACATCACTCAACGGCTCCACACTACTTCTCCTGCAACACCAGCGATGTAATCGGCAAACTCACCTGCACACTGGCCCCGCCATCACTGCGGTTTTCTGCTTGGACAACACCGCCCAAAGTTCGTGCCACGTTCGTGACCAAAAAAAGTCCAAGTCCGCCGCCGGGTCGCCCTTTGGTGGAGTTGTAAGGCTTGCCCAGTTGCTCCAATACTTCAGCCGTAAAGCCAGGCCCACGGTCTGTCACGCGCAACATCAACAGATCATCTTCCTTAGACACCTCCATGCCAACCCAGGATGGTGAAGCCTCAAGTGCGTTGTCCAACAGGTTGAACACCATTTGAGCAACGGTGGAGTCAAATGCAACAGGCAGGGATTCCTGCACGTGGTTGTTGAATTGAAATTGCTTGGGCGAACGACTCTCCAGCCATTCGTCCGCCAGCGCCTGGAAATAAACATTGAGCGTGGTGCGCCGCGAGCCCTCACCTCGGGCCTCACCCGCTGACATCAAGATACCGCTCACAATTCGTTTGCAGCGCAAGAGTTGGGCTTGTATCTCGGCCATCTCCTCCTGAAAACCCGCATTGTGGCGAAATGCTGGCATGCGTTTCCAGTCGCCGAGAATCACCGACATGGTGGCCAGGGGTGTGCCCAGTTCATGCGCCGCACCCGATGCCAGCAAGCCCATGCGAACAATGTGCTCTTCCTCTGCTGCACGTTGCCGCATCGCAGCCATTTGAGCGTCGCCCGCGCGCAGGTTACGGCTAATCCGGGTAATGAACATCACCAGCAAAGCGGCGTTGAGCAAAAAACAAATGAGAATACCCTGGGCGTACAAATCGGCAAACACCACCGAGCTGTTGGCGGGCCACTGCAAAGGGCGATTAAACACAGACAAACCTGCTAGGCACAGGGTGGTGATCCACACCACGGTCCAGGCAGACTCTGTGCGCAAAAGCACAGCGCTTAAAATCACCTGCAGCAAAAACAGCAACGCAAAGGGGTTATTGATGCCACCGGTGAAGTAGAGCTGGGCGGTGAGGCTGGCAATGTCCACCAACATGGCCAAGAACAACTCGCGGTTGCTGACCACACGCTCTTCATGCCAACGCAAATGGCTGGCCACATTGAACGCCACCAAAAACACCATCACGGTGAGCATTTCCTGAAGCGGCAGGCGAATGCCCAACCCCAAGGTGGCCACCAGCATGGTCACAATCTGTCCGCCCACGGCCAACCAGCGCAGGTGAATCAGGTGCAGCATGTTTTTGTGCCCTGTCTCCTGCGCCACGTGTGTTTCCTCCGCCATCAGTGCACCGCTTGGTCTTGGAGAAACAATGTCAGAGTTGATTGCCATGAATGATGCGCCTATGCGAGCAAATACAGGCGATCACCGGGATGCAAGGTGCCGCCGCAACAACACAGTGGCAATGGCCACCAGCAAAGCCAAAGCATACCAAGTGATGGCATACATCAGGTGGTGGTTGGTGAATCGTACAATGGTTAAACCATCCACAGGGTATGTTTGCGGCTTGAAAGTGATCATCTCAGGATTGAGGTTTCGTGGTTCACCCGCATCCACAAAAAATGGGGCAACGTTGTTCAAACCATGCTGCTGGGACAGGGCCAGTACATCGCGAGAAAACCAACGGCCTTGCTCAGGCTGATTGCTGCGCAGAAAACCGCCACCGGGCTCTGAGATGCGCAACAAGCCCACCACCTCCACGGGCGTGCCGGTTGGTTGATTGCTCAGGGGATCGGCCTCGCCGCTGGGGGCATAGCCCCGGTTAACCCAAACCAAACCAACACTGGTTTGCAGTGGGGTGAGCCACCAATGCCCCGGCCCAAGCACGGTGCTGGCTTGTACGCGACTTGAGTACTGCGGCAGGTACACGCCTTGCAGTTTCACCTTGAGGTATTCATGCGTGTCACGCTGCACACTGGACCACTGTGCTGGGCTTGGCAGGGCTTGAGGGGTACCAAACGCGCGAGCCTCGACCCTTTCGATCAGCTCGAGCTTCCATTGCAAGCGCTGCACCTGCCAGGTACCAAGGGCGCAAAACACAGCAAACAAAAAGGCCGCCAGCGTGTACGCCAGCAGCCTTTTTGTTGTGTTGCTTTTTGGCTCAGCGTGGTTCACGGAGCGCTTCAATGGCCTCATGGTTCATGCCAGGCATCATGTTGGTGTTCAAATGGTACATCACCCAAATCGAACCCACCAAGGTGATCACCACCAAAATCAGGGTGAACACCAGTGCCAGCATGGTCCACCCTCCCTCACTCTTGCTGTTCATGTGCAGGAAGTACACCATGTGCACCACAATCTGCACCGCGCCGAAGCCAAGAATCACCAGGGCTGTGGTCACTGAACTGTCAAACACCTTGCCCATCACCAGAACAAACGGAATGGCGGTGAGGATCACCGACAACACGAATCCCATCGCATATTCACGCATGCTGACGTGAATCTCATCTTCATCGTCGTGGTGATGCGCGTCGTGGTGTTGGTCGTGAGAATGCGCGCTCATGGCAATACCCCCATCAAATACACAAAGGTGAAGACACCAATCCAGATCACATCCAGGAAGTGCCAAAACATCGAAAGACAGAACACGCGACGACGGTTTTCAACAATCAGGCCATGCTTTTTGAGCTGGAACAACAAAACAACCAGCCAGATGATGCCAAAAAATACGTGCAAACCGTGCGTGCCCACGAGCGAGAAAAATGCGGTGAGAAAACCGCTGCGCTGGGGAGTTGCGCCAATGCTGATGAAGTGCCAAAACTCGTACAGCTCAACGGCCAAAAAGGCGAGGCCCAACACGCCGGTGATGCCCAACCACAGCAAGGTACCATTGAGCTTGCGGGCCTGCATATTGACCATGGCCACGCCGTAAGTGATGGAGCTCAGCAGCAAGAACGCGGTGTTGATGGCCACCAAATTGAGATCAAAAATCTCGGACCCAGTGGGACCACCCGCGTAATTGCGTCCAATCACAGCATAGGTTGCAAACAGGCAGGCGAAGATGAGGCAGTCGCTCATCAAATAGAGCCAAAAGCCCAGCAGTGATCCGTTCTTTGGGTGATGCTCGCGAACGTAAAAGCGTTCGCTATTGTTTTGGTTCAAAGTAAGTTCAGACATGGCTTTCCAACAATTTGGTACGTGCGGCTTCCGTGCGGGCCACTTCTTCCGCAGGAATGTAATAGTCGCGCTTGTAGTTAAACGTGTGCCCGATGATGGCCACCAACATGGCCGCAAAACCGCCTGCTGCCAGCCACCAAATGTGCCACACCAAGGCAAACCCCACCACGGCGCTCAAGGCCGAGATCACAAAACCTGCGCCCGTGTTTTTGGGCATATGGATGGCTGTGAATCCGCTCAAGGGACGCTTGTAACCCTCTTTTTTCATTTGCGCCCAGGCGTCGTTGTCGTACACCTTGGGTGTGAAGGCAAAGTTGTAGTCTGGAGGTGGGCTTGAAGTGGCCCATTCCAGGGTGCGACCATCCCAGGGGTCACCGGTGGTGTCGCGCAATTTTTCACGGTCGCGGAAGCTGACGTAGAACTGCATGATCATGGCAGCAATACCGATGGCAATCATCACGGCACCCAAGGCTGCAATCTGGAACCAGATTTGCAGAGAGGGGTCGTCAAACTGACTCACACGGCGTGTCACACCCATCAAGCCCAACACATACAGGGGCATGAAGGCGAAGTAGAAGCCAATCACCCAGAACCAGAAAGACACCTTGCCCCAGAACTCGTCAAGCTTGAAACCAAAGGCCTTGGGGAACCAGAAGTTGATGCCGGCAAACAAGCCGAACAACACGCCACCAATAATCACATTGTGGAAGTGTGCAATCAAAAACAGGCTGTTGTGCAACACAAAGTCGGCAGGCGGTACAGCCAACAACACACCAGTCATGCCGCCGATCACGAAGGTGATCATGAAGGCAATGGTCCACATCATGGGCAGTTCAAAACGAATTTTGCCCTTGTACATGGTGAACAGCCAGTTGAAGATCTTGGCCCCGGTGGGGATGGAGATGATCATCGTGGTGATGCCAAAGAAAGAATTGACGCTCGCCCCGCTGCCCATGGTGAAGAAGTGATGCAGCCACACCAAGTAAGAGAGGATGGTGATCACCACCGTGGCGTACACCATGGAGCTGTAGCCAAACAGGCGCTTGCGGCTGAATGTGGACACCACCTCGGAGAACACGCCAAACAGCGGCAGAATCAGAATGTAAACCTCTGGGTGACCCCAAATCCAGATGAGGTTCACGTACATCATGGAGTTGCCACCCAGGTCATTCGTGAAGAAATTGGTACCCAGGTAGCGGTCCATGGTGAGCATGCCCAACACAGCGGTAAGCACCGGGAAGGCAGCCACAATCAACACGTTGGTGCACAGAGCTGTCCATGTGAACACAGGCATTTTCATCATGTTCATGCCGGGGGCGCGCATCTTGACGATGGTCACAATCAGGTTCACACCCGACAGCAAAGTGCCCACGCCTGCAATCTGCAAAGCCCAAATGTAGTAGTCCACCCCCACATACGGGCTCTGCAAAATGCCTGAGAGCGGCGGGTAGGCCAACCAACCTGTCATGGCAAATTCACCCACAAACAAGGAGGCCATGATGAGTACAGCACCGAAGGTGGTCATCCAGAAACTGAAGTTGTTGAGGAAGGGAAACGCCACATCCCTTGCACCAATTTGCAGCGGCACCAGGTAGTTCATGAGGCCCGTCACCAAAGGCATGGCCACAAAGAAGATCATGATCACACCGTGTGCCGTGAAGATCTGGTCATAATGATGCGGCGGCAAAAATCCCTCGCTGCCATTGAAAGCAAGCGCTTGCTGAGCACGCATCATGATGGCGTCTGCAAAACCACGCAGCAACATCACCAAACCCAGAATCATGTACATGATGCCGATTTTCTTGTGGTCAATGCTGGTGAACCAATCTCGCCACAGGGTACCCCACAGGCGGTATTTGGTAATCAGGCCCAACAAAGCCAAGCCACCCAGGGCAACCACCGCGAAAGTGCCCAGAATGATCGGATCGTGAAACGGAATGGCCTGCCAGGTGAGGCGTCCGAAAATCGGACTGGTTTCGGTTGGATAAGTCGTCATGATTTTTTACTTCGCAGAAGTCACTAGGGGCAGTGCGTTGTCATTGGGCGCAATGGTGCACATCGCCTCGTTGATCAGCAGGGAAATTTCTTCGGCGCTCAGGCTGCTGCCGTTGCGGATAGAATCCGCCATCATTTGGTGGTCCATGCACTCTGTGCCTTCCACCACGCAACGGTTCACAATGGCGTGAAAAAGATTGTCTTCCACTTTGCCGTACCGAACCACAGGATGCTTGATGGTTGGCTTTTCCAGCTCCACGTATTGCTGCCGATCCAATACCTTGAATCCACCCTTTACTTGAGCAACCCAGGCGTCGAACTCGCCCTGGCTGACGCCACGGTAATCAAACCGCATGTGCGAGAAACCAGCGCCGCTGTAGTTGGCAGAAAATCCTTTCCACTCGCCTTCTTCGTTGATCACCGCATTCAGGGTTGTTTCCATCCCAGGCATTGCGTAAATCATTCCGGCCAAAGGCGGTACGTAAAAGGCATTCATCACTGTGCTGGCCGAAATCTTGAAACGTATAGGCACGTTGGCAGGAGTAACCAGCTCATTCACTGTGGCAATGCCCTGCTCGGGATAAATAAACAACCACTTCCAATCGAGCGCAACGGCCTGAACAACCAGTGGTTTGTGGTCTGCGGCCAGAGGCTTGCCCGGTGCAATGCGGTCCAATGGTCGGTAGGGGTCTAGCTTGTGGGTGCTGACCCAGGTGACCAAGCCCAATACAATGATGATTAACAGTGGAGCACCCCAGATCACCAATTCAAGCTTGGTGGAGTGGTCCCATTCCGGATCATATTCAGCGTTGTTGGCCTGTTGGTATTTCCAGGCAAAAAACAGCGTTAAAAAGATGACCGGCACAATGATGAGCAACATCAACACGGTGGCCAGCACAATCAGGTCGGCCTGCTGGGACGCAATATCCCCGGCGGGGTTCATCACGATTGTGTTGCACCCGGCAAGCAAAGAGGCCAAAAGGCCCACAAAAAGCCCACGTTTCAATAGCATGAACATGTATTCCAGCAAAAGTACGTATGAAATCCATGCTAATTTACCCAGGTGAGTGGCCTGTGAGGATTGGACAAATTGTCCAAGGGGTTCCAGACCACCGCCTAAACAATTGAAAAATATAAAAAAAGCAAAGCACGAAAAACTCGAGGAGATGTACAAATGTCCAGCGCGACCACGGTGAACCAACAGCAGGCCCAAGAAGCCCAACACGCCCCGGGCCACCACCACAGCAACAGCAATGTCACACCCGGCGAAATTGCCATTGGTGTGGTCATTGGGCGAGCGTCGGAGTACTTTGACTTCTTCGTTTACGCCATTGCCTCGGTTTTGGTGTTCCCTGCGGTGTTTTTTCCGTTCGAAGATGCGCTCACTGCCACTTTGTATTCGTTTGTCATTTTTTCGTTTGCATTCATTGCGCGCCCCATCGGCACCATTGCGCTCATGAAAGTGCAACAGCAATATGGGCGTGAGGTGAAGCTAACCGTGGCCCTCTTCATGCTGGGCATTTGCACGGCAGGCATGGCCTTTTTGCCCACCTATGCAACACTGGGTGCGGGCGCAATCGTGTTGCTTTCCCTGCTTCGATTTGGGCAGGGCATTGCTCTGGGTGGCTCGTGGGATGGGCTGCCATCGCTGCTGGCATTGAATGCACCAGAGAACAAACGCGGCTGGTATGCCATGCTGGGGCAACTGGGCGCGCCCGTGGGCTTCATGATTGCTGCGGGTCTGTTTGCCTACCTGCTGTTTGCGCTCAGCACCGAAGACTTTTTGGCATGGGGCTGGCGCTATCCCTTCTACGTGGCTTTTGCCATCAACGTGGTGGCCCTGTTTGCCCGTTTGCGCCTGGTGTCAACCAACGAATATTCCCGCATGCTGGAGGAGCGAGAGCTTCAACCCGTGAAAGTGACCGAGATGTTGGGCTCTCAAGGCCATAACATTTTGGTGGGTGCGTTGGCTGCGCTGGCCAGCTACGCCCTCTTCCACGTGGTTACGGTGTTCCCTCTGTCCTGGATTGTGTTGGAGCAACAACGCTCCATCCCCGAGTTTTTGGTGATTCAAATCATTGGAGCGACCCTGGCCGCTGGCGCCGTGGTGCTCAGCGGCGTGGTCGCTGATCGCCTGGGCCGACGCAACACCTTGGGCACCCTGGCCGTGGCCATCGCCATTTTCAGCTTCTTTATCCCCAGCATGATGGATGGTAGCTACAACGGCCAAACCGCGTTCATCCTGATTGGTTTCGTGTTGTTGGGCTTGTCTTATGGCCAGGCTGCTGGCGCGGTAACAGCCAACTTCAAGGCCAAGTACCGCTACACCGGCGCGGCGCTAACAGCGGATTTGGCCTGGCTGGCGGGGGCGGCCTTCGCACCTTTGGTGGCCTTGGGATTGTCGGCCCACTTTGGCCTGGAGTACGTCACCCTGTACCTGCTCTCGGGCGCGTTGGGCTCGCTGGCTGCGCTCAGCTTGAACAGGGCGCTTGAGCTGAAAGACTAAAGCAGTAGACGCTTTGCGCAACATCAGTTGCGCAAAGCGTCCACCAACAACTCCGCGAAATAATCACACGGCGGGCGTCGAGACTTTCCGCTGCGAGACAGCACCACTTCCA
>DASUEF010000103.1:0-1528 GCA_036275215.1 Limnobacter sp. | reverse complement strand
GGCTTTTTCCAGGCGCTTGACAGACACGGGCATGGGTGTACGCAACTCTTGGGCAAACAGCGACACGCGAAGTTCCTGCAACTGCCATGCAAACTGGTTGAGGCTTTCGTCTTCATACCCCTTGAGTTGTGCGCTGGCTCGGATCCAGTTTAATTGAAGCCGGGCAACATCTTTCATGGCCAATTGATCCCTTTCCAGCGAATTGCGTAGGCGATCCAGGCGCACCTGTGCCGCCTTCAAATACCGAGGGTAATGGGCCAATTGTTCCCAGGGTTTTTTAAGCAAAAAGTCTTTGGGCATGAGCCACATCAACTGGGCTTGCACATCTTGCGTGGCCTCGGGAAAGGCTTTGGCGCAGGCCTGCAGTTTTTTGCTGAGGTTGGTGTACTCGATCAGTACGTTCATTAGCAGGCGACCAATTTCCTGAGCAATGAGGTTCATGCGGGATTTGGCCTCATGCACTTTGGCCAGAAATTCGGTTTCAGTGATGGGCAAGCCTGCCGCCAAGGCACTGCGCTGCAGTGTGAGCTTCACCCATTGCGCTTGCAACTCATCGGCAGTGCCCAAAGGCATGTACAGCATTGCCACCTTTTGAAAGTCCAGCAGGTTTTTGTTCAGGTATCTCAACGGTTCTTTGAGCGCAATTGCAAAAAGCCGCAACACACCGTTTTCATGCACGGCCCTTGCGACGGTCTCTTCGTCGTACACTTGCAGCTCACAATGGTCACCCATGTCTTTCAGCGCGGGGTAACCAAAAAAAGTTTGCCCCCCGCGTCGAATTTCTAGCATCTCAGGCAGACTGCCAAAACTCCAGGCCGTGATTTGCTCCTGGGCTGCTGTGATTTGAGCGGCACCCTGCCCCTTGACGTGAACATTGGTCGAATGTGTAACCGATGAACTGGGCACGTTCTGATCAGCCTTGCCAGGCTTGGTTAGACCCCCCACTTGTGCACGCACCTGCTCGACCACATCCGAGGATTTAAAACTCTCTTGAGCTTTTTTACCCCACTCGGCCTTGAGGGCAGACAAACTTCGCTGCATGTCCAGTTGACGGCCATGTTCGTCCACCAGTTTGAAGTTCATGAAATGGTGGGGCGCCAGGGTTTCCAGACGGAAATCCGACACCATTGGCCGCGCAGGGGTTTGTGCAATCACAAAATCGCGCAGGCTTTCCAGCAAGGGCTTCTCGGAGTTGCCATGCTCCAGGTGAGCCTGCAAGAAAAGCTCGGCAAACTGGGGCACAGGCACACAGTGCCTGCGCAACTTTTGTGGCAAAGATTTTAGCAACTGATGCGCTTTTTCCTTGAGCATGCCAGGCACCAACCACTCGGTGCGAACTGCATTGACCTGATTGAGCAACATCAGCGGAATGGTGAGCGTGACACCATCGCGTGGGCTGCCCGGCTCAAAGTGATAATTGAGATCGAAGGACATGCCACTCATGTCGAGTTTCTTTGGATAAAACTCGGTGGTGATGCCCCCTGCCCGCTTGCTCAGCAAATCCTCTTTGTTGAGCTTGAGCGCATCC
>DASUEF010000102.1:0-1250 GCA_036275215.1 Limnobacter sp. | reverse complement strand
TTGTTGTCGGTGTTCCCTGAAATCGTGATGTTCTTGCCCGACATGTTCTACGACTACTAAGCAGGACCAAAACAATGAGCATGACCAACACAACATGGCGCCAAGGGCAACAATCCAAGGCCGCCCGGTTGGGTCGCGCTGCCCACCTTGCCGGCGGACATTCCAGCAAGGTGGTGAAGGCAGAGCACGCCGTGGCTTTGCTGGAAAGTGTGATTGAACCCGGTGACCGTGTGTGCCTGGAAGGCAACAACCAAAAGCAGGCGGATTTTTTGGCGCAATGTTTGGCCAAAGTGAACCCGCAACAGGTGCATGATTTGCACTTGTTGCAATCGGTGGTGGCTTTGCCTGAACACACGGCTTTGTTCGACAAAGGCATTGCCAAAGAAATCGACTTCTCGTTCTCTGGCCCGCAAGGTGCGCGACTGGCCAACCTGGTTGCGGCCGGCAAAATCAAGATCAATGCGATTCACACTTACCTTGAATTGTTTGGTCGGTACTTTGTCGATTTAACGCCCAATGTGGCCTTGATCGCGGCTGAAGCTGCCGATGCACAGGGCAATTTGTACACCGGCCCGAATACTGAGGACACGCCAGCCATTGTGGAAGCGGCGGCATTCAAAAACGGCATTGTGATTGTGCAGGTCAATGAAATACGCGACACACTGCCCCGTGTAGATGTGCCTGCGGACTGGGTCGATTTTGTCATTCACGCGCCGCGCCCGAACTACATTGAGCCACTGTTCACGCGCGACCCCGCACAAATCTCGGAAATTCAAGTGCTAATGGCCATGATGGTGATCAAGGGCATTTACGCCGAGTACGGCGTAAAGCGATTGAATCACGGCATTGGCTTTGATACCGCTGCCATTGAATTACTGCTGCCCACCTATGGCGAACAATTGGGATTGAAAGGAAAAATTTGTACCAACTGGGCACTGAATCCACACCCTGCACTAATACCCGCGATTGAATCCGGTTTTGTTCAAAGCGTGCACAGCTTCGGCAGCGAACTGGGCATGGAGAAATACATTGCAGCCAGGCCCGATGTGTTCTTCACCGGCAACGATGGCAGCATGCGCAGCAACCGCGCATTCTGCCAGGCAGCAGGTCATTACGCCTGTGATTTGTTCATTGGTTCTACGCTGCAAATTGACACCTATGGCAACAGCAGCACGGCCACCAAGGGTCGAATTGCCGGTTTCGGTGGCGCACCCAATATGGGGGCGGATGCACGTGGCCGCCGGCATGAA
>DASUEF010000101.1:0-2882 GCA_036275215.1 Limnobacter sp. | reverse complement strand
CGCATACACGCCTGACCCAGCCAAGTACATACTTGCGCAGGTTTTGACCAACGACCGCATCAACGGTATTTTGACTGTGACCGCGCTGGCCACGGCAGGCACCGGCACGTTTGCAGACTGGACAATCTCTTTGACTGCAGCAGCGACAACCGGCGTTACGGTTCTCGATGTCAGCAACAACGCTTTTTACCGCGTGCTGCTGACCGATGATGTCGGCTCTGTGATTCGTCGAGGCGTCAACGGCACGCAAAACCTCGACTACAACCCAAGCACTGGGCAGCTGCGCTCAGTGTCTTTCAGTGGCGAGCTGTTTGGCAACGCGGCCACGGCAACGCTGCTTCAAAACTCCAGACTGATCAACGGGACGTCTTTCAACGGTGGTGCCGACATAACCACCGCTTCGTGGGGCACTGCACGAAACCTGACCATCGGAAACACTGCAAAATCGGTTGACGGGTCCACCAACTACTCGTGGTCTCTTGCGGAGATTGGGGCGCCCGCCACCAACGGCACCGGGGCCACCGGTACTTGGCCGATAAACATCACAGGAAGCGCGGCCAGTGCGACCACAGCGGGCAGCGCCACTAGTGCTGCCACTGCGACGGATGCAACCAACGCGACCAACGTGAACGTCACCACCACGGCGTCGAACGCAAACTTTGCGCTTGTGCTGTCGCCTTCTCAAACGACTGGCCTGAAAGGCCTCTTGATGGACAGCTCGGGTGGCACGTACAACCCGGCCACCAACACCGCAGATTTCAACATCTCTGGTAACGCTGCGACCGCTGCTGCGTTGCAAACTGCGCGCAACATCAACGGCGTGAGCTTCAACGGCACAGCCAACATCAGCATCAACCTCAACAACAGCATCACATTCAACAACGGTGGCGGGGGTGCTGCATCTGGATCGAGCTTCAACGGCGGCGGCGCACTCACTGTGTCTTACAACACCGTTGGTGCACCCTCGACAACCGGTGCCAACGCGTCCGGGACATGGGGTATCAACATCACCGGCAACGCGGCGACTGCGACTACCGCAACCAACGTAAACGGCGGTACGGCAACGGTTACGAGCGGAACGGTGACTGGCGGGAATACAGGCTATCAAGCAGGCTGGAACGTAAACGGTGACATCACAGCAAACCGAGGCAATGGCACGGGTGTGATTTACCTCGGAAATTCTTCCAGATTTTTGTTTTTCAATGGCACATCCTATGAAATGCCCGGGGCAAACCTGTTGGTCAATGGAAGCACTGTTGTTTTAAACAACGGCGGCACCTACGGTATCAACATCAGCGGTACTGCTCAAAACGCAAACACCTTAAACGGGTTTGGCTCCGACTCTGCGGCATCGGCCAACACCGTTATGCGTCGCGACGGCAACGGGTATGCTTACTGGGTGTATGGCAACCAAAGCTCATCAAACAACGAAAACCCAACCATTAGCCAAATCATGGTCACAAATGGCGGGGACAACTTCTTGCGCAAGGCATCGCTTGCTCATTTGGGGAATTCGCTCAACGCAAACGGGTATCAGTTTGTAACCCCGACAACCGGGAGTCCAGCTTATTACGGGGCGAGAGCTTGGGTGAATTTTAACGGGACGGGCACGCCAGCTATTCGCGCGGCACAAAATGTATCTAGTATCACCGACAATGGGGTTGGTGATTACACAATCAATTTCACAACAGCAATGGCTGATGCGGAATACTCTTGGTCTGGTTCGGCTAGAAATGAGGCTGGCGGGGTAATGGTGATTGATGGAAGATCGGGGGTTTTGCCCACAGCATCAGCCTTGCGTGTGAACGCAACCAGAGTGACAGGAACCGCTGCAAACGTCGATGTCTCATATAACTCGGTCATTGTTTTTCGGTAATTTAAAACTATGAAAAAAATCAAAGCAAATAGTGTGGAAAAATTATTTGATACTTTAAATTTGATTGTCACCAACAGTCTTGTCTGCACATAAAACTTGGAGGTTTTTTAAAATGAAACTAATTTTTCCAAACGACCAAGGTGGCATTTGCATAATTACATCAACTGGTGAATTGAGCCTTGATATTGTTGCCAAAAAAGATGTGCCGTTTGGGGCGCCTTATTTGATTGTAGATAATTCTTTTTTTCCAGAAGATAGGACTTTTAGAGACGCTTGGGAGGCTGATTTTTCAAACCCCGATGGCTACGGTTTGGGGCCTCAGCGGTGGTTCATTGAGCAAGCGGAAGCTGAGATTGCTTTTATAAATTCTCACCACCCTACCAGCGATCCAGCAATTCAAAAAACAAGACAGGATCGAGTGGTCGATCTGCAAGCGCTGATCGGGCGCATGAAAGCTGAGGTTTTGCAAATTGAAGGGGTGCAGCTGTGATAACAATCAACATGGAAAAAGCCCGCGATATTAAGCGGGACATGATTCGAGCCGAGCGTGCACCGTTGTTTGCTGCACTCGATATTCAGTTCATGCGTGCCGTTGAATCGGGAGACACTGCAAAGCAGCAGGAAATTGCTGCAGAAAAGCAGCGTTTGCGAGACGCCACTGCACACCCAAGCATCGAAGCTGCGCAAACTGTTGAAGAGCTTAAAAACCTAGACGTTTTAACCGTGAAGAGCTAACCATGGCAACAGCACAAAACCCGTTTGCAGCAAACGCCGCACCCAAGCCAACCGCTACCGGGCCAGCGCCTTTGAACGTTCGCAAAGAAGCCACCACTGCCGGGCAGCTCGAGTCGTTGTTGGCAGGTGGTTCACCTTACATCGCGCAAGCTCGAACACGTGCTGCGCAACAGGCTAACGCGCGCGGGCTGATCAACAGCACCATGGGTGTGCAAGCGGGTGAGTCGGCTGCGATTAACGCGGCCATGCCAATTGCCCAGTCTGACGCGGG
>DASUEF010000100.1:0-1186 GCA_036275215.1 Limnobacter sp. | reverse complement strand
CACCACACCGGCAGGTGGATTGCCAAAACCGCCGCCAGGCAAGCTGTATGGCCAAGCACTGCTCGGTGCGCTCGTGAGGTTGGGCGTGTCTTCCCCAGGGTGCTGGATGTTGACAAACAAGGCCTTGCCGTCGGCGCTCTCAGTGAGGCCTGTGATTTCACTCTCCACTGGACCCACCAGCAAGCGGCGCAAAACGCCCACGCTGCCAGCGCGCGTGGTGACGGTGCCACCACCAGCCACTGAGTTGTCCACGGTCACCGTGCTGCCATCGCCCACTTCGCCAGGCACGGCGGCCAACAACATGCAGTTGGCGGTGTCGGTGAAAGCGCTGTCGTCGGTCTGGATGTAGAGGACGCCGGTTTTTTCGGAGAACCACAAGCCATCGGGGGAGGACAATGCGTTGTCTGCCGTGAGGCCGGAGATGTTCACATTGGGGTTGGTGAGGTCGTCGGTCTCGGCACCAAACAAGTAGATGTCCCATTCAAAACCCAGGGCTGCAGGGTTGTTGCCATCTTCGCGCCAGCGAATCACGTGGCCATTGACGTTGCCCCGGGTACCCGAATCGCCGATGCCATCGTTGTTGGAGTCGGTGTCGAAATAGACACGCGGGTTGGCAGGGTCGGCCACGCGACGAGCTGAATTGTTGGTGAGGGTCATGTACACCTCGCCGTTGCGTGGATTCACAGCGCCCCACTCCGGGCGGTCCATGGGCGTGCCACCCGCTTGGTCAGCAATAATCCGGGTGTTTAAAAATTGATCATTTGCATCAACCACGGTGTAGGTGACGGCAGAGGCCACCAGGGTGCCACTGGCCCGCACGGCGGGGATTGCCGTACCAGCGACCACTGTGGCCAGGTCGAGCCAATCGCCGGTGAAGTTGGCATCGAATTTGGCGACGTAGAGTTTGCCAAAGTCCAGGTATTTGTCACCGGCTTGCAGGCCGCCCATCATGTCGGCCGGGTCCCAGTTGGCTGTAGAAACAAACTTGTAGATGTACTCGTAGCGGGAATCGCAACCCATGTAAAACACCACAGGTTTGCCAGCTTCCACGGGGCCCACCCAGGCGCCCTCATGGGCAAAACGGCCCATGGCGGTGCGTTTTTTGGGGGTGCTGTTGGGGCGGAAGGGGTCGATCTCGACGTTGTAGCCGTAGGTGAAATGGGCGTTGCGGTAGTCATCGGCCGCA
>DASUEF010000099.1:0-1869 GCA_036275215.1 Limnobacter sp. | reverse complement strand
CCGCCAGCCCCCCCAGCTGAGCCAGCGCCGCCGCAGCCGCGCCACCACCGCCGCTTTGCGGTGGCAACAGGGTGGTTTTGGCGGTGTAAATGGGGGTTAGCAAGAGGCTAACCACAATGGCCACAATGCCCACCACCAAAGGCAGGCCAAAAATCAGCTTTTTTTCTTCACCCAGGGTGGTGGCCAATTCCAGCAGGCTGATTTCGTCTTCTTCTGTTTGATTCATGGTTTGGTTCATACCCAGCCCCGCCTTAATCCTGAATGGCGTTGATGGCTGCTGCCCCCAAGCCCACCTGGTAAAAAATTTGGGAAATGTCGAGCAAGCCTTTCATGAATGACACACGCTCAAAATCTTCTGGTACGTAGATTACATCGCCGGGCAAGGCGCGCTGGCCGTACAAGCCGCTCACAAAAGGCAGCCAGCCTTGCTGGGCACTGTCCACCGTGCCGTTGGCACGCAGCACAAAAATAGAGTCATCGTCGGCGCTTTTGGCGGCACCGCCGGCCAGGCTCAAATAATCAAACACAGTGCGGCCATTTTGGTAGGCAAATGCACCCTGGGTGTATACAGAACCGAAAATACCCACCTGCCCTGGCAAGGTTGGTATGGTGATGCTGTCCCCGTCTTCCAGCACAAGGGGTGGCATTTCGGCAATGCTGTTGGCTTTGGGGGCAACCTCCAGCACCACACGGCCATCGGGCTTGCGCGCTTTTAGCCGCTCCAGGTACAGGCGCTGGTTGCTGGCCTGGTTTTGTACATTGGCCGCATCGGCCGCATTCAAAGCCGAGGCTGCATTGGCATTGGTGGCCGCCAGCAGCAAGCGCTCAGCCTGCTCCAGGGCGCGTTTGTATTGCTCCTCTTGCTGTTTTTGTATGCTCTTGCGCTCCAGGCGGGTGCCAAACAAGTAGGCGTCTTGCGTTAGCCCACCTGCCTTCACCAGCACATCGCGCAGTGTTTCCCCAGGTGCCACTTGGTAAAAACCGGGGGCACCCACCTCGCCCACCACTTTGATGAGAGCGGTTCTTCGGGATTTGGGGATGTCTGCATCTTTAATGCTGAACACGGTGACCACATCCCCGGCTTGCAGGGCAAGGTTGTGCTGCGGGTCCCGCGCCATGGCTTTGCGCAAATTGAAGGGAATCACCACGGGTTTAATCTCGGCTTTGTTGAGCCGCTCCACCACCGCATAGTCCCAATTGATTTGGTCTACCAGGTTGCGCACAGAGTCTTGCAGGTTGTCCAGTCGGTTCTTTTCCCGCCCTTTTACAAATGCTTGGTACTGTGGGTTGTCCACATACTCTTGAGTTTGAGGGTCTAGCGTGTACAGGGGCGGCGGGTTGCTTAAAAACTCCAATTGCTGCTTTTGCTCAATTTGTTGCTCCAGCGTCATGTTTTTGCGCATGCGGGGGTCCAGCTGGGCGCGGTCTGCCTCGCCTTGGTCAAAGCCCACCAAGGCGTTTTTCTTTTTGAAATAATCCCGCTGCAACAAGGCATCGGTGTTGGGCAGGAGGTCTGCCACGGTCATGCCCGGTGTATAGGGGTAGCGGGCTGGGTCGGCCACCGCACCCTTCAGCGTTACCGCGTTGGCAAACTCGCGGCGCACGGCAAACAAGGTAACAATGTCGCCGTCTTTGAGTTTTACTTCATTCAAGGCGCGGCTGTAGGCCATTTGCTCCACAGCGCGGGGCGCACCACGGTTGCTGGGGTTAAAACCCTCCAACAGCACCGTGTCTTGCCGCAGCAAGGTGCGGTCTGCCCCGGCGAGGGCCAGCACATCGTCCAGTGTTTCGCCGGCTTTTAACTCAAATATGGCGGCGGCGGGGCCCTCGATGTTCAAAGCCACACGCGGCCCTGCTGCCCCCACAAAC
>DASUEF010000098.1:0-4471 GCA_036275215.1 Limnobacter sp. | reverse complement strand
ATGTGTACTGCTCCTTTATTGACGAATTTCGCCGTGGCCAAACACCACGTATTTTTGACTGGTCAGCCCTTCCAGCCCCACGGGGCCCCGGGCGTGAATTTTGTCGGTGGAAATGCCGATTTCGGCGCCAAGACCATACTCAAAGCCATCGGCGAATCGGGTGGATGCGTTCACCATCACCGAGGCCGAGTCCACTTCGCGTACAAAGCGCATGGCGTGGCTGTGGTTGTCGGTCACAATGCTGTCGGTGTGGTGTGAGCCGTATTGGTTGATGTGGGCAATCGCCTGGTCCAAGTGATCCACAATCTTGATGGACAAGATGGGGGCCAAGTATTCGGTGCTCCAGTCCTCTTCCGTGGCTGCTTTTGCAGCAGGCAGCAGTGCCATGGTGCGTTTGCAACCCCGCAGTTCTACGCCTTTCTCGGCATATCGTTCAGCCAAGCTTGGCAACACGGTTTTGGCGATGTGTTGGTGCACCAACAGGGTTTCCATGGTGTTGCAGGTGCCGTAGCGGTGGGTTTTTGCGTTGTCTGCAATGTCAATGGCGTGTTCCACGTTGGCAGATTCGTCGATGAACACATGGCAAATGCCATCGAGGTGTTTGATGACAGGCACTTTCGCATCGCGCGAAATGCGCTCAATCAAGCCTTTGCCACCCCTCGGCACAATCACGTCCACGTACTCGGTCATGGTGATGAGGGTACCCACTGCAGCGCGATCGGTGGTGTCAATCACTTGCACCGCATCTGCTGGCAAACCAGCCGCCGCCAAACCCTGTGCCACCAGAGCGGCCAAAGCCTGATTGCAGCGAAATGCTTCAGAGCCACCTCTTAAAATGGTGCTGTTGCCCGATTTGATGCACAGGCCCGCCGCATCCACCGTGACGTTGGGGCGAGATTCGTAAATGATGCCAATCACGCCCAGGGGCACGCGCATTTTGCCCACCAAAATGCCGGAAGGGCGGTTTTTAAAATCGGTCATTTCGCCGATTGGGTCTGGCAACTGGGCGATTTGTTCAAGGCCAAGTGCCATGGTTTCAATGGCTTTGTCATTGAGTGCAAGGCGGTCCAGCAAAGCGGGTTCCAAGCCATTGGCTTGCGCTTGCGCCATGTCTTCCTGGTTGGCGGTCTGCAGGGCGGCTTTGTTGGCGCGTATCAGGCGCGCTGTTTCAAGCAAGGCTGTGTTTTTCGCTCCGGTGCTGGCACGCGCCATGGCAGCAGATGCTGCACGTGCCTTTTGGCCAATCGCCAGGATGTGTTGTTCAATGCTCATCATTCAATTCCAAATGGGTGGCGTTTGCACGCCGGCAATCCCCAATCCGATGATTTCCATCAAGGTCCAGGGCTCGCCTGCTTTCATGCCCTTGATGGTTTTCTCAGCTTGGTAACACCATGCGGTCAGCGATTGCAGGCTGCCCGGTGTGTGTCGTTTCAGGGCGGCTGCAATGTGTGTTTGCCTGACTCCCCAAATTCTATTTTGTCTGCATGCATCCGACAAAGACATTCCGCGACGCATTGCGGTTTGTGTGTCCCGAATCGCACGGATTTCCTCTTGCAGTGCCCACAACACGAGGGTGGAGGCCTCGCCCTCTGCATGCAAACCTTCTAGCATGCGCGTGATGCGTCTGGTGTCGCCTGCCAGCAAGCTGGCACCCAAATCAAAGACATTGAAGCGGGCAGAATTGGCCACCATGTGTTGAACCTGCTCCAGCCCTATTTCACCCCCAGTGGCCAATTCCAGAGCCAATTTTTCTATGGTTTGGTGGGCCACCAGCAAGTTGCCTTCGGTTTTCTCCGCCAGCCAGGCGCAGGTTTCCCGATCCAGTTGCACCTGCCTGCGTTTGGCGGTTTGTCCAATCCAGCCTGGCAAGGTTTCGGCTGTGATTGGCCGGCATTGCACTTCGCAGCCATGGTGCAGGAGTTCGGCAAAGCCGGCGGATTTTTCCTGTGTTTTGTTAAGCCTGGGGCCGCTGACCAGCAGGTGATGGGTGGTCTGCCCACTGGCAATCCATTGGCTCACGGTGGCCAACACGGCGGCTTGCTCTTTGTTCAACTTGGGCTGAGGTATGCGCAAGTCCACCAGCGCAATGTCTCCAAACAGCGAGACCTCGGCAAACAAGCCCAAAAAGGCCTGCTCGTCGAATTGCCTGTCCAGGTCGATCACATGGCGTTGGCTGTCCTGGTGTTGTTTCAGCAGTGTGCGGTACAGGTCGGTGGCTTGGGTTAAAAACAGTGGCTCGTCGGTGAACACGCACAGCAACTGGGGCAGGGGAGGCTTTTGCCCCGCCTGTGGACTGTTCAACCAGTTGTCCAGTGCGATTTGCTTCACTGTTTTTTGCCCAGTTGCAACGCGCTCAAGCGGCTGATGATTTGCCTGGCAATGTCACGTTGCATTTCGGTGTAGAGGCGGTTTTCTTCAGCCTCTTTGCCCAGAATCTGGTCGTCGCTGTAAAGCAGTTCACGGCGCTGGCTCAGTTGGCTGGTGGCAATCAGAAATTCGCCTTTGGCATCGGTCACCTGGTACAGCAAATCGTAGGTGATCCGAACTTCCCGTGCCCGCCCGCTGGCGCTGAAGGTGACAATGCTTCGGTCCCGTGTTTCGCTCAGCAGGGTGAGGGTCAGCGGTGCGCCCTCGGCCGGGTTGACCTTGAGATCCAGAATCTGGAGCTGTAAATCCATGTTCTGCTGCATTTCAGAGCGGTCCAGCCCCCGCAGGTTGATGCGATCAAAGTCAAAGTCGTATTGCCCACGCAGCTGAAAGCCGCAGGCGGCAAGGACCATGCTGAACAACAACACGCTAAACCATTGGAGGGTGCGCTTCATGGGCATTGTTCCTTTGGTGTTAAACCACAATGTTGACCAGTTTGCCGGGTACCACAATGACTTTTTTAGCCGGTTTTCCTTCCATGAATTTCTGGGCGGCTTCGCTGGCCAGTGCAGTGCTCTCGACGCTGGTTTTGTCCGCGTCGGCAGATACTTCAATGCTGCCCCGCAGCTTGCCGTTCACTTGCACCATCAAGGTGAGTTCTGAGCGCACCAGCGCTTTTTCATCCACTTCAGGCCAGGGGGCGTCCAGAAGCTCTCCGTGCGCAGCGTTGTAATTCAGGCTGGTCCACAGGTGGCAGGTGATGTGCGGCACGATGGGATACAGCACGCGCAGCAATATACTCAGGCCTTCAGCCAATACAGCATGGTCGGCAGGCGTGTTCGTTTCACTGGCAAATGCATCCAGCGTGTTCAGCATTTTCATGCCGGCAGACACCACGGTGTTGTACTGGTGGCGGTCGTAGTCAAAGTTGGCCTGTTTCAAAATTTCATGCACATCGCGGCGGGTATTCTGAGCCGCTTTGCTCAATTCTGCGGTGTTCAAAGCCGGTTGGGCCTTAATGGCTTTTTGCTGATTCAGGGCCAGTTGATAGAGGCGTTTCAGGAAGCGGTGCGCGCCTTCCACGCCGGAGTCGCTCCACTCCAGGCTTTGTTCGGGAGGTGCAGCAAACATGGTGAACAAGCGTGCTGTATCGGCTCCATATTGGTCAATCAGGGCTTGTGGGTCGATGCCGTTGTTTTTCGATTTCGACATTTTTTCCACGCCACCAATGTGCACCGATGTGCCACTGCTGCTGAGTTTTGCAGACACTGGTCGACCTTTGTCGTCAAACTCAACCGATACATCGGCCGGGTTGATCCAGGTTTTTTTGCCGTTGGCTTCTTCGGTGTAATAGGTGTCGTTCAGCACCATGCCTTGGGTGAGCAGGGCGGTGGCGGGCTCACGGAATTTCACCAGGCCCAGGTCGTTCATGACCTTGGTCCAGAATCGGCTGTACAGCAGGTGCAAAATGGCGTGTTCAATGCCACCGATGTACTGGTCCATGGGCATCCAGTAATCGCTGCGCTCGTCGGTCATGGTGTTGGCGTCGTTACAAACGTAACGGGTGAAGTACCAGCTGGAATCCACGAAAGTGTCCATGGTGTCTGTTTCGCGGCGCGCGGGTTTGCCGCACTTGGGGCATTTGCATTCATAGAATGCTGCGCTTTTGGCCAGTGGGTTGCCGCTGCCATCGGGCACCAGGTCTTCGGGCAGTACCACGGGCAGGTCTGCCTCCGGTACAGGCACGTCACCACAGGTGTCGCAGTAAATCATGGGAATGGGGGTGCCCCAGTAGCGCTGGCGTGAAATGCCCCAGTCGCGCAGGCGGAACTGGATGCGTTTTTCGCCCAAGCCTTTGGCGGCCAACAGTTCGGCGACTTTGTCCACGGCTTCTTGATGTGTCAGGTATCTAGGTCCCTCATCAGGGTTGATAACAAGAACCTCATCAGGCGATTTTGAGGCATACCACTCCTTCCAAATCGAGGGGTCGAAGTAGAAGCTTTCGTAATCCGTTTTTGGAAACTCGCGTTCAGGATCCTCTGTTAGTTGTGATGTATGAACGAGCACTTGCTTGATCGCAATGCCGTATTTCAAGGCAAACGCA
>DASUEF010000097.1:0-2611 GCA_036275215.1 Limnobacter sp. | reverse complement strand
GGATTGTGATTCCATGGGTCGTGGGTTCGAGCCCCATACATCGCCCCAAATAAAATCAAGGACTTAGCGCTGTGAGGTGCTAGGTCCTTTTTATTTCTTGCCTGCATCATTCTCGACAGAGAAATTTCCTCACTGGTCATTTATTTGGAAATTTGCCTTTTAGTCTCCACCGATCAGTACGCGGCTGTGACAAGCCTGTGACAAATTCTGTGACAAATTTTCTGTCACAGACATTTCGTGAGTATCGGCCTATCTTTGACACATGCTCATCTGTGATTTCCTCTTCATTATCACCTGAGCAGAATTTCACTGGGTCATTACACGTCTGCGCAATCGGCCTGACTCGCAAACTGTCATGCGTGAATTGAAGTTGTGGTTTGAGCATTACAATGAAAAGCACCCTCACAGTGCTTTGGGGTACCTGCCTCCCCAGAGATTCCGGGAAAAGCAGTAACTCAATTAACTAATACCGATGGCCCTGTAATACGGGGCGAGTCCACCCTCTTCACCCTAAGTGGATCAATTTTGGATGCAACTCAACGGCCTAGGCCTTGATCAACATGCCATTGAATTTGTGCATGAGGTTGACAAAGACGTCTGGCTCAACGGATTCTGATCGATGGGCGCGCAACTTGGCCACTTCGTCAAAGGTGAGGGGGTCAGCTTCAACCACCCCCATAGTCCAGTTGGTGAACAAACGGTCTTTGATGGGTGTGATGTGGATGATTCTGCTGTCGCTGTGCCGCGCGTCATCAAGTATTTTGACGTAGGTGCGGAGCACTCGCGCTTCTGGGCCCTCCAGCACCTGCATGAACATGCCACCGCCATGAACCAACACCCCCGTGATGTTCTGAAGGGCATTGTTTTTTCTGGACGTCAGCAATATTTCCTCAAGCGTGTACTTGGTGAAGTCGGTTTTGGCTTGACTGCAATACATCAGGCGAATCATATCCAATGCTCCCCGTTGGAATACCTCGCCCAGTGTGCTGCGGGGAACCTTGGGTGATATGCCTAATAAGCGGGTGATTTGCCGATCTATTTCAGAACTTGATGTGAACACCTGCCACCACCTGGCGCTGACGCCCAGGGTGGATGCCATTGGTGCGCGTTGCAATATACTGTTTGTCGGTGAGGTTCTCAGCATTTAAAAAGTAGCTGACGCTGCTACCTACAGGCTGGTAGCGCACTGTGGCGTTGAGCAGTGTCACCGCTTCAATCTCTCCATAGACGCCGCAGAACAGATCATTGGCTGGATCGTCGCCAGCCGGGCAAAATCCTTCGGGCCCTGTGCCTGGCAAATTCTCGGTGTTGGCAAACTGTTTGCTCAAGTGCGTGGCCCCCAGACGCGCATTCCATTGGGAGGTTTCGTAAGAGAGGTTGAGCGCCAAGGTGTGTTTTGGGGCATAGGGCAGTCGATTGCCTGCGGCGTATTCCCCGTAACCGTCTTCCCCTTCGCCACCCACTTCGCCAGAGTTTTTAAACTTTGCAGTGAACAGATTGGTGTAGGCCATGCTCACGAAGAAGGGGTTGGATTTCTGCACGAACAATTCACCCAGGTTAAAACGCCCTGCCAATTCAAAACCGGTGTGTTGTGCTTTGCCTTCGTTTCGGAACACGCCGCCCGCTTGAACCACCAAGTCTTCAATGTCCATGTTGAACAGGGTGGCTTCCCAACTGCCCGCGCGCGTGTTGCTGCGAATACCAAGTTCGCTCACCGTGGCCAATTCGGGTGTTACGTTTTGCAGTTGGACCATGCCCATGGCGTTGGCACCAATGTCACGATCTGGCCTTGGAGGGGCAAATCCGCGGTGTATTCCGCCAAAGACTGTGCTGTCTGTCAGGCCGTTCCAGGTGAATCCAAAACCCGGCAGGGTCTGGGTTTTGCTGGTTTGCAAAGAATCGGCCTGTGCAAATTGGAGTGGATCCACAGCATCAGCAGCGAATAAGGTCTTGGACTGTTCAATGCGCTCCACACGCAGGCCTGGGGTGAAAGTCCAGTCACCGGCAAGGAAGGTGTTTTGCGCATAGAAAGCGGTGGCATCGATGTTTGCAAGCAGGCGTTCATCGGCCGTGGTCACGTTGCCATACAGCGCATCCAGTTCAAATTTTTTGCGATCGATGTCTTCGGTGTGGTAGCGCATGCCGATGATGGCCTCACTGGGTATGCCCAGCGCCGTGTGGGTGAATTCAAGTTTTGGTTCAATGCCCTGCACTGTGTATTGCCGGGGGCGGATTGCAAAATCATTCGGTTCAAATTCACCATGACCCAGCGCGGCGTCGTCAGGCTCGAACTCACGGGCCCGTCGGGATTGACGGTCTGATTTGGTGTGGTAAATCTGTGTGGTGAGCCGTGCGCCTTCACCCAAATCCCAACGATGGATCAGTTGGAGGGTGTCGCGCTCCATGTCGTAGCGCTCCCCTTCGCTGCCCGGCACAGAATAGGGGTTGGCGCGGTATTCCTGCGCGGTCAGGCCAGTTTCACTGAAGAGTGAGGCTTCTTCAAAACGCGTGTACTTGGCAATCACGCTGTGATTGCGGTTGATGTTGAGTTGTCCCTTGATGGTGACATCTTGAATGTCAAAATCATGTTGCTCGCGTATGCCATCGCCTT
>DASUEF010000096.1:0-2675 GCA_036275215.1 Limnobacter sp. | reverse complement strand
GCAGTACGACAAAGCCGAGAAAATGATCACTGACAACCGCGTGCTGTTCCACCGCGTGGCCAACACACTCAACTACCTCGACATCAAAACCGTGGTGGTGAGCTGTGGCACGTGTTACGACCAGTTGCAGGGGTATGAGTTTGAGAAGATTTTCCCGGGTTGCCGCATCATCGACATTCACGAATACCTCATGGAAAAAGGCGTGAAGCTCGACAACGTGACAGGCACGCAGTACATGTACCACGACCCCTGCCACACGCCCATGAAGACCTACGACCCGCTGAAGGTGGTCAACACCCTCATCAACAGCGAGTTGCAGGGGCAAAACATCACCAAGAACGACCGTTGTTGTGGTGAGTCGGGCACATTTGGTGTGTCTCGCCCCGATGTGGCCACGCAGGTTCGCTTCCGCAAAGAAGAAGAAATGCGCAAAGGCGCAGACAAACTGCGCGAGAAAGCCCCCCAAGCCGATGTGAAAATCCTCACCAGCTGCCCATCTTGCTTGCAGGGCTTGAGCCGCTACAGCAACGATGCCAGCGTTGAGGCCGATTACATTGTGGTTGAAATTGCCAAGCATGTGCTGGGCAAAGACTGGTTGCAGAATTACGTGAAAGAAGCCAACGACGGCGGCATTGAACGTATTCTGGTCTAAGGGCATGTGACTTGAGCACAAACGGCGCCCCACTCGCTGCACCCGCAGACTGCCCCCTGTGCCACGCACTGGGGGGCGAGTTGGTGTACCGCAACAAGCAATTTCGGGTCATCGACGCCGTGGACGCCGACTACCCGGGCTTTCTCCGCCTGGTTTGGAACGACCATGTTCGTGAGTTTTCTCACCTCAGTCGGGAAGATCGCGTGCTGTGCATGGATGCGGTTGTGCACCTTGAGCAATTTGTATTGCGCACCTTCAAAGCCGACAAAGCCAACATCGCAACCCTGGGCAATGTGGTGCCACATTTGCATTGGCATGTCATTCCACGCTTCAACGATGACAAGCATTTCCCGGCACCGGTTTGGTCAGTGGCCAAACCTGGTGCAGCGCTCTCGCCGAGGCAGCTTGCTGTGAAGGCCACCCAAGGGCAGTGGGTGCCTGCATTGCGGGCGGAGTTGGTGCAAGCCTTTGGCGGCTGATTCGCTTGCGCCTTGAAGCCCACCGGGGCCATGCCCCCTTGGCGACGGCCAATCTGTGATTTCCTCCCTGAGCCTGGCCTGAAGGTCGCTGCAGGGGCACTGACGCCCGGTGGCTTCTGGGCGCAAGCCAGGCTGCGCAGGTGCATGGCGAGGCAGGTGACCGCACGGGGCCCAGGCCGGAGCAGCAGGCTTGGTGCGAGCATCCAGAAAACCTGCCCTTGCGTGCCGCAAAGGACCGGTGCCAGCGCACTGCGGGGGCGTGGCAGGGGCCGAGCCCGACCGAGCAGTTTTGTCGGGGCGGACCCAGGGCATTCAGGCGGAGCCAAGGGATCAACAGGTTTTCAGCGAGAAACAAGCCTCTGCTCGGCCTGGGGCTGTCAACGACGGACGGCCTAGGGCCAGTAAAGAGGCTCAGCCTGTGACCAACAGCGTGAGCTCAGCCCACCTGCCCAACCATCAGCACTTTTGAATCCCGCTCGGCCAGCACCTCAAAGCGGCTCTCTCCATTGGCCGTCACATGCTTCAATGCAACGCCCGATGGCAAAAACACAGGCTGCTTGAACGAGAGCGCATAGGTGGTGGCAGGCTTGCCCAATTGGGGCTCAAGTAGGCTCAAACTCTTGGCCGCAGTCCACATGCCGTGGGCAATGGCCTGCTTGAAGCCAAACATTTTGGCCGTTTGCGCATACAGGTGGATTGGATTGTAGTCGTTGGATACTTTGGCGTATTTGCGACCTTGGCTTTCAGGCACTTTGATGCCAATGTACTGCGCACCAATGGCGCTCAGCCCTTCACTTGGCGCAGGTTTGCCCGCTGGTTTTGGCATGCCTTTGACGCGGCACAAAATGCTCATGGTGCCACGCCAGTGGACCACTTCGTCTTTCAAAAATTCGGTGTGCACATCAAACTCAAGGCCTTGCGGAATGCTGCGTGTGTCACCAATCGTCACCACCACGTCGTAAGGCGTGCTGTATTCCAGTGGCTCAAGGAGTTCAATCGAGTTGTGCAAATGCACCATCCCCAACATGGGCATGGGGTGCTCGGGTCGACTGAGCAGGTACATGTGCAGCGGGGAAGCAATCACCTGGGGTGCGGTCAGCGAAATATAATCCTCGCCAAAACCGCACACCTGGTTGTAGGCGCGAACCCACTCACGGTCCAGGTACACCTTCTTCACCCGCGCACCCAGGCGGGCAGCCTGCGTGTCGGGTGTCGGCTTTTTGCCAGACGTGGTGGCAGCCTTCAGCAACAAAGCCTTGCCATTTGGAAACTCCGGCAGCTCATAAAACTTGGCCGCCGCTTTCAAGCTGTCGTTCGCGCTCATGGATTATTTCTCGAGAATTGCAGTTACACCAATGCCACCTGCTGCACACACGGAGATCAATCCGCGGCCGCCACCATTCTGGTTCAACAGCTTGGCCAAGGTGCCAACAATTCGACCACCTGTCGCAGCAAAGGGGTGACCCACAGCCAGCGAGCCGCCTTTCACATTCATCTTGCTGCGATCAATGCTGCCCAAAGGCGCATTCAAGCCCAGCTTTTCC
>DASUEF010000095.1:0-8582 GCA_036275215.1 Limnobacter sp. | reverse complement strand
GGCAGAATAACTGGATAGAACATCCTAAATAAAACTTGGTGGTCGGGGCAGAAGGATTCGAACCCTCGACCCTCTGGTCCCAAACCAGATGCGCTACCAGACTGCGCTATGCCCCGACAAAGAAGCGGGATTATAGCCATTAAATCGCGGCTCGTCAATCGCCACGCGCAAGGATTGAGATCTATGCGCTGTACACGGAGTTTGAGTCCAAAAATCCCACCCTGATTATAGAACTGTACTGATTCAAAAACCCATCCAATAATTCAGTATATTACATAGATTTGTTAAATTAAATCATCATAGATTTTACAATAAACCATTCATTTAGTTTTGTAATAAAAACCTCTAAAAAATTATACAAGAATATGATTTTGAACAATTTATTTATTAATTCCTCTCGATATTTTTCTAACAAAATCTCATTTTTTGTTAAATGTTTCTCAGGGATAAAAAATCCACTTCAATTTTCACGCAGTAAAAGAATCAATGGAGACAAAAATACCAACGCATGACCGATAAGACACTGCTGTCACACAGTGCTCAACCTTACCGTTTGGCTCAATCCGATTCAGCGAATGCTTCCCTTCGCCTGCCTGGCGCAGGCTCGCAGTCCGTGAGTGGCCAACACTCCGAAAAACCCAGCAGTAGGGCTCCGGAGCAAGCCACAGATCAGGATTTGACCAGCGAACAATTGCAGATCGAGACAGAGAACGAGACTTCGCTCCATGCAGTTGACGCACAAGAAAATCAACTGTCGGCTCTTTTTGGCGGAAACCTAGGGCTCTCTGGAATTGGTTCCTTGTTGGGAGTGGCCACTGGCGCCATCGCAATCAACGGAATCGGCGGCGGATCGAAAGATCCCGATGAACGAGAGTCGGATGCCGATGCCGATGCCGATGCTGATGCTGATGCTGATGCTGATGCTGATGCTGATGCTGATGCTGATGCTGATGCTGATGCTGATGCTGATGCCGATGCTGATGGCGATTTTTCGGGTGTGATTGGAGGGCTTGAGTCGTTGGGGCAAAGCCTCGAAGCCACGCCATTGGCACCAGCAACGGCACTCACTGATGGTCTCGCAGGCGGGTTGGCGACCGTATCAAACCAAATCGCTGACGCTCCCGAGGGGTTTCCCACGCCATTGAGCAGCGGATTGTCTCAAGCCGTCGGTCAAGAACAGGAAGGCTACACCAATGACCAAAACGGCGTAGTCGGCGTACTCAGCAATCTTTCTCAGGGTCTTGAAGCTGGGGCAGAGGGTCAACCAACGGACCCATTGATAGACCCACTTGCTCAAACACTTGGGTACAGCGATGAAGAGGGCACAGATGGTGTTGCATCGGGGCTTTCTGCATTGGGCGACGCGCTCGCGGCCGACGAAAGCCCGCTGGCGCCGGTGACCGCCGATCTGCTTGCACCGGTGGTGGGCACCGGTGAAGGCGATAGCGGTGGCTTGGCTGGCACCATTGACCAAATCGGCGAAGGGCTCACTGACCTGACCAACGAGGACAGCGCACTTGCACCACTCGATCCTGCCACCTCAGCTGTTGACGACATGTTGCTCAGTCAAGTGTCATCTGGCCTGTCTGATGGAGGAGACGCCTTCATCGATGGCGCTGATATGGCAGGGCCAGGCGCTCCCCTGATTGAGACCGTAGGAACTGTCCTCGGAGGAGAAACATCTACAAGCACACAGGAACCCTCAACGGGCGAGCCACCTGCCACAGACTCCCCCCCCGCACCGGCAGAGTCAGGCCCTCTGGAAAGTGGTGCCGACATGCTTGTTTCTACAGTCCCAATCGGCGATGCCCCACTGATCGGCGAGGCTCTGGAAAGTGGCATCGTATCGGGCGCAGAAACGCTCGACTCAACCCTTGCACCAATCACGTCGATGGGCCTGAGCGAAGACAGCCCTCTACAGCCGCCCAACACCCTGTTGTAATTGGGATGCGACGTGAGAAACCCCCTCCCCGGAGGGGGTTTTTTATTGAATCCGAATTGGCCAACGCTAGGTAAAACCTAGTAAATGTACCGACAAACCCAGGGATGAATCACCATGAGCACTGCCCCAAAAATTGGCACGGTGGCCAGCAAAACCGACAAGCTGATCGTTCAAAGGCAAGGTGAGCAAATCACCCTGGCCCAAGGCGATGCCATCCTTGCTGGGGATGTGATCCAAAACAAAGACCTTGTCGCAGTAGAGATTGAACTACCCGCCCAAACTGCTGGGCAATCCGATTCTCTGGTGAGCCTGGCACCCAATGCGGCAGCGCAGTTGGGAACAACCCAGCTCCAAAACCGCACCATGATCGAAGTCACATCCCTGAGTGAGGGCGTTGAACTTTACGCGGTCAGCGAGGGCACAGATGGCGCATTGCTCGTGGCAGATGCCGGGACTGGCTTTAGCGGACTGGTCGGTGCAGGCTTACTGTCTGGCGGCGTTGCCAGCAGTGGCCTTGGCACGGTTGCGGCCACGGTGGGGGGTGGAATTGGCGTGGCGGCCTTGGCGGGCAGCTCTGACGATGACCCAACCATCGGAGTGGGCGCAGGCACCGACGTGAGGGTGGACAATGGTGACGAAACCTCTGAGCCAGTGGAGGACCCAGAGACAGAAAACCCAGAAAACCCAGAAGAGCCAGAGGATCCAGACAATCCAGATGACCCCACGCCTCCAGCCGCAGACGACCCACTGGGCGCTTTGGAGGGTGTGGTGGAGGACGTGGTGGTCAATACACCCCTCGAATCCTTGGGGGATGCGCAGGGCATGGCAGCCAACGCACTTCCAATCGGCTCGTCCGCCAATCCAGCCGAAGCATCGCCTTTGGACATGGTGACCAATAACCTGCCAGGTTGAGCCCGCATAAAAAAGCCACCTCACGGTGGCCATCAAGCAAACGGACCGGGGAACAGTAAGAACCCCGGCTCGCCATCATTCGAACTTGTCGTACCGTATGTTGGCTGGTTTCACACCCAGGGTGGCGAATTTCGCAATGGCAGCGTCGATCATTGCTGGTGGCCCGCACAAATATGCTTGTACATTCGGCCAATCCAGGGTCAATTCATCCAGCGCATCAGTCACGTACCCCCGCTTGCCGGCCCAGCTTGAGCCCGCGGGCTCTTCGCTCAACACCTGTGTAAAGTTCAGTGAACCACGCCAACCTTGTTGAAGTTTGGCAAGCTCCTCACCTGCGTACAAGTCACGCTGCGTGCGCGCACCAAACAGGTAATGCGCATCGCGAGACTCACCAGCCCATTTGGCCTGCTCCAGCAAGCTCAAGATAGGCGCCATGCCACTGCCACCGGCCACACACACAATTGGCGCAGGCTTCTCGCCCTCTGGGGCCCTCAGGTAAAAGTCACCAAATGGCCCGCTCACACTCAGGCGGGTTTCCTGGCGATTGGCAGCAAACAGCCACTCAGTAAATCGTCCACCGGGAACCTTGCGAACATGGAATACCAATTCATTGGCTTCCTGGCCTTTGGGTGCCATCGCAAAGCTGTAGTTGCGGCTCAAGCTCAACTCTTCAAGACGCAGCTCGGCATACTGTCCGGCCTTGAAGGGCATAGAATCATCGAGCGCAACACGCAACTCCACAATGTCATGAGTGAGGTCTTTTTGGCTCACCACGGTGCCGCGCGTTTCTACCAAGCGGTCACCGCCGCTGGTCAACTCCACCTCTATTTCCAGATCGGTCTCTGGAATCGACTGGCAGGCTAGAATCATCCCTGCTTTCAGATCCTCAGCACTCAACACATAACTGCTGTCCGTCAGTTCCCGAACCTTGCCGCTTTTTAATTTGCACTTGCACTGGGTACAACTGCCCACGCGGCAATTGTGGGGAAACCCCAAGCCCGCAGACAGCGCGGAGTTCAAAATCACCTTGCGGCCCTTTTCCACCTCAAAACTCTGACCACCTGGTGCAACCTGCACTCGGTGGGTATCACGGGGCTTTTTGTTGCTGCCCGCTGCTCCGCCTTGTAAACCCAACCATTCAAGCAATTTCATGTGTGCTCTCCTCTAAGGTTCACGCCAATCAGGCGGCGGCCTTGTTCAAACGTTGGGTCTTCAATTGCTCACCAATCTGCGCACTTTTCAAGCCCTTCATACCGCTTTTCAAACTTGCATCGATTGCCAGTTTCTTTTCTTCCGGCGTGGCAAAGTGCTCATCCCAGTGGTTCAGCAGCGGCGTCATCACCCGCTTGTACAATGGCGGCACCAAAGCCAGCAAAATCGTGCCCAAGTAGCCCGTGGGCAACATGGGGGCGTGGCGGTAGCTGCGCAGGTTCCAGTACTCCTGGTCTGCTTCCGCGTGGTGATGGCTGTGGCGTGTGAGCGCAAACAACAGCGCGGTGGAAACAGACGCATTGGTGTTCCAACTGTGGCGTGGCTCCACCTTGTCTTCGGGTCGGCGCACAATCCCGTAGTGCTCCATGTAGTTCACAATTTCAAGCAGGGTTTTTCCACCGGCTGACATCACCCAGAACAAAGCAAGCGCAGCCCAACCACCGATGTAAAACGCCCCCGCATACAACGACAAACTCATCAAGTTGCCGCGCATCATTCGGCTGTGGAGCGGATTCCAAACCGACTGACCAAACTTCTCCAAACGCTGTTTTTCCAAGCGCCATGCAGACTTGTAACCACCGACCCAGCTCTTCAAAATAAAGCCATAAACATTCTCGCCCCGCTGCGCCGTGGCAGGATCCACCGGTGTACCCAGGTTTTTGTGGTGGCCGTACACATGCTCAATGGCAAACGATGCGTCGGCTGTAAAGGCCAGCATCCAGCGTCCCAAAATCATGTCGCGCTTGCTGTAGGTGCGGTGCGTCAACTCATGACCCACGTTGGTGCCGCCTGCACCAAACAAGAACGCACCCCCCACCGCACCAACAAACCATTGGTACCAAGCCGTGTCTGCCTGGATCTGCAGGCGGTCATAACCAAAAACATCCTTCATGAAGCTGTCCAGCCCCAGCACATCCGTCGATGCCACCGCCCAAGAAAAGCACAAACTCACCCAAAACAGAATGGGCAGGGTCAACCACAACATCAGGTTGAGAAAAAACTCACCCTCCATGCGCGGTTCGCTTCGATCATCGGGCAACAACACATCGCCCAAAGCCACCACAGCCACCAGCAACACAATGCCGAAATACATCCAATTGCCACCTTGCATCATGCCGTGCATGGTCACCAAGGCCAAGAATGGAAAAGACGCAAATTTGAGGTAGTGCAACATTGAAGGTCTCCCGTTGTGTGTTTTGCGTGTGATTTGAAAGGCATGTTAACGATTGTAAACATTGACGTCAACCCCTGTTGTTTTCCATTCGATGAATCGTTCTAAACCCATGTTTTTGCGCAGAAACAACGGCTTTTCGATATAATCCTCCGGCTATGAGCACTTCCAACACCGCAGTCCATGGGCGCCAAAGGCTAATTGATGCCGCCCTCAACCTGAGCTATCACAAGCGCAGCTTTTCTAGCCTAGGCATTCGCGAGATCACCCGCGAGGCAGGCTTGTCTGCACCTGCGTTTTATCGCCATTTTGAAGACTTGGCCGACTTGGGCACTGCGGTGATCTTAGAAGTTGAAAAAGCCGTCATCGACGCCTTCACTGAAGTCCGCCTGCGCACCGCCAAAGAAGCAGACCTGGACATCCGCCCCATGTTGCTCAAACGTTTCTTTGATTGGGCCGTAGAAAACCCCAAGCCAATTGTGGTGGGCGCCTCAGAAGCATTTGGGGCCCTGGAGCGCATGCGAGAAGGTTTAAAAAAGACCATTCGCACCATCAGTCTGGACATCTGCAGCGACCCCCGCATTTCCAGCCTTCTGCCGGGACTTCCCTCACACGAAATGATCGAAGTGCTCGAGGTATTGGCGCAAAACATGCTCTTCATGGCCGTGGAATATGTAGAGCGTCCAGACCAGCGCGACGCCATTTACCAAAAAGCCCTGCGCATCGTGGCCGTGATCTTTGCAGGTGCTCATGCGGTACATGCCATGCAGGAAGAACAACAGACTTGATCTGTTGCGATTGATAAATTACATTGGCAATTCATTTAACAAAAAATCTGTGTGCGGTTTTGGTCCCTGTTCCATCGATTAAACTGTGAACAAACAATTAACATTGTGGTAACAAAAACCGGCAGGAGCCCCCGCCATGAGAATTGCCATACTGGAAGACGATCTCACCCAAAGTGAAATGCTGCGCTGGGTACTTGAATCAGTCCAACACAAATGCCACTGCTTTTCGACTTTCAAGAGCTTTCAGACAGCGCTCTATCGAGATAGCTTTGACCTCGTTCTTCTGGACTGGGTCCTGCCCGACAGTTCGGGGCCCAAGGTCATGCACTGGATCCGCGACACGCTCCACATCAAAGTGCCCGTGCTGTTCATCACTTCCAAAACCGATGAAGAGAACATTGTTGAAGCGCTCAACGCTGGTGCCGACGACTACATGATCAAACCCATCCGTCGAGGTGAACTGGTTGCCCGCGTCAACGCACTGTTACGTCGTGCTTACCCCGAACTCACCGCCCCGGAGGTGTTCGAGATCGCAGGGCTAGAATTTCATCCAAAATTTTCCACCATCGTGCGGCACACCAAGCGTGTGGTCATGACCCAAAAAGAATTCGACCTGGCCTTGTTGCTCTTCCGCAACCTGGGCAAACCCCTGTCGCGCTCGCACATTCAAGAGTCTGTGTGGGGCCGGGACACCGATCTACCCTCCCGCACCATGGACACTCACATCTCCCGCGTCCGCTCCAAGCTGGCCTTGCGGCCCGAACAAGGCTTCCGGCTTACCCCTGTGTATGGGTTTGGCTACAAGCTCGAGCAAGTTGACCAAGAAGGTCGCACCAGCGATTTTGCAAAAATCAAACAACAACTTGCCCAAAGCGAATAAGCTGGTTTTAAAGCAGCGCGGGTTATAATGAAGAGTTTCCTGCCCAGTGAGTACCATGGAGCTTTTCGCAGTCGGCCTGAATTACCAATCCGCACCGCTCGCCCTGCGCGAGCGCTTGGCGTTTCCCGCCGAGCAAGTGCAGGAGGCCCTGCGCACCCTGGCTCAACGCGTTAAAGCGCCAGAAGCCGCCATACTTTCCACCTGCAACCGCACCGAAGTGTACTGCGCAGCCGACGATGTGCACACCATGGAGGCCGCCTTGCTCGATTGGTTGGCCAAAGACCGCAACATCAACCCTCAAGAGCTGCACCCCCACCTTTACAAGCTGCCGCAACAAGAAGTGGTTCGCCACGCCTTTCGCGTGGCCAGCGGGCTGGACTCCATGGTGCTTGGGGAAGCCCAAATTTTGGGCCAAATGAAGCAAGCAGCCCGCACCGCCGAAGAGGCCGGTACACTTGGGCAAATGCTGCATCAACTCTTTCAGCGCACCTTTTCGGTTGCCAAAGAGGTGCGCTCACACACCGAGATTGGCGCACACTCTGTGTCCATGGCTTCAGCAGCGGTCAAATTGGCCAGCCGCATTTTCGGGGATTTAAGCAAACGGCATGTGCTGTTCATCGGCGCGGGCGAAATGATTCAACTGTGCGCCACACACTTTGCCGCACAAAATCCGAAAAGCATCACCATCGCCAACCGCAGCGCAGAGCGTGCTCACCAGCTTGCACAAGCCCACAAAGCACATGTGATTGGTTTGGCGCAGGTGCCAGAGCAATTGGCCAAGTCTGACATTGTGATCTCTTGCACAGCCAGCACCCTGCCCATCATTGGCTTGGGCATGGTGGAGGCTGCCACCAAAAAACGCAAACACGAACCCATGTTCATGCTCGACCTGGCCGTGCCCCGCGACATCGAGGCGCAAGTGGCAAAACTCGACGATGTGTTTTTGTACACCGTCGACGACCTAAGCCAAATTGTGCAAGAGGGCCGGGAACAACGAGCCGCAGCTGTGGAACAAGCCGAAGCCATCATCGAACTGCAGGTCCAAGGCTTCATGCGCTGGATGAGTGAACGCTCCTTGGTCCCCACCATTCAACACATCCACCAACGGGCGGACGACATCGCCCAACTGGAGCTAGAACACGCCCGCAAGCAGTTGGCCAAAGGCACCCCACCCGATGAAGTGCTTCAACTGATGGCGCATCGCATGAGCGCAAAATTCATGCACGGCCCCATGCAAGCCCTTCACCAGGCCACTCCTGCCGAGCGTGAAGCCCTGCTCAAGTGGCTACCCCAACTTTTTAACATCAAAAACGATCAATAGATGAAAGACAGCATGCGGTCACGGCTGGAGCGCCTCACACAGCGCCTGGCCGACCTGGATCAGTTTTTGTCCTCCCAGGAAGCAGCCCAAGACATGGTGCTGTTTAAAAATGTCACGCGCGAGCGCTCAGAGCTGTTGCCCGCCACTGAACGATATGCTGAATACCTCAGCCTAGAAGCCGACTTAAAAACCGCGCAAGAATGGCTGCAAGACCCCGACATGCGCGACATGGCCCGAGAGGAAATTGCCAGCAACGAGGGCAAACTGACCGGGCTGGAAGCAGAGCTTCAACGCCTGCTGCTGCCCAAAGACCCCAACGACCACCGCAACGTCATGCTTGAAATTCGCGCCGGCAC
>DASUEF010000094.1:0-1422 GCA_036275215.1 Limnobacter sp. | reverse complement strand
AGCAACAGCACTGGCGGTTCCTGCAGTGGCTTCCGCCGCTGTGACAGACGCAATGATTCAAAACGATGCCAAATCCACAGGCGATGTGTTGTCCTGGGGTATTGGTACAGAGGGTCAGCGTTACAGCCCATTGAAAGACATTAACGTATCGAACGTTGGCAAGCTGGTTCCAGCTTGGTCCTTCTCGTTCGGTGGTGAAAAGCAGCGAGGCCAGGAAAGCCAGCCGTTGATTCACAACGGCAAGATGTTTGTGACAGGTTCGTATTCACGCATTTATGCGCTGGATGCTCAGACCGGTGAAAAACTGTGGAAATACGAGCACCGTCTGCCCGAAGGCATCATGCCTTGCTGCGACGTGGTGAACCGCGGTGCTGCACTGTATGACAACCTGGTTATTTTCTCGACCCTGGACGCCCAGCTGATCGCTCTGGATCAGGAAAGCGGCAAAGTGGTTTGGAAAGACAAGATTGATGATTACGCTGCAGGCTACTCCAACACAGCCGCCCCCATCATTGCCAACGGCTTGGTGCTGACCGGTGTGTCAGGCGGTGAGTTTGGTGTGGTTGGTCGCGTGGAAGCTCGCGATGCCAAGACTGGTCAACTGGTGTGGATGCGCCCCACCGTTGAAGGCCATATGGGCTACAAGTACGACAAAGACGGCAAGGCCATCGAGAATGGTATTTCCGGTACAACCAATGCCACCTGGAAAGGCGACATGTGGAAAACCGGTGGTGCCGCGACTTGGTTGGGCGGTACATACGACAGCAAGACCGGCTTGGCCTACTTCGGTACTGGTAACCCAGCTCCCTGGAACAGCCACCTGCGTCCCGGCGACAACCTGTTCTCTACAGCCACTGTTGCGATTGACGTAAAAACTGGACAGATCAAGTGGCACTACCAGTCCACACCGAACGACGGTTGGGACTACGACGGTGTGAACGAATTCGTGACCTTCGACATGAATGGCAAGCGTGTTGGCGCCAAGGCTGACCGCAACGGCTTCATGTACGTCAATGACGCTGCAACCGGCAAGCTGGAAAACGCCTTCCCATTCGTGAAGAAGATCACATGGGCCAAGGGCATCGACATGAAGACAGGTCGTCCGATTTTTGATCCAGCCAACCGCCCTGGCGACCCCACAGCCAAAGATGGCAAGAAGGGTGAGGTGGTGTTCTCTGCTCCATCTTTCCTGGGTGGCAAGAACCAGCAACCCATGGCTTACAGCCCTGACACAGGTCTGTTCTATGTTCCTGCCAACGAGTGGGGCATGGAAATCTGGAACGAGCCAATCACTTACAAGAAAGGTGCTGCTTACCTGGGCGCTGGTTTCACCATCAAGACATTGCCTGGCTTTGACTACATCGGCGCCCTGCGTGCGATGAACCCCAAGACTGGCAAGATCGAATGGGAAATCACCAACAA
>DASUEF010000093.1:0-5847 GCA_036275215.1 Limnobacter sp. | reverse complement strand
CCGGCGGGTTGCTGCACAGCCAGCGGTGGCGCAGTCAACAAACCAGACAGAAGGCAGCCCTCGCGGGTGGGGTTTTGCAAACAATCCAACAGGCTTGGGCTGCTTTGGCCTGTGCGACGCACGGCTGCACCCACTTCACGCGCTGGGGCTTGTGGGTTGCTGGCGGGCGTGTCGCGCACCTGCACCCGGAATTGCAGGGTTTGATCGGCCAGTTCGGCAGGCACCACCACCGAGGCCTGGGCTTTGTCGGCATTTTGAATCGCCACAGCCGCACCCGCGATTTGGGTCCATTGGTAAAACAGGGTGTCGCCGTCGGCATCGCTGGCGTTTGCTTGCAACATGAGTGTTTCGCCCGGGCGCACGGGTTCTGGAAGGGCAGTGGCGTTTTGGATGACGGGCAAGGCGTTGTTGGCCCGTGCAGGCGTGCTCACCTCAAACAGCTTGAAGCCCAAACCCTGCTGGTTGTCGATGGCCATGGCCCGCAGGATGTAAGTTTGCGCGACCGGGGAGTTGGGCAACTGCACATTCAAATTGCAGCTTGTTTCCTCGTATTGGAGGTTCAAAGTTTCGTTGCGCCACTGGTAACTGGCGATGTTGCCATCGCTGTCGGTGGAGGTGCAGGCATTGACACGCAAACGCAAGTCTTGCTGCACCGCCTGGGTTTGCAGCACCACCGTGGGCAGGGCGTTGTTGAAGGTGTTTTGGATGGTGATTTGAACTTGATCTTGCAGGACCGCACCACTGGCAAGCTCTGCCTGCACCACAAAGTTCACTGGCGTGTCTTGAGTCACCTGAGGCAAGGGCAAACGCAGGGTGGACTCATCCGAGCGGCCTGCCGGGCCAAAGTACACGGTGTCTTCGCTGGCTGGAAACCAAGCGTAGGCCACCACGGCATCCTGCTCTGCATTTTGCACCAAGGCGCGCAGCTCAATGGTGCTGCGCTCAAGGGCCTGCTGATCAGCACCGGCTTGAATACTCGGCGTGCTCTCTTGTCCCTCCACTCGACCATCTGCACTTGCATCACCCCCACTGCCATTGCAAGCAAGCAACATGGCTGTAAAAAGCGGAACAACGGCAACAGGGGTATAACGCATGGCATGCACCTTGGATCAACGGCCTTGATACTGGATACATGCCAAAAGGGATTGGTGGATTCACCCTAGGTGACACGTCATGGAATTGACACAAACCGTGCCAATTTTACAAATGGCCTGTGCGCACAAGAATGGTACACCCGGGTTTGCTGAATGGGGTGTGCACACTGGCATGCGGGCTGCGTATCCAGGTGCCAGCGGGGTAGTCGCCATGCTCGTCGGAGAACACACCGCTCAGCACAAAGATTTCTTCACCGCCCATGTGGCGGTGCATGTTGAAGTAGGTGCCCGGCGCCCATTGCACCAGCGCGGTGTGGCGCGTCTGGAAGCTGTCAAGCGGCATCACTTTCAAGCCGGGCACCAGGCCCTGATGCCATTGCGCAGTGTTAGTGTTGATCACCACAGCGGTTTGGTCCGCCGGGTGCATGTGCCGCAGTTTGACCAGGATGATGCAGCCCTCGGTGGACCTGGGTGAATGCCGGGTGCCCACGGGGTTTTTTACAAACGTGCCCGCCGGGTAGGCGCCAAACTCGTCTTCAAAGGTGCCCTCGAGCACAAAGAATTCTTCGCCACCGCCGTGCTCGTGTTCTGGAAACGCACAACCGGGGTCGTAACGCACAATCGAGGTGAGGCGAGCCACTTCATCGCCATCGCGCTCCAGCGGTTTGCGCCAAACACCGGGGGCTGGGGAGGCCACCCAGTCCACGTGGTTGCTGTTGACGACGGCGCGCAGGGACAGATCGGCGTTGAGTTTCATGGTGCTGCTCAAGTGACATACAACCCTTCGCATTTTACAGGAGGCACGCAAAGTAAAGATGCAACTTTGGCTGTGAGAAGACGAGCAGCGCATCGGCTCTCGCGTGGTTTTATATGAAGGCATCCAACCAAACACCTTATTTCTTGATGCCAAAGTTGGCGACACTGCGCAAAAATGTGTCCGTGCTGTTGTGATTCGCGATGCCGAGTTGGCCTGTACAAGCAACCGATGCGATGAACAAGCTTTTCATTTGCCGGTTCGTCCACCGACCAATGGGCAGCGTGCCTTGCATGGCGTTCCATGTAACATTGATCCGGACTTGGCGAATGGGACCCTGCTAACAGACTGATCTTTGGATGACTCGACTGCGATCCTATACTTTCAACCCAATCGCTCTGGTGATCCACTTTGGAGGCAAATTGTTGATGCCCGCCTAGCACAAACTATGTCGACGATTGCGATTACTCAACCGAGCGTCCGATTGACTAGTGACGCTCATGGATTTAAATTCAAAAAATTCAAATTGACCTGAGGTTTTATCGTGCATGATCAAAATTTAAAACACAGTGGCCAGGGGATAGTTTTTGAAGCACAACGGGTCTACAAAATCGTGGATGATAAAAAATACCGATGGGGTGGAAAGACGCTGGATGGATTTGATTGCTCAGGCTTCGTGGCCTATGTATTCGGGAGTCTATTTCCCCATAAAAGGACTTACTTTCAAACAGATGTTGCCGGATTTATTAAAAGCGGCCTTTTCGAGCGCGTAGAAACTCCGATGCCAGGCGATCTCGTAATATTTCCAGCCACTGGCAGTTATGTAAATCACATTGGAATCGTTGTAGATCAAAACCGTTGGATAGGTTCACAATCATCTACGGGCGTTGAGTACGTAAAATTCAACAACCCGTTTTGGGCTAAACGCAAGCACGAATTTCGTCGGCTCAAACAATATTCACATGAATCCCTTTCTAGCTACACTAGGCGAGTTGCCAGCTTCCATGTTTAATTGTCAGCCCCACCTTATTTGCTTGCTCGGGTTGCTCGCACTAAACGCATGCACACCCAAACAAACCTCACCCTCAGAGCCAATTGAATTTGCCAAGCAATGGCAGTTCAAGTCTTATTATTGCGCGTTTGGATGTGAACCCATACTCGACGAGGTACTCTTGCCACGCATAGGTCAAGTGCTTGATCTGGATACTCCTCAGTCAGGCTTGGATTTGTTCACCGACTGTGAAGGCACCTTGGGTTTGAAACCAACAACGCAAACCAACACTGAAGTGATCAAGCAACTTAACGCAACCATAGCGCCGAATCAACAGTTCACCACAGAAAATACGAAGCTGGATTCACCCACATTGACCACTGCAGAAGCAGTGTGTAGCCATGCGGAAGGAAGCTCGAATATATTCTGGGTGATCTCAATCAACAAAGAGGCCATGACCGTTTATTACGAAGGTGCAAGCTTTCTTGAATTTGAGGCAATGGGACCACATTGAACACACCAAGCAACACCAAGGTGCTGTTGTATTCTGCAGCCACGCGCTGCATCACAAATCGCTTTCACTTGGAGGCATTTTCATTTTGAGGCGCATACTCTGCACGCACAGCGTCAAATATTTGCTTGGCTAAGATACAGGTTTGGCAAAGGCAGGCCTGTGGTGAAACGTTCGTCGAAGGCCTGCGCCAGTTCTTCAAGGCGTGGGCGCAGGAATTCCTGGTTATCAAAGCCTGATATTTTTCAGCACGTTGAACCCCTGGCGAACGGCGGCGCCACCCGTGCCATCGGCATTTTGCGGTGTGTACTCTTCCATGTACTCCGCAAAACGCAGGTGAAATTTTTCATGGTCGGCATCCTTGGACTCCCCATGCTGTAATGCACATGCGAGACCAGCACTTCTTTCATCGTCAGCTTGTAATACTCCAGTGGCACGGTGCCCGATTTTCGTTTTACCAACACCGCCTCTGGCATGGCAGCGCCACTGCAACAATAGGCATGCAGCACCGGCGTGGACGAATCCACTTGTTTGCGCAATATCAATTCACCCACCTCCACCCGTCCCACGCCCCCACGGCCCGAGGTGTTGGCAGGCAAGTTCATGGTCCACTCCACCATCTGGATTTCAATTTCGCCCGGATGTTGTTGATCAATTGATTCACCGCTAATGGCGGGAAGTTTTAAAAAAATATCGGCACGCATAATGACCTTGGAACCCCATGGATTGCTGACAGCGCTTTACGTTAACAACATACCGGCACAGGTGAGGTGTTTGGCTTGGAGCAGACCCAAGGTATATCACCCTTGTTGGCGATAAAAATCGATGCAAATTGATGAGCTCGGTTGGCTTGCCCTACCATGGCAAATTGTAAACACAACAAGCCCGCCTCATGCCCAACCATGCCCCCACCCATTTGATGCGCCATGCGGCGGTTGCTCCCTCCCGGCACTTGTAGAAAAGCAGTGTGGACAAGCCCCCAAAAATGTCGCTGCAAGGTGGCGCAGCGGGGGAGTTTTCGGTGCGCGACATTCCCAGGGTGATGAGCCATGGCTTGAATTGGCCTGTGTCTGCAGCCTTGATGGAGAAGTGGTTCTCCTTGCCGGGGCGGGAATTGTTGAAAAAAGAGAAAAAGGCGTGACCCAGACTACAGCGACATGCCCTCAGAATACATTGACACACAAGCCATCACCTGGGCTTGGCTGGAGCGGTTTGATCAAGTGAACAAGGCCACCCGCAATTTAATTGCCAAGTTACAAACGCCATTGGCCAAGAAGGAACTCTCGGATAATTTGACTGAATGCATCCGGAGCAACTCTCAGTGGTTGAAAAAGCAATATTTTTCCCCTTCCGATGTTTACCCGCGCCTGGCTGAGCAGCATTGTGCCTTTCAGTTTCAACTCGAAACGGTTGGTTATTCAATTGGACGCCTGGATGATTTGTATGGGTCTTTGGGCAATTTCACGCTGTATGCCATGCCTGCCCGCATTCAGCTTGGTCCGTTGAGCAGTCGCAGCTGCATGGCGCGTGTGGACGGGGTGCTGCTGTATGCGCGCGACACCTTTGACTTTGTGGGCGACCAATACCTGGGCCATTGGGGGTACGGCGGCATCGGCATCAACCCCGTGGCGGCGGCCATGGTGAACTACATTGGTGTTGGGGCACCACCCGCTTGGCACCCCGACGCCGGTTGGTTAAAACCAGCCACCAACCAAGACTTTAAATATCACCGGCACATCACAGGTTACGGAGGCGATTTGCTGATTTTTTCTGACCTCAAACTCCACCCCACTCGCATTGAAGTGGAGGTGGTGCTGTGAGCCGCTGGCGCAAGTGGCGCAGGCGCTTGTTGGTTGCCGCTGTGCTCTACCTGCCACTCAAACTGCTTTGGGAGGTCTACCGTATCCCAGACTTTGAAGGCGGAGACCTCGACTTTTCCAAATCCCCCGATGGCCAATACCTGGGCATGGAAATGTTTGGGGCCAATGTGGACCCCACCCCATTGTCAGACCGATTGATGATTCTCGGATTCAAAGATCCACGAGCCATGATCGGCCTGGCCGATGCAAGCACCGGCGAGGTGATTGCCTACAAATCCCTGGGCAAAGATGCGTTTTGGATGCGAGGTGGCAGCTGGGTTTGCAACAAAGAGACCCGCAGCGATTGCCGCTGGTTCCTGGTGGGTGCATTTGTGGGCAACAACCTGGACGACGATGTGTGCAACAACGTGTTTGACCATGCGGTGGACTGGCTCACCCAGGTGGCGCGCGGGGTGCCTTTGAGCCATATCCCCGGTTGCCACAACTTCCCCATTATTCTTACACCGCCCAACCCCTGGCAACGCACCGTGGCGCACTTGGCCCATGAATGGCGGGGCATTGGGCGGCCCACTTACCGGTCTGTGAAAGAGCGGCCGACTGTGTTGGGAAGGGACTTGTATCAACCAAATTAATAAGCCCTCTTACTACATCGACCTTCTGTACTGGCCACCCACCTC
>DASUEF010000092.1:0-37756 GCA_036275215.1 Limnobacter sp. | reverse complement strand
GTTTCAACGTCAAACACTTTAGTTCTGGGCCGTACCATCGACACAACCGTCATTGGTGCCACTGGCGACGACGGCAGCGGCAATAAGCTGCAGGTTTCAGGTACCGCCAGTGTGAGAGGTGAGGGTGATCGCCCAGCGCTTAATGCGTATACCAACGGTGCGCAGGCGTGGGGGGTGGCCGCTCGATTTGTTCAAACGGCAGTGGGCAACTCGGATGGTCCGAAGATCGAATTTTACAAACCCTTTTCCTCGGGTGGTGTTAACTGGACGGCGGGCATAGCTGCCGGTACTGACGCTGGTGATTTTGTGTTTAGCAGCGGGGCGGGTACCACATCCAGTGGATTCGGTACACCCCGATTGAGTATCTCGTCCACAGGTGTGGTCAATCTTACCAACAGCCTCCACTTCAGCAACTCACTGGGCAACAAAGTCTTGCTTTGGGGCAATGGCAGTGGTGCAGACGACTACGGGTTTGGAATCAACAACGGCAATCTCACCGCCTTTGTTCCTGCCGGTGGCAACTACTTCAGTATTCGGGAGGGTTCCTACAACGGCGCGGAGCATTTCAGTGTCAATCCCTCGGGCAACTGGATACGGCTGGGGGGCACTGCAACCGATCAAATGATATACATTGGCAGGAACGATCCGGGTGGTGGTGGGGGCGATCAGGCCTACATGCGCTACCATGCCCGCACTGGGGAGGCCACCTCACTAACCTTGGGTGTTGGCAACGATGCGGATGACCACATCGCCCTCATGCCCTCTGGCAATGTGGGTGTGGGCACCTTTGACCCGCAATACAAATTCGACGTGGCCGGTACATTGCATGCATCGGGGCGAATTTATGCTTCTGCGGGTACAGAGGTCACCACGGGGCAGTTGATGCGTTTTGGCGTGGCCCACGAATCCACAGACACAGTCGGTATTTATCGCACCAATCCTGCTTCAGACCAAGCACTGCTGAGAATCGCCATTGGTGACAACAGCGAATCCTTTCTGGGGGTTGCCGCAGACGAGCTCCAAATTGGGCGCATGGAAAGCAATGGCAACTACACGCCAGTGTTCAGGATTGCGGGCAATGGTGACACTCAAGTGAGTGGCTATGTTCAGGCCACTGCTTTTAACACAAGCTCGGACAGGCGTTTGAAAACCAACTTGCAAGTGCAAGATGACACATCCGTTTTAAATCGCCTTGAACAATTGAAAACCTACAGCTACCAGTACATTGATAATCCTGGTTTGGGACGACGCATTGGGGTCATCGCACAGGAGGTTCAGCAACTGTTTCCTGAGGTTGTGGCAATACGCCCAGACGGACTGATGTCGGTCGACTACAGCGCTTTGGGTGCAATGGCGGCCATGGGTGTTGGCAAGTTGAGCATGCAGTTCAAATCGTTGGAAAAGGATGTGATTGAACACGACAAACGGCTCACCGAGCTTGATGGCAAGGTGCTCGCTCACGACAAACGACTGGAAACCCTGGAAGCCTGGAAGTCGGGGGCGGACAAACGCATGGATGGCTTGCAATCAGCCATTGATCTGAATATTTCAAAAATTGCTGAACACGCTTTGGCCATTCAATCCAACCAAGCCTCAATCACCCGTCTTGAAGAGGTCATTCAAGAGGTGGATAAAACTCTTCAGTTGCATGCCCAACACAATGCAGAGCAGGATGCCCGCTGGAAACGACATTTCTCAGAGTCAGCAGATGGTGCGGTGCTCACCGTGCAGTCAGTGGAACTCAAAGTAAGTAATCTCAGTGCAGAGAGATTGCGAGCGAAAGCCTTATACACAGAGCGTCTCGAAGTTGAAATGGCAAGGATCATGGAGCTGGAGGTGAACAATCTCCGCGCCAACACGGCAACGGCCCGCAATGTGCAGGCAGAGACCGTGAATACCGGCAGTGCTCAAGTGTATGCAGGGGTTGGGGCGCCGGCGTTTCTGTTTGCAGCGCCTTCGGATGGGCATTACACCGTCAGCACCAGCGCCATGGATGGCAGCTATGCAACGGCAACTGTGATTGTAAATGCAGGTCAGGCGAAGGTCGTTTCTGTGGCCAATGAAGGCATTGAGTTGTATGCAGAGGGCAATCAGGTGAAGGCTTTGGCCGCTGGCAAGTCGATTCGTGCAAGCTGGATCAAGACGGGTTAACCGTCACGGGTGATTTTGAGCGCGGATGATTGAATTAAGCTCTTTTCAAATGATGCTTGCATCGATTGGAGGGGAGGATGATTCAAACAAACGAGGTGCAACCCGGACCATCCGCGCACACGCAGGTGTATTGCAACCCAGAGTGGCTTGAGCTACAAAAAAACCTCGGGTTTAGTTTGTTGTTGGGTACTCGAAGCATGGGAGATCTGCATGTCATCAGTGTTCCCCCGGATGGCAGCTTGGTCAACTTCCAAGTGGTTAAGTTTCCACTGTGCATGGGCATCGCCCTTTGGCAAAATCACCTTGCGGTTGCGTGTCAGACCGATGTGCGTCTGTACCACGACTTGCTTGCCTTGCCTGGTATCGAGAGTGTCAAATATCAACGGTGTTATGCCCCCAGGAGCTTGTATTTTACTGGCAATTTGGATGCCCACGAGCTCGCCTTTGATGCGCAAGGGAAGGTTCATTTGGTGTCGGCGAAATACAGTTGCGTGGTCACGCTGAGCGCTTCGCACAGCGCGAGAATGGTTTGGCATCCCAGTTTCATTTCTGGATTCACGCCTGAAGACCGCTGCCATCTCAACGGGCTTTGCATGGAGAACGGGGCTTTGCGCTATGTTACTTTTTTCGCGCAATCCGATGATCCAGCTGGTTGGCGCAAACAGCCTTTTAACGCTGGGGCGGTGTGGTGTGCCCAAACGCAAGAGTTGGTCTGTGGTGGGCTGGTACAGCCCCATAGCCCAAGGATTCACAACGGCGAGTTGTATGTATTAAATAGCGGGGCTGGCGAATTGGGGCGCATTGACCGCTCCTCAGGTCGGTACGATTGCATCGCGTTTGTTGGTGGGTATGCCAGGGGGTTGAGCTTTGTTGGGGAGTATGCGGTGTTTGGGATCAGCAAGCCTCGCCGAGAAAGTCGCATCCCGGGTTTTCCTTTGCATGAACGTTTGGGAGCCTTGGGGCAAAGCGATCGCTGTCAGCTGACTGCGGTTCACCTGCCCACTGGCAATGTGATGCAAGCCATCGTATTTGAGGGTGCTGCGCGAGAGTTTTTCGATTGTGCGGTGATTCCAAATTGTACTCAAGCTGCCGTCATGTCGATGGAGGAGGCGCAGCACCCCGCACTGCTGAGTTTAGATGCTTCGTCGGCAGCGCTCAACAAGGCCGAGGCATGTGTATGTTAAGTCCCATCATGATCAAGGACCGTCACACCATCAAAGGGCATGGGGCTGCAGTGGTTTGGCTGACAGGGCTTAGTGGGGCAGGCAAAAGCACCATCGCCCGCGCGTTAGAAGAGATGTTGATTTTGCATGGCGTTCACACCATGCTCTTGGATGGCGACTCGCTGCGCACGGGCTTGAATGCTGATTTGGGGTTTTCTAGAGATGATCGTGCGAACAGTGTTTTGCGAGCTGCACAAGTCGCCAGTTTGATGGTGGACGCGGGTCTTGTTGTGATCGTTGCCATGATCTCTCCTTTCGAAAGTGATCGATTGTCGGCTCGAAGGTGTGTACGCTCAGCTCCTTTCTTGGAGGTGCATGTTGACGCTCCTTTGGAAGTGTGTGAGGGGCGCGATCCGAAAGGCTTGTACAAGCGTGCCAGGGGTGGAGAAATTAAGCATTTCACAGGCCTGGATTCCCCCTACGAGTCCCCTTCAAATGCCGAGATTGTGTTGCGTACCCATCAAATGTCACTACAGGATTGTTTGCAGAATCTTTTGAACGCGCTTCGGGTGCGCGGTGTGATCCCGGCGGATTGACTTTTTGCTGGTTTCAAGGGAGCCTAACAGACTGTCCAACGGCATGCGCTCACTATGGCGATTCGAATGGAGGCCGTTCCCGGCCCGGAAAAACTAAATCCAGACCCAGCAGCCCAATCTGAGGTGGCGGCCAACCAAACAAAAGAGCTTGCCGAACTGGAATCCATCGGTCCTCTGCGCATCAAGCAGGCGAGGCAAAAGCAGACTGTCCTGGTGACCGGCCATGCGGGTTTCATCGGTTTCCATACAGCCAAGGCTTTGTTGGAGCGGGGCGACAAGGTCATTGGCTTTGACTCACTCAATAGCCACTATGACACCCGCTTGAAGCGTGAGCGCCTTGCCATGCTTGAAGAGATCGCCAAGGCAACCGGGTCGAAATATCACAGTGTGCGGGCCGACTTATGCGATGGCCGGGCATTGCATGAGTGCCTAGAAACTTACAAGGTGCAGCGTGTTATTCACTTGGCTGGCCAAACCGACAAGTTTTTGTCCCAAGACAAACCTGTGGAATGTGTGCAAAACAACATCAATAGTTTTGTGTCTCTGCTCGAAGCGTGCAGGCATTTCAAAATTCATCATCTGACCTATGCAAGCAGTCATGCGGTCTATGGGGCAGGTTTCCAAAAGCCTATGAGCGAGCGGGACAGTGCCAACCATCCGCAGCGTCTGGATGCGGCCACACAGCGCGCTTGTGAGCTCATGGCACATTCTTACAGTCATTTGTTCAGGTTGCCTACCACGGGCTTGCGTTTCTTCTCGGTGTATGGTCCTTGGGGGCGGCCTGACTCAGCCCTGTTCGCTTTCACCAAGCGAATTCTTGAAGGCAAACCCATCCAGATCTACAACGATGGTCGAAATACCCGCGATTACACCTTCATCAGCGATTTGGTTGAAGCGATTTTGCGGGCAAGCGACACCCCTGCTGAACCCAATCCTAGCTGGTTGGTCGAGTTACCAGACCAGGCCAGCAGCAATGCACCCTGGCGTATCTTAAATGTGGGTAACAGTCTGCCAGTCTCCATCGAAGAGCTGATTGCTGCATTGGAGCAGGCGCTTGAAAAAGCCGCTGTCAAGGAGTACATCACCGGGCCAATCCTAGAAAAAAGCCAAAGTTGTGCAGACAGCAGCATGTTGATTGATGCCACTGGATTCAGGCCCAGTACGAGCATCCAAGTTGGGGTGAGGGCTTTTGTTGAGTGGTTTCGTGTGTTTTACAAACTTTGAGGATGAACCCAAAGCTTGTTGGCCTGCTCTCGCGTGAGCAGGCTGCCTCCGCAGCAGAAAAACACGCCGTGTTTGCGCTGCCTGTGTCGTCCAGTTGACACAGCACTGCATCCATTTTTTGTCACCTCCTGGTAACAAAGGGATACAACACCCATACCGTGGTAGGAGACTAAACCATGAAGGCAGTGCCTTTTCGCAAACTTTGGATGATCGCTCTGGTGGGGGGCTGTTTTGGTCTTGCTGCGTGTGGAAGCGAGGATTCGCAGCGGGCCGTGGGCGCTCCCAGTAACCCAACAGCACCGACTGAAGTCGATCCGCCAGTGACTTTTGTGGCCAATGCGGCCAACCCGGATTTTGTCGGTGAGGTGCGCGAATTTTCTACACCTGCGTGTGAAAACCGCAATCAACCTCGCGAAGGCGGGGGGATTTACAGCGTGAATCTGCAATCTGCCAGCGGGCACAATATTGCGTTTACGGTGTTTGAACCAGCGCAGATCAATTGCCGTCTCGGCAACCCCCTTGTGTTGGAAGGACACGGTTATGGTGGCTCACGCGCCATCACTCCGCGTGGCATCATGCCTCGACTGATCGAGGCTGGCGCTGGGGTCATCAGCATCGACCAGCGAGGCTTTGGGGAAAGTGGTGGTTCTGTGCGAGTCATGGACCCAGACTTTGAAGGTCAGGATTTGCTTCAAATCTTGGATTGGGCCGAGTCCAATTTGGACTGGTTGCGCTACAGCAATAACAAAAAAGCCGGTGGGCGCAAATTTAATCCTGTGATTGGTGCAACCGGCGGTAGTTACGGCGGTGGTTACCAGTTGCTGATTCACAATGTAGATCCGCTCAATCGCCTGGATGCACTGACGCCCGATATTACCTGGAACGATTTGCGCTACAGCCTCAATCCAGGCGGTGCCTATGGTATTAAGGATTTTGCACCAGCGGAGGGGCAGATCAATCCCGTGGGGGTTGTTAAATCCGGTTGGGCGCTGTTGCTGGTTGCTGGGGGGGAGTCAGGCTCTTTGTCACCCAAGCTGCGGGCGGGCGAGCCGGGGGCCCTACGAACCAGCGGTCAAGACAATCTGATTCGCGAAACGCTGTTGCGTGGCTCAACTGCCAACCGGTTCCCGGCAGGCGCTTTGGAGTTTTTCCGCTACCATAGCCCAAGCTATTGGTGTGATTCGGAAGTGGCTGGCACACAAACCTTTTTACAAGAAACAGTGACCCCTGGTCTTGCGCAAAAGAAGCCTGCACCCGTTGACATTTTATTCACGCAGGGCTTTAGAGACACCCTGTTCAACTTCAACGATGCTTGGCATAACTTCAAATGCTATCGCAGCTTGGAGGATGCAAAAGGGCGCAGGGCCGATGTGCGTTTGTTGACTCATCAAAGCGGCCACATTTTACCGGTCAGCCCAAGCACGGTGCCGGGCCTGGCGGATTTGGCTGAGCAGGCTGTACAAAATGGCTTCAATGAAATTGAGTTTCAGAAGCCTGCAGGTCCCTTCGCTTGCGGGGCCCTGGGCATTGGCGATGCTCAGTTTGCCTTCCTGGTCGAGAAATTGTTTACGCCCTCAGAGGCAAACAAAATCAAGACTGATTCCGAAAACGCCGCATTTGATACACTGGCCAGCAACAAGGGCAAAGTTTGCTTGAGTCTCTCGGATGACGTGGGTCAGGGCCAGGCTTCCGAGAATGCGGCCATCTGGGTTGATGAGGAAAAAGTGCTGACCAAGCTTGGACCTCAAGCCAAGGGCATGGTCACAGCATCAACCTTGGAGCCTATTTCGCTGGACTTCGTGCCGGGTGATCCATTGAACACAATCACCAGCGCGGCGGCCGGCCTGTTGCGTTACCCGTTTGCGCCCGCGGTCTTGCCCATCGACTTGCCCGCAGGCGTCAACACGATTGCTGGCATTCCAACCGGGGTGCTGGAAATTGCACCACCAGCGGCCATGGCCATGAACCCCGCTTGCTCGCCGTTGCTGGCAGCCACCGGCATGTCTCCAGTGGGCTTGTTGGGCCTGGAACCTGGTTGCGACCCCATGCTGTTTGTGGGTTTGGGTGTTAACCGCAATGGCGCCTGGCGTTTGGTGGATGATCAAGTCACTCCCATTCGCGGTTTTGGTAAGCGTCATGTTGAACTCACCGGTGTGGCCGAAAAATTGGCTGAAGGTGAGCAATTTGGTGTGTTGGTGTATGGTTATCATCCCCAATACCCAGCCACGGGTTCGCGGGATATTGCGTCCCCGCTGGTCACCCTGAGAGGCACAATTCACTTGCCCGTGGTTCAGTTTATGCCATAATCCCGCTGTCTTTGTTGCTTAATTGGCGCCCGCCCACCGCGGGCGCGTCCAGTCCCCTTGAGAACCCAAGCCAGACAAGAAGCGGTTGATAAGACCGAGGGCGTGCGCCCGGCCATGCAGGCCCGCAGTCTAAAAAAGAGGCACGATCTGCTCAAAGCAGGTCGTAAACTTTTGCATTTGCGCGTGCTTGAAGAAATTTCAATCAAAGACATCTGTTCGGAAGCCAACTGCACGGTGGGCTCTTTTTACAGTCGCTTTGAAGACAAGGAAAGCTTTTTCGATGCGTTGATTGCTGAAAGTTGTCATGAGTTGTTGGCCCAAGCCGCCGAGCAGTTTGACAATCGGAATTGGGAGGGGGTCCCAGGCCGGGCCATTTGTGATGAGGTGGTGGCATTTCTTGTAGGTATTTTTCAGGGGGAGTATAGCTCCATCTTGACCGAGGCCTTCATTCGCGAATCCAAAGGATTTATAAACTCAACGCCGATGCGCGATGTGGGAATTAAGTTCATTTCCACTGTTTATGAACTATTAGAACCTCACATTGACAAAACTCTGAATCCAGATCCTTTTCGCAGTCTTTCCTTTGCAATTCAAGTGGTTTACGGCGCTTTGCACAACGCCCGTCTGCGAGATTCTGGGCCAGTCAAGTTCAAAACGCCTGAGTTCAAAAAACGACTCCAAGAGATGGTCAGTCGCCAGTTGGGTATTCCTCCACAGCAAGGCTGAGCGCGCTTTTGCGGCAATGCAGCGTAGGCATTCGTTGTAGTGAAATTACTACTAAATTGCTAACTTTGTTAAAGCCCGCAACATTTCATGTTACCTCGGTGGTACATTTTTAGATAAGGCACTCTAACTAAGCAAAACTGTAATTATGGTTTTTCTTTTTTTGAAAGCTGCTTTACACTAAGCAAAAAATGTATACAAAAGCATCACAAAGATGCATTACCGGAGGTGACATGTCTTACTCATCAGCAATACCGCTTAGTTCCCCGTGATGGTGTTTTGATGCCTGCAAGCAGGCCGGAACAACCATTCGATTTTTCTTTGAGTTTGTGCACATTCTTCATCAACGTTGAGTGTCACACGTGCGGGTGCGTACACCCGCTTACTCGATTACGGGGGCTACATGAATACACACATTTTCAAGAAAACAAAAACAAACGCTGCCGTGCGCAACATGATTGCGGTGGGCTTGTTCACAGCGGCCATGGCGCCCGCGCAGGCTAAAGATTTTCAAATCGGAGACTTTGACCTGAGTGTTAATTCGACGATTTCTGCGGGCACGAGCTTCAGGATTCAAGGGGCCGACCGTGCGCTTTATTCCCCTGGCAATTCCAACGCGGAAGGATTGCGGGGCACAGGCGCATCCAACACCGGTGATGACGGCAACTTGAACTTTGATAAGGGCGATCCATTTTCGACCATTATCAAAGGCGTTCATGATTTTGATTTGAAGAAGGACAACTACGGCTTCTTCTCTCGGGTGAAGTGGTTTTACGATCACACCCTGAACAATGACGAAGTGTTCCATGGGCACGAGCCAACCAGCAACGCGCGCAATCAAAAGCTCGACGACAACGGTTTTCATCCTTATGCCCGGTTTGACGGCGTTGATTTGCTCGACGCATTTTTCTATCTGAACACCACAGTGGCCGATAAACCACTGGATTTCCGTCTTGGCAAGCAGGTGATCAGCTGGGGGGAGAGTACTTTTATTTTGAGCCCGATCGCTGGTCTGAATACAGTGGACGTCTCTGCTTTTCGCCGCCCAGGTGCAGAGCTGAAAGAGGGCTTTACCCCTGCTGAAATGGTTTACGCAAACCTGGGTCTAACCGACAGAACAAGTCTGGAGGCTTTCTATCAGTTGAAATGGCGAAAGACAGTTCCTGAAGGCTGTGGTACCTACTTCTCCACGTCAGATTTTGCCGCCGATGGCTGTGACCGGCTCGCCTTCTTGACTGCCTTGACTGACAGCGCCAACTTCACCACACCGGCTGTTGCCGGCACGCAGCCGTTCGTGCCCAGGGCCTTGGATCGCCAGCCAGACGATGGCGGACAGTTTGGCTTTGCGTTGCGCAGCTACGTGGAGGCGCTCGACACCGAATTTGGTGCATATGCCATGCAGTATCACGCGCGTATTCCACTTGCGAGTTTGCGCAAAGGTTCCAATCCCAACGCTACCTTTGGTCCAAACACAGACTCCGCCTATGTCATTGACTACCCCGAAGATCAAAAAGTATTCGGCGTGAGCTTTGCCACCAACGTGGGTGGATGGGCTTGGTCCGGTGAAGCGTCGATGGTTCAAGATCTTCCAATTCAGATCAACGCGACAGATTTGTTGCGTGCCGGTTTGACTAATGGCAATACAAACGCCCTGGCTGGTCCCTTGGGTGGAGCGACAGTGCCCACAGCACTGAATCAACGCGTTGCCAACGCCCCCAACAATTCAATCGTGAATGGTTTTGACCGTTTTGACGTGACCCAAATCCAGAGCACCATGATTAAAACATTTGACCGTGCTCTTGGATCCAGTCAAGTGGTTTTCATCGGTGAAGTTGCGGCGGTGTTTGTCGACGGCTTGCCTGATGTGCGCAATGGTGGAATCCGCTACGGCCGCAACGCTGTGTTCGGTTCCGCATCACAAACTCGTGATTTTAATGGTTTCGTCACCGAGTTTTCCTGGGGTTATCGCCTGCGTACTCAAGCCACTTACCGGGACGTGTTTGCTGGCATCGATCTGATTCCATCGGTCGCCTGGTCGCATGACGTGGATGGATGGTCTCCTGAGCCTGGCCAAGCCTTCAACGAAGGCCGACAGTCTGTGGGGCTGGGGCTTGGTTTCGAGTTTGATGCCAACACCAAAGCGGCCATCAACTACACCACATTCACCAACGCTGCAGATTACGACGTGCTTCGCGATCGTGATTTTGTATCGCTCAGCGTTTCCTACTCATTCTAAGAACAGAGACACACTGGAGGATTTTTTATGTTGAAGTTGCAAACAAAACTCACAGCACTGGCTCTGGCAAGCTTGTTCACAGCCGGTGCAGCGCACGCGGCAGTGAGTGCCCAAGAAGCCGCCAAGCTGGGCACCACGCTCACCGAATTTGGTGCTGAAAAGGCTGGCAATGCCGCAGGCACCATTCCTGCCTACACAGGCGGTTTGACCAAAGCGCCGGCTGGCTACAAGCCTGGCCAGCATTTGGTGGACCCCTTTGCCAACGAAAAGCCATTGTTCACCATCACCGGGGCCAACGCAGACCAGTACAAAGCCAACTTGTCGGAAGGCCAGTACCAAATGCTCAAGAAGTACCCCACCTACAAGATGAACGTCTACAAAACACACCGCACCACGGCGTATCCACAGAAGGTGTTGGATGCTGCCAAGAAGAACGCGGTTAACGCTGTAACCACAGGTGGTGGCAACGGTTTGGACAAGTTTGAGCAGGCCATTCCATTCCCCATTCCACAAAACGGTGTGGAGGTAATTTGGAATCACCTGACCCGTTACCGCGGCGGTGCCGCCAAGCGTGACTTTGTGCAGGTGCCTGTTGAACGTGATGGATCTTTCATCATCAACCGCATTGAAGACACACTGGTGTTCCCCCGCAACCTGCCAGACTTCTACAAGACCGGTGAAGACGAGAATATTAACTTCTATTTCTATCAAATCCTGAAGAGCCCCGTGTCTGTGTCGGGCAACGTGCTGTTGGTGCATGACACGCTTGACCAGGTGAAAGAAGGTCGCCGTGCGTGGCAGTACAACGCAGGTCAACGCCGTGTGCGCCGCGCGCCCCAAGTGGCTTACGACTCACCAGGAACAGCGGCCGATGGTTTGCGCACCACCGACAACTACGATCTGTATAACGGAGCACCTGACCGCTACGAGTGGAAGCTGAAGGGCAAGAAGGAGATGTATATCCCCTACAACAGCTACCGCCTGGCCAACAACAAGCTGACCTACAAAGAAATTCACCAGCCCTTGCACATGAACCCGGAGCATTTGCGCTACGAGTTGCATCGTGTGTGGGAGGTTGAAGCCACGCTCAAGGGCGACGCTCGTCACATTTACGCCAAACGCGTGTTTCATGTGAACGAGGACAATTGGCAAGCCTCTGTCATTGATCACTACGATGGCAAGGGTGCCTTGTGGCGTGTTGCTGAGGCGCATGCGATTCAGTACTACAGCGAGAAGGTTCCCTTTTATGCGGCCGAGGTGTTGTATGACCTGCAGGCTGGCCGTTACCTCACCATTGGTTTGACCAATGAAGCCGAGCAGCCATTTGTCTTCGACTTCACGCCAGACCGTGCCAACTACACACCTGCGGGCTTGCGCCGTTTGGGCGTTCAGTAATCGGTGTAAAGCAGGCTGTCTGAGGTCTAGGTCCTCAGGCAGTCTTTTTTTATCAAGCAAGGAAAGCATTTCATGTCATTCAATGCCCGTTTTTCACGCAAGGCCTTGTGGCTGGCGCTTGCCGGTGTCACCGTGGGCGGCACGCTCTTGATGCAAGGCGGCTCGCTACAAGCCAAAGTGGATTTGCTCCAGATTCCAGCCATACCCACTGTGCACGCCAAACGCAGTTTGCTGCTTGATGTAGAACGTGTGGGCAACAAGTTGGTGGCTGCTGGTGAATTTGGTCAAATTTTGGCCAGTGCAGATCAAGGTGAAACTTGGACGCCAGGCAAGGTGCCTGTGTCTGTCACCATCACCTCGGTGGCCTTTGCAAACGACGCCTTGGGTTATGCGGTGGGGCATGATGGTGTGGTGTTAAAGACCGAGGACGGTGGAGTTAACTGGGTGAAGCTGATTGATGGAAATACCATCAACCAGTTTGTGCTGGATGTGGTGCAGGCTCGCGCTGATGCATTGCAAGCCAGGCTGGATGAATTGCCTGCCAACGCCTCCGATGAGACACGCGAGCAACTGGAAGTGGCTGCCGAAGAGGCAATGTTCCAAGTGGACACCGCGCAGGGTGACGTGGACGTGGGGCCATCCAAGCCCTTGATGGACGTGGTGGTTACACCAACGGGCACCGTGATTGTGGCAGGCGCTTACGGGCAATTGCTCAAGAGCAATGATCAAGGCGTCAGTTGGCAGTACCTGGGAGACCGCATTCAAAACCCCAGCAACTATCACCTCAACGCCTTGCTGCTGACCAAAACTGGTGAAGTATGGGTCGCTGGTGAACAAGGTTCAGTGTTTGTGAGCAGCGACGAAGGTGAGAGTTGGGTGACCAAGAAAATTGATTACGATGGTTCGGTGTTTGGCTTGTTGGAGGCGCCCACCACCCGCACCATCGTGGCAGTGGGCCTGCGTGGTCATGCGTTCCGCTTGCCTTTCGGCGAGCAGCAATGGCAAGAGGTGGTAACCAACCTACGTGAAACCTTTAGCTCTGGCGTGGTACTAGACAACGGAGCCATGCTGGTGGTTGGCTCGCGTGGTTTGGTTGCCAAAAGCCAGGACGATTTCCAAACCCTGCAGGTGGTGCGCCGCCAAGACAAGCTCCCCTCGGCTGCCGTGGTGCAGCTCAATGCAGACAGTGTTCTGCTGGCAGGCATGCGTGGCTTCAAAACCATGTCCTTGTCTGAATTCAAATAACCGACTCGGCACTCGCAATGACTTCTTCAAACAAATCCCCCGCGCAAGGCCCATGGCCTGAGCGCCTTGTGTTTAACAACCGAGTGGCTGTGCTGTGTGTATTGGCCATCATCACCGTGTTGTTGGGTTGGCAGGCCACGCAACTCAAAGTGGCTGCCAGCTTCGAGAAAATGATCCCCAGCAATCATGAGTTTGTACAAAACTTCATGAAAAATCGCAATGAATTGTCTGGCTTGGGCAATGTGGTGCGTGTCACGGTGGAAGCCAAGGAAGGCGATATTTTTTCCGCGGAATATTTGGAAACTCTAAAACAGGTCACCGACAAGGCCTTCTACATACCCGGGGTGAATCGTCCCGAAATGGCATCGCTCTGGACTGCCAACACCCGCTGGGTGTCGGTCACCGAAGAAGGGTTGGAAGGGGGGCAGGTGATACCTGCCACCTACGATGGCAGCGCTGAGAGCATCGCATTGGTTCGACAAAACGTGGAGCTGTCGGGGCAGATTGGTCGTTTGGTGGGCAACAACTTCAAAAGCTCCATCGTGTATTTGCCCTTGTTGGAGATCAACCCAGAAACAGGCCAACGCCTGGATTACAAAGAATTCTCTGAGCGTATTGAGACGGAGTTAAGGCAAGAATTCAATTCTGACAAAATCGAGATTCGTGTCACAGGTTTTGCAAAAATCGTCGGTGATCTCATCGAGGGCGCCACACAGGTGGTGATGTTCTTTGGTGTGGCCGTGGTCATCACGCTGGTGATGCTCTATCTGTATTCCCGCAGTGTACGCAGCACGGTTGCCACATTGGTGTGCTCCATCATCGCCGTGGTGTGGCAGTTGGGTCTCATCAATGCGCTGGGCATGGGGCTGGATCCTTACTCCATGTTGGTGCCCTTCCTGGTGTTTGCAATTGCGGTGAGCCACGGTGTGCAAATCGTCAACGCGATTGCTCACAAGCAAGGTGAAGGTTACAACAGGCTGGAAGCCGCCCGCTTGGCTTTCCGTGGCTTGGTGGTGGCCGGCCTCACAGCGCTGGTGTCGGATGGATTTGGTTTTGCAACCCTCATGGTGATCGACATCCCCGTGATTCGCGACTTGGCCATCGCCGCCTCCATTGGTGTGGCCACCATCATTCTGACCAACTTGGTGTTGTTGCCACTCATCATGAGTTACACCGGCGTGGACGTGTCCGCAGTTGAACGCTTGAAGGCCGCCGAGAGTGGCAACAATCGTTTTTGGCACCTGTTGGCTGGTTTTGCCAAACCGAAAATGGCGGTGAGTGCTCTGGTGGTGGGGTTCGCGCTTTTGGCGGTGGGCTTGTGGGGCAATGCCAACGTAAAAATTGGCGACCTCGACAAAGGCGCGCCAGAGTTGCGGGCAGACTCCCGTTACAACCTAGACAACAACTACGTGACAGAGAACTACTCGACGAGCACCGATGTGTTTGTGGTCATGGTCGAAACCGTGAAGGATGGTTGCATTAAATACAACACCTTGACGGCTGTGGATTTGTTCCAGTGGCAGATTGAGCAGGTGCCGGGTGTACAGAGCAGTGTTTCATTGGCGGACCGGTCCAAGTTTGTCATCAGCGCCTACAGCGAGGGTGACCTGAAGTGGATGACGTTGAACCGCAATCAGTTCGTACTCAATGGCACCATCAGCGGCATGAATTTGTCGGACGGTCTGTTCAGTTCCGATTGCAGCTTCATGCCCATCGTTGTGTTTTTGGAAGATCACAAGGCCGAAACCCTGGAGCGTGTGGTGTCTGAGGCACAGCGCATCATCAACAGCATGGAGCCTGGCGAAGATGTGACCTTCAAGCTCGCCGCTGGCAATGCTGGAATCGAGGCTGCCACCAATGAGGTGGTGAACCGGGCTCAGGTGGAAATGCTGATATGGGTGTATGGGGTGGTTGCACTTCTCGTGCTAATGGCTTTCCGCTCTGTGCGCACGGTGATCTGTATCATCGCTCCGCTGGCGCTCACTTCCTTGTTGTGTTCTGCACTCATGGTGGTGTTGGGCATTGGGGTGAAAGTGGCCACTTTGCCGGTGATTGCCTTGGGTGTGGGCATCGGTGTGGACTACGGCATTTACATTTACGGCAAGCTGGAGGAGTACCTCAAAGAGGGCATGAGCTTGGCCGATGCTTACTTTGAAACCCTCAAGTCCACAGGGAAGGCTGTGGTGTTTACCGGGCTTACGCTTGGCATCGGTGTGGCCACCTGGGCATTTTCGCCCATCAAGTTTCAGGCCGACATGGGTTTGCTGCTCACCTTCATGTTCTTGTGGAACATGGTGGGAGCGGTGGTCTTCTTGCCCGCGCTTGCGTACTTTTTGGCCAAGAAAAACACCTCGAAAGCTTAATAAAAGATTTCTAAGTGGCTGAAAAAGCGGGCTTTACGGCCCGCTTTTTCGTTTCTGTACAGTTCATTTGAGGGGGTTGTGTCCGCTGGCTTCCCCCCGCAAAATCAGGGCTCATTACAAAGTGCAGGGCACTGGTCAAAAACCGGTGTTTTGGCCAACAACAGCCGGAGACTCGATCCATGGATCGCGTGGACAACATTCAGCTGGTCAGTGGACGATTGCAGGACGTTTTTGAATGTCAAAAACGCACATTCCTAGCTAATCCCTGTCCAAGCCTTCAAGAGCGCATCAGCAATTTGGATTTGCTTGAGGAGATCATTCTCCGAAACGAGTCTTCCCTGATTGCCGCCATGTCTGATGATTTCGGGCATCGATCGCGTCACGAATCAACCATGCTTGATATTGTGAGTCCACTTGCAGCCATACGGCACAGCAAAAAGAACCTCAAGCATTGGATGAAAATACGCAGGATGCCCACCCCTTGGCAACTCCGTCCCGCTGTGTCGTATGTTCAGCCGCAGCCCTTGGGTGTGATCGGAATCATCACCCCCTGGAACTTCCCTGTGTACCTGAGCTTCGCTGGCGTTGCTTCGGCACTGGCAGCAGGCAATTGCTGCATGCTCAAGCCCAGTGAATACAGTCCTCGAACATCGGCGCTGATGGCCCGCTTGCTAGAGGATAACTTTGGTGAGGAGCATGTGGCTGTCATCGAGGGCGACGCCACGGTGGCTGAAGCATTTTCCAAATTGCCTTTCGATCACCTGCTGTTCACGGGTTCTCAGCGTGTGGGTAAATTGGTTGCCAAGGCCGCTGCAGAAAATTTAACCCCTGTCACGCTTGAGTTGGGTGGTAAATCGCCATTGATCATTGCACCCAGCGGCAATCTCATCAAGGCTGCAGCCTGTGCCGCACAAGGAAAGATGCTCAATGCCGGTCAGGTGTGTGTTTCTCCAGATTATGCCTTGGTGCCGCGGGCAGGTTTGCGCAAGTTTATTGCAGAGATCAAGCGTGCCACCCACAAGCAATACCCCACTGTCAGAAACAACCCGGATGTGTCTTGTGTGATCAATGCCAAGCACGTTGCAAGGTTGTATGAGTTGGTGGATGACGCACGAATCAAAGGGGCTGAGGTGATTGAAATCAATCCCGCCCACGAAATTTTCGCACCTGAAATCCAGAAGTTTCCGCTCACCTTGGTTGTCAATCCAAAATCAAACATGCGCGTGATGCAGGAGGAGGTGTTTGGCTCAATACTGCCGATCGTGCCGTACGACACCCTGGAGGATGCGATTGCATTTGTTCAAAGCAGGCCCAGACCAATCGCTTTGTATCTTTTCGTGAGCAAGGCCTCAGAGAAGCGTGCTGTTTTGGACCAAACCGTGTCGGGGGGCGTCACAGTCAACGATGCCATGTGGCACGTCCTCAACGACAACATGCCCTTTGGTGGCGTCGGTGGCAGCGGCATGGGCGCCTATCATGGTCTGGTTGGATTTGAGACCCTGTCCAAATTGAAACCGGTGTTGGAGCAATCGAAATTGAATGCAGCGCCTTTGCTGCGTGCCCCATATGGCTCAGTCTTTGATAAAGTGGTGGCCATACTGAAAAAGCTTGTTTAAGGGGAAACGCATGCACCGGGTGGTCTTCAATCAAAAGGGTGGCGTGGGCAAGTCCACCATCACCAGCAATTTGGCGGCCATTTCGGCCCATCAAGGCTTAAAAACCCTGTTGATTGACTTGGATCCACAGGGCAACAGCACCCAATACATCACCGGGGAGCCTGGCGAGTCTCTGGCGTATTCCCTGGCGGATTTCTATGACCAAGCTCTCAATTTCAAGATTCGTCCCAAAAAGAGCGCCGAATTTATTGTTGAAACACCTTACGACAACCTTCACCTCTTTGGCAGTCACCCCGGGCTGGAGGAACTGCAGGTCAAACTGGAGTCGCGCTACAAAATCTTCAAGTTGCGTGAGGCACTCGAGGAGATGTCTGGTCAATACGACCGAATCTACATCGATACGCCCCCGGCATTGAATTTTTTCTCCCGCTCGGCGTTGATCGCGGCCCACAGTGTATTGATTCCTTTTGATTGTGACGAGTTTTCTCGCCGCGCCTTATACAATTTATTGGACGCATTGAACGAAATTCGTGCGGATCACAATCCAGGCCTAAGTGTGGAAGGCATTGTGGTCAATCAGTTTCAACCAAGGGCCAGCCTGCCTCAAAAGCTGGTCGCCGAGTTGAGGGAGGAAGGGCACCCTGTGCTGGCGAGCACCTTGTCTTCCTCGGTCAAAATTCGCGAAAGTCACGACGTGTCCAAGCCGATGATCCATTTTATGCCCGGTCACAAATTGGCCCAAGAGTTCGTGGCATTGCATGCAGAAGTGGAGCTGGCTGGCAAGTCCCGCAACAAGAAGGTGGCCTAAAGCGTTTGTCATATCACTGCAACACGGGTGCGTCACACTGAGACCATTCGGTGTTGCAGGTCACATTCATGCGCCAGGCTTTTCTTTGGGTCAATCATCTCAACGCCCGCTTACAGGCTGTGCGTCATCGTCGCCTCCATAAAAAGCTGCAAAAACGGCTTGGCAAGCTGGTTTCCTACAGCTTGTCCTAATCTGCGATCGTGTTCAAATCCATGGGCCCCGTGCGCAGCCCAGTGCTGCGCAAGTTGGCACACGGGCTTGCGCGTTTGTCCGCGCGAATGGGCTGGTTATCCATTCGTTATCCCAGTTTGGGTCTTGAAGAACGGCTGGCTCAATTTCGAGCCCTGAATCTGCCGTACGAGCCCGGCACGGGCGTGCGCTTTAATGCACACTTCGTCCCCTATGTACATGCTCAGTCCGACGCTCAACTGGCCTTTGCGCTAGGCACAGTCACCGAGTTTCAGCGCGGACCACAGCTTCAGTTTTTGTTGCGCCTGGCCCAAGGCAGGCTTGCTGAAATGGGTGGGCGGTCATTCGTGGACATGGACCACTTGATTCGCTTGCTGGATTTTGGTCGTGCCGCGTCAGAGATTTGGGCAAATATGCCGCCAGACTCTCAAATTTGGGTGCAGCAGTTTGTGAACGGGCTCAATTGCGTGCAGGCCCAGAGAGGGCGTGGCGTGGATGAGCGCTTGCTCGGCATTCGCCCCGAGCCGTACACGCCACTGGATATTTTGCGTTTGGGGCGCCTGGCAGGGGCCGACGTCAACTGGCCCATTTACTTTTCATTGATTGAGCATCGGTTGTCTGGCGATTTTATCGCTTGGTGGAACCGGCTCAAAAGAGTGGGGGCAGGGGTTTCCACCAGTTTTGATGCACCAGATACCCCATGTCCAAGCCCGGTTCAGGCGCTTGGAGATTTTTTAACGGGGGTATCTCGCTCCGGGAGCAATTCGATTGTGCTGGACGGTACGCGCACTCAGAGCGGCTATCCGCTCATGGTGAACGATCCGCACCTGGGGCAGCATTTGCCCAACGTTTGGATGATGGTGGGTTTGCGCAGTCCCAATCATCAGCTTGTAGGCCTAATGTTTCCTGGTGTGCCGGTGCTGGGTTTGGGGCGGAATCCCGCATTGGCTTGGGGTGGAACCAACTTGCGGGCGGCTTCGTCAGACTTGGTTCGCCTGGATCGGACCACATTCAACAATGCAACAACCCAGATCACCCGCATTAAAACCCGCTGGGGGTGGACCCGCCGCCGCGTATTGCGGCATACCCCGCACGGCCCGGTGCTCACCGATTGCCAAGCCTTAGGCAGCATGTGCGGCAATGACCATCTGGCCCTGCGCTGGGCGGGTCATTGGCCAACTGACGAAATCACCTGTTTTTTGCAAGCGATGCGCGCCAGCACGGTGGCAGAACTTCATCAGGCAATGGCTGGTGTAGGGGTCACGCCCCTGAATGTGCTGGGCGCTGACACACGGGGCAATATCGGGCATGTGTTGGCGGCCACCTTGCCCAAGCGCCCTGGATTCCCCGATGACGACTGGGTACTGCCTGAAGACCTTGCGCATGCGCATTGGTCGTCTCGGGTGTGCGCTACAGATTTTCCGAGTGTTATCAATCCGGTTGAAGGGTTTATCGTGTCGGCCAACAATCGCCCCTCGGAGGTCACCGGGTTGGGATTTTTATTCAATGGGGATGACCGGGTGACGCGTGCCCGCACCCTGTTTGCGCAACAAAAGCGCCTGGGTCCCAAAGAGCTGCTTGCATTGCAATTGGACGTTACCTCGCCGCTGGCTGAAAAACTTTCCAGCCAACTGGCCGAATTTTGTAGACCGTATGCCGAGTGCAATGCGCACGAGGTGGTTTGCAATGCTTTGGCGCTGTGGGATGGCAGTTACACGGCAGACAGTCTAACTGCTGTGCAGTTTGAGTTTCTTTTGCATGGCTTGGTGCGTGAGTTGTCGGATTTACGCCACGGTGGGAAAATTCCGACGCTGATGGATCAATGGTCCTATTTGAGCGCCTGTTTATTGGATGACCTAGAGGCTTTGACGCCAGAGCAACGGCGTGCACACGTGCCCAAGGCACTGCGGTGGGCTGTGGAGCGTGCACAGCACTGGCAATTGTGGGGCAATCTTCACAAAATACGCTTGCGCCATGTGCTTGGGCATGTGCCATTGCTGGGCAAGCTCTTTTCGTCTAAATCCATGCCGGCTGCGGGCTCCAGGGAAACCTTAATGAAAAACGCCCATGGCCTGCTCAGCGGGTTTGACGAGACCAGTTACGGTTCTCAGAGCCGTCACCTTTCAGACCTTCAAGACCCAGACTCCAATTATTTTGTGTTGTTGGGTGGTCAGGACGGTTGGGTTGGCAGCGCTCTAATGACCGATCAAGTCGGTCTGTGGCAAAGCCGCCAAAGTATTCAAATGCCCCTGCGTAAAGAACGCATCGAAGAACTTTTTCCCCACTGTGCGGGCAAGTTAGAATAAATTCTCAAAATCGTAATGAATTCCACTCGCACAGGAAGGCTTTCCACCCATGAAGACCATCATCATCAGCAGCCGCAAAGGCGGGGCCGGTAAAACCACTTTGTCTTTAAATCTTGCTGCGCATGCTGCGCAATACGGTAAAAAGAAGGTAGCGCTTCTGGATTCAGACCCCCAAGGGTCCAGCCTGTTTTGGGCTTCCCTGCGCGACAAAGATTATCCGACTGTGCGCAAGGTGGGCTCCGGTGATATTGCATTGGACATATCCGAACTGGAAGACGACGGTTACGATTTTGTTTTCATTGACATGCCGCCGACAGACAAGAAATGGGTGAGAGACGCCCTTGAGCATGCGGATCTGGTCCTGATTCCAACCAAAGCCAGTCCTTTGGACATCCACAGTGCGAGCAACACCCTAGAATGGGCCGCCGATGCGGGTAGCAAGGTAACTTGGATCATCAACGGCGCTTCAGTCTTGAGCAAAACGCCGGAAATCGTTTTTGAGCAACTCAAAGCCACAGGCAGCGTGTGCCGTACCATTGTGCACGAGCGCAACGATTTCGTAATCAGTGTGGGGCTGGGCAAGTCGGTCACAGAGTTCGCACCCAGCTCCAAAGCTGCAGCAGAAATCGACGGTTTATGGCGTGAAGTGCAGCGCATGGTCAATCGGGGGTGATTTCCACTTCAGTTCAAACGATCCAAGTGTTTGAAATTCGTGCAATATTATTGTCCGATCACGTTATGTCCGATTGTCTTTGACCATGGTCCACCATTCGAGGCAGCGCGGCGCTGTCACCATTCTCACCGTGTTTATCATGCTCATGACCTTGGGGGCGTTGGGTGTGCTTGGCTTGGGGCAGGTGGTTTGGGAAAAGGAAGAGGTCCAGCGCCTTGCGGACCTCGCAGCCAAAGCCGCTGCCAGCGAGATAGACAATGCGCCCAATGGGTTTCAGGCTGCCCGGGATTTGGCTGTGCGCAATGGTCTAGACGACAACACCGACAGCATCACCGTCGACTGCAATGTGCGTGGCACCAACACCCTCTTGCCGTCCAACGCCTGTCAGCAGTCTGTGCTGGTGAGGGTGGTTCGCAATGTTCCTGCCGCATTTTTGGGCACAGAGCCCGTGGTGGCCATCGCAGAGGCCACCGTCACACCTTTCATTTCGGGCATTGTCGGTACAAATCTGCTGAATTTGTCTCTCAACGGTGGGGCACTTCCTTCGCCCATCAATGAAATATTTGTGAATGTGGGATTGGCTGGCGCACGGGGCCTCGTGAATTCCGACCTGCGTGTCGATTTGCTCGATCTCGGTGTCAAACTGGGTGTCTTTAGCGCAGGTGGCCAGCTCGATATGGCCCGGCTACTCAACACAGAGGTCACCGCACTCCAACTCATCAATGCTGCACTGGATGTTTCTGGCTCCGATGAACCGCTCCTGACCACCCCGCCTGGTGAAGAGGCCAATCGCGTTGAGTTTTTGTTAAGCGAGATATTAGCGGCAGACAGCTCTGGAGATTCTGATTTTGCAGGGGCATCGTTGCGACTCGGGAATCTTGTGTTCGCCTCCAGCGTGGCGGCAGGCACCGGTCTTCCAGGCAATGGATTGGTCGTCCAGCTTGGCAACACCTTGAACGTGCAGGTGTTGGAGCCTCCTCAGATGTTTGTGGCTGTCAAGCGCGACAATCTTGCGCAGGTTATTACAACAGCCCGCACGGAACAATTGCGTGTGAGCACTCGAATTTCTGGTGTGCTTAACTTGGCAGTGGATGGGGGCGGTGGTGAGGCTCAGATCAAAGACATTGAGTGCCGCTTGCCACAATCGGACTCCGGTATCTTGACCAATCTCCGATCGTCCCTCCTTCAGGCCGATCTCAGATTGCCTTCGTTACCGCTCCTGGGGCCGGCCGTGACCGTGCGCTCACAAGTTGCCAGTGGCACAGCCAATGATGTTTTTCTTGAGGGTTTTCCTGACCCCACCATCACCACTGCATACAGCTTTGAGGCTGGGCAGGGTGTTGGGGGGTTGCTCACGGGCCTCCAAACCAACGTGGCAGCCTTGAACAACATTTTGGTGGTGCTGGCTGCCAATCCAACGCTAAATAGCGCTTTAAATTCGCTCGGAAGTGGGGTTGACGAAGTGCTCGAGGTGCTCGGTTTGGACACCAACCAGGTGTATGTGCAAATCGACAACATGGATTGCTTTGGCACGGCCGTACTTACGCGTTGATGTACACTCAGCCAACATCATATAAAACAAAGAAAAGGGAGGTTGCGGTGAAAGAGGAACAACGCATTTGGTATGGCCTCCAGGCGGGGTTGGTGGTTTTTTGGCTAATAGTGCCTTTGGTGGGGCTGATGGGATTTCATTTGCCTTGGCTAACCATGTTAGCGGCGATTATTCTTCTGGCGCACGTGTTGGAAATTCCCCTGGCGATGAACAAATTAAGGCCTTTGCAATTGCCAAGCGGCAAGGTGATTCTTAAGACTTTGGTATTTGGTTTTACCTGGTGGTTGCCCTTGAGCAAAGGTTACACGCGGGAGTGAGGCGTCCAGGTGTTTCACTTCACCTTGATGATTTTTAGTCCTGTTGGTAAATCTGGTTTTTTCCCAGGTTCAATCCAAATGTAGCCGATGAGGCCATTGTTTTTCCTCAACTTGTCAAACAACTCGTCGTGTGTGCCTACTTCCTCGGGAGGCACACCTTGCCCGCTGTAACGGCGCACATGCCAATACCCAACATAATCTAGTTCATTCTGTTCCATCATCTGGTCAAGAAATGCTCTGCGGTCCGTACTGCCCGGAGCAGTGTTCAGGGGAACAACCGACTGCCCCCGGAGCCGAGTTAAGCGACCTTTGTATAGGCTGCGCAACTCCCGCAATTCGATTTCGTTGATTGGACTGTTATCGGAAGCAATCACCATCACCTGAGCGTTGACTGCGCTAGCCACCCCCAAGGTCAAGCCAAACAAACCGACTGCCAAGATCATAATCCGGGTGATGTGCTTGCTCATTGCCACACCCAGTTGTAATTCACGCTCAACAAATGAAAAGTCGTGTTGGGTGTGCGGTTGTCTGACAGCTGTGGGCGATTGCTTTTCTCGACCACTTTCATGAGCTCGGCTTTTACCGACTGTGAGGGGCTAATCAGGTAACGCCCCCCAATGGCCAAGGAGTGCTGGTCATCAAAATCGGAGATGAAACGTCCCAAGCTGCCATAAATCGCCAGCTTGTCGTTCATTTCCCGAATTAGGGTAAGGTTTCCTCCATGTTCTGGGAACTTTGGATTTTCAACACGTTGCACTTGTGGGCCAATCAAGGGGATCACCCCTTGCGACAACGCCCCAAGTTCGACTTGAGCCAGCTCGGCTCGCAAGGTGTACTCTTGCCAGCGATACTCCGCACCCAGATTGGTAAAGTAAGCTTGTGCTTCAAGAGACCCGTTCACGACAGGCAAGCCGTTGAACTGCGTGATTGGTCTCATCACGTCGGCTTGATGATGTGCCACCTGGAAGCGGTAGTTGTCCCCATCCACGCTAAAAACCAGGCCGACGAACTCGAACTTATTGGTTGGGAAGTCCCTGCGGAAATTGGAAAGCCGCTGGATAATGTCTCGGTTTCCTGTGATCGCTTGAACGCCCCAGTAGCGACCTGCTGCATCTTCCAGATTGTATGTTGCCGAAAATCCATCGATGGCTAACACACCTGCGTTGTAGTACACCTCTGGGCTGAGGTTGGTCTGGACATAGGTTTGACCCACGTCCAAATTTTCAGAGTCTAGGTACAAGTTCAACCGCTGGCGCCCCAACTTGAAGGTCAAATTGTCGTTGGGTCGCCATTTGACAAAGGCCCAGCGGGTATCAACTTCAGCCCCTTGGTCGTTGTCCTGTTTTGGTGCAATTACATATTGCACCGTAGCACTCCAGTCTGGCGAGAGTTGCACATCCAGCTGGGCGCCCAGCACTGAATTGACCTTCAGCGTGCCCTCATCGTCCGCAAAACGAAGGTAATTGGCCTCGTTATCACCCACTGTGTACTGTAGGGTTCCAAAGCCAGACAGAGAATAGTCAAATGCCTGTGCGGGCGAGACGTACAGGCAGGTGGTCAGCGCGATGCCGACAGACAATCGCCGAATCTGAAAATTGGGGGTTTTCAAGGGGTTGTTTTTATTTGATCCAATGATCTGCCCTGATTATCTCAGGGAGTAACTTCTCTGCACAGAGCTTTTACCCGGTGGCGGGCCTAAATACGACCAAAGACCATCGAGTGCCTGTCTGTTTGTCAACAAAAGGCGACACTAGGATCTCACAGGACATCGTGTCACCATCGTCAGTCTCATAGCGTGTATGAAGGTTCAGGGATTCCCGTTTCAGCAAACTCACCAGTATTCGGCGAAAGTCTTTTAAAGGTAGACGATCGGCAATCAGGTGGTAAGGGTTGCGTCCGAGCCATCGAGAGATATTCTGACCGGTCACGTTTTCAAATGCGGAGTTTAAATACACCACTTTGAAATCTGCTCCATTTGAAGCCAGATCGTTGGTCACCATGATGACTTCATTGATTTGCTCCACCGCTGATGCAAGCATGTAAAGATCACGATTGTTTCGGCGTGTTTGGCTTTCGTCGATGAGCAGTAGTGCGTAACCTGATGCGGCGCGAAGCATGATCATCTTGAGCATCAAATCGCGATGGGGTAACACATGCTCTATCGCATCGGAGGTGCCAAGTCGCCCGGCTTGGGTTTTGGCGGTCAAAAGCACATCGGCTGAAATTTTCAGGGCTTGGTGCGCAGGCATGCTGAATCTGAAGTTCTCGTCCTTTCCTAACAACAAGCTCTTGGCTGCAGCATCCATCGAGGTAACCTCAAGCTGTTCATTCAATTCGAGCATGCCTTGCGTAAAATTGGCCAGCAATCGCTTGATGAAGGCGCTTTGGTCATCAAAGGTCTTCGAATGGTTTATAGATTGAGTGATGTTTTCAAGGCAGCCGTATAGGCCAACGCTACCCCAAAGGCCCCTCACCACCGGTTGCAAGGTGAGCTTAAACCATCGACCAGCTGCTGGCGAATCCATTCGGGATTCAAACTCCATGGTCCTGGATTGGCGGCTGTTGATGCACTCGATAAGAGTTGTTGATAGATCCTGTCCCGCAAGTTTGGTCAACAACTCGGTCAATTCAAAAATTGTGTTTAGGCGCGTTGTGTCCGCATCGCAAAGTCGTCGCAACTGTTGGGATACGCGAAGGGTTCCGCTGTCTACATGGTAAAACCAAGTGCCCAAGTTGTTGATCTGCTCTGTCAGGGCCAGTAAGCTCTGGTCCAGCAGGTTGTGTTCCAACATGACCGATTCATTCACCATCTTGGTGTACACAAGTTGCAAGGCCCGGCGGCTGGTTTCATGGGCAGTGGCACTCGGCTCTATCAGGAAGCGCGCCCAAACTGGGCGTTCGTTGTGAATTCGAAAGCGGACAAAAGCCCTGGCTTTCAATCCCGATTCCGTGCAGCTTGCCAGGGCCGAAATCAGGTCTTCACGATCTTCCTCGTACACCAGGTCTTGTAAATGAACGGTGTTCCTTACATATCGCAGCTCAGTCTCTTGAAGCTGACCAATCGCCGTGACCCGAAAATTCAGGTCCAAATACATCTGCCCTGCGCTTGATTCCAAGACAAAAATTTGTGGGTTGCCCTTGAGGTCTTCAATTGGCGAGGGTCGATCTTCCCGACGGGGGCTGGGAAGATCCTGGTGAGGCAATTTGCGAATCAAGCCCACCGTCCACGGTGTTTGGTCGGACGAGTCAGAGCGATACACCCTTTCCTGCAGGTGCAACGACCTGCCGTTTGGCAAGTTCACTTCATATTCAAAAGCAAGGCCGCTTGGGTGTATTCGCGCTCCAGTCACGGCTTCGCGCTTCTGTGGGTTCATGGCGTTGCAGAACCATTCCCAAGACACCTCGCTGGACTGTGTCAAACAGAGCCATTGTTCCAGATTTGGGGAGAGTATTACCCATGGTGAGTTTGTGGCGCGCCGCCAGCTGCCATACAGGTGTTCTTCGGCCCTCAGGCCGGAACGGTCTCCTCGAGCGGCTGGCAAAGTTGCAGCCGTGCTGGAGTCAAATTCCCTTTTTCTTTCATGGATTGCTGTTTCAACCAAGCCTGCCATCGCTTGTGCCATTCGTACATCTGCCTCCGTCCACTGTCGGGGCACGTTGTCTATTAGGCAAAATGATCCAACCCTGGCGCCTGAATGGGTTTTGATGGGAATTCCCAGGTAGGCACGAATCCAAGGGGAACCAATGACCAGCGGGTTGTCCCTGAACCTTGAGTCTTCACGGCAATCAATGATCACCATGGGCTCATCTTTCTTAATGGTGTGAGTACAGATGGAGATGTCTCGAGGGGTCTCCACGGCATCCATGCCGCGCCTGGCTTTAAACCATTGTCGCTCGGAGTCCACAAAAGAGACGATGCAACTGGAACAACTAAACGCCGACACCCCGAGGTCGACGACGGCTTCAAAGCCATCCTCCGGGTGGGTGTCTAAAATGGCCAGTTCGTATAGCTCCGCAAGGCGGAGGGCCTCTGAAACATCGTTCGGGTAATTCATTGTGTCCGCAATTCGCCCTGAGGCGATTGAGGCATGGCATTGACAGTGTCGGGTATTGTTTGATTAGAGTTTAGCAGCCAACAACCCAGCCCAACAGGCCTCATTTGGGCATCTTCAAAAAGGGGAGGGGGGTGCAGGGTGATTGGTGGCCAAGGACAGAATCGAACTGCCGACACAAGGATTTTCAATCCTCTGCTCTACCGACTGAGCTACTTGGCCACGCATTTTGGTGGTTAATCACCACCGAAGCCCGCAAGTTTATCCCAAACTTTTAACTTGCGCAAACGCCCAATGCAAATTCGCTGTAGCATGTCGTTAATTTGTTCTACTTTCGCGCTGTTATTCGACCTCCTGGACAAGCCCAAACATGCAAGCACAAACCAGCCAAGCGTCCTCCCCTCCACAATACGATGCTGCCATCGTGGGTTGCGGTGTGGTTGGCCTGGTTGCTGCCTTGGTGTTGGCGAGCTCGGGGTTCAGGGTTCTTGTGGTCGGAAAGCGACCTGCGCAATTTGTGCCCGACGTGGGCCAGCGCTTTGATCCCCGCGTATTTGCCTTGTCTCATCGCAGTCAGCGGGTGCTTGACAAACTGCGGGTGTGGGACAACATACCCAGCGACAAGGTGCAGCCTGTTGGTGACATGCAAATTTGGGGGGACACTGAAGGTCAATTGCGTTTCAGCGCAAGCGACACAGGAGTGGACTCGCTGACCTGGATTATTGAGCAAAGTTGCCTGTTCGAAGTGCTTTTTGCAGCCATGCGGTACCAACCTGGTATTGACTGGTTGGATGCAAAAGTGGAGGGGTTGTCCCGTGAGCGCGAGGGTTGGGCGGTGGTCTCCAATCTAAAAACCGTGAGGGTTCCGGTCGTGATCGCAGCCGATGGCGCTCAGAGCCAAACACGTCGGCATGCGGGGCTCGACTTTGAGTTACAGGATTACAGCGCCGAGGGCGTTGTTTTGAATTTTCAGATTGAAAAACCCCACCACGGCACGGCTCGTCAATGGTTCCTTGGAGACTCTGTGCTCGCCATGCTGCCTTTGCCAGGGCCGCATGTCTCGATGGTTTGGTCGATGCCCTTGCATCAATCTCAGGCCTTTTTGCAGCGCTCTGTGTCCGAGATGGTGTCTGCGGTTTCGCAGGTGGCTGAAGGTTCAGTCGCCTCCCTCTACGGGGCTTTGACCCCAGTGGGGCAGGCTCATGCCTTTGCCCTTAAACATGGTGTTGCTCCGGTTTGGTTTGATCAGGGCGTGGTCCTGATGGGGGATGCTGCCCACGTTATTCATCCCCTCGCAGGCCAAGGCTTGAATCTGGGGCTGGAAGACGCGGCAGAGTTAGCCAACCTTCTAGCCTCCCGCAAGCGCCTGTTGGCCGTGCAGCGGCTTGGGCTGGCGGATGAGCAACTCTGGCGCGCCTGGGAAAGGCGGCGCAAGGCGGCTTGTGCGCCAGTGCATCTGCTGACGGACGGACTTCACACACTGTTTAGGTTGGATTTGCCAGGCGCAACATGGGCCCGCAACAAAGGCATGCAGCTTGTCAACCAATTGCCCATGCTCAAACGTTGGCTATCTCAACAGGCCATGCGCTAGTAAAGTTCGCTGTGAACAAAAGCGCAATTGGCTTGTCATAAAAACCATTGTTTTATCTCTCAGGAATATCCATGACTCTGTTTTCCCGTGTGTTGTCCCAATCCCGTTCTACGGCCGTCACGTCGGCTTTGGTGTTGCTCGCTATGGCTGCCGGGGCTGCGCATGCAGCCACCAAAGCGGAGGTGGACCGCATCACGGCGGCAGTCAATGATTCCCTCGGTGGCTCTGGCATCAAGGTGCTTTCGGTCACAGATCTGGACTATATCGATGGCCTCTTTGAAGTGGTGGTCAGTCACAATGGCAGTAAAAAAATCATCTACACGAATGCCAGTGGTAGCCACCTGATTTTGGGTGAACTGCTCGAAGCGAAATCCATGAACAACCTCACCGAGGCGCGCATGGACAAACTCAATGCAATCAATTTCGAAAAAGACTTACCCGTCAAGCTGGCGCTTAAAACCGTGTACGGCAACGGCAGTCGCAAAATTGCCGTGTTTGAAGACCCGAACTGCGGTTACTGCAAACGCTTCCGCAAAGAAACCCTGACCAAGTTACAAGACACCACGGTGTATACCTTTGTGTTTCCAGTGCTAGGGCGCGATTCTGTGGACAAAGCGCAAAAGGTGATGTGTGCCGAAAACAAATCAAAAATGTGGGACGACTGGATGCTCAATGACCAGTCCCCCACAGGCAAAGGCGACTGCAATGCGCCCATCAATGAGCTGGTTACGCTGGGGCGAAACATGGGGGTTACAGGAACTCCGACCGTGTTTTTCCAGGATGGTACGCGCGCCAGTGGAGCCATTCCGTCGGCTGATTTGAATCGCCGAATCGCAACAGCGTCACGGTCCAAATAACATCAACAAGTTCTTCGTTTAGCTGCCCTCGGTGGGCAGCGCGACCCCCTTGGGCCAAAGTAACCACATTTTGAGTGGCTGGCGTGTTAAGCCGGCTGCTTGGCCAGCCTCCTCGCCTGTGCCCCAAAAGTAATCGGCTCTAACTCTTCCCCGAATCGCCCCACCCGTGTCTTGTGCCAAGGTACCTTGCTCCATTGTCCTTTGGGTCACCGGGTCACTGGACTCAATCCAGATCATGCTGCCATACGGCACACGTTGACGGTCAATTGCCAAGCTGAGCCTTGCTGTCAAGGGTACACCCAAGGCGCCAATCGGCCCATCTTCGGGTTTCAACACCGCATTCTCTTTAAAAAAAACCACGCTGGGGTTTTCGTTAAGCAGCGCATCAAGCTTGCTTGGATTGGCCTTCACCCAACTCCGGATGCCGGGTATTGTGGCTTGCTCAGCGGTCAGTTCGCCCTTGTCAACCAGCACTTTGCCGATCGATTTATAGGGATGACCGTTTTGCTCCGCATAGCTTAAACGTATGGTCGTGCCATCCGTGAGTTTCACGCGCCCAGAGCCCTGAACTTGTAGCAAAAACGCATCCAGCTTGTCGTTGACCCAAACAATCGGTTTTTCCCGGTCGGGGCCGAGCCTTTCCCATTCAGCACGATTGAAAAATGGTACCAAGCTGTCGCCCTGCAAACGCCCGCGCAGACGCTTGCCCTTCAATTCAGGGTACACCTCATCAAGTTTTACGGTGATCAAGTCAGCCGGAACCCCGTACAGAGGCACGTTGTAGGCACCCTGTGGCTTGCGGCTGCCCTGCAGCAAAGGCTCGTAATACCCAGTCAACAGGCCTTCTTTGCGTCCATCTTCCTGTTGAAACTGCCACACTTCAAAATTTGCCTCCATCCAGATCTGGGCTGGAAGCAGGGCGTTGCCAGCAAGATTTTGTCTCGCTTTTCGGCATGCCTCCAACAGGCCGTTTGGCGTATTCTTGCGCTTTGCCAGTGCGTTGCTGCTGGCCGAGCATTGGCTCGCAAATGCCTCCAGGTAGGCCATGTGGTTCGCCTTGGCCCACCCCGGCAACTGATTAAAATCTGACTTCGCAAACAAAGGCAGTGCCTGGGGCTCCGCCACTTTGGTGTTTGAGGTTTCTTGCTTGGTTGCGGGGCACGGGCAATCCGAAGTTGGTTTGCTTGGCGTGCTCGCGCATCCGGCTACAATGGTCACAGTCAAGACAAGCTTGGCCAGTTGTTTGAATGGGAGTTGTGTTGTCATGTGGTTACTGATTGCAGAAATGCTGTTGGCACTCGGCGTGATTGTGTTCATCATGTGGTGGACCATGCGCGCCAGAATTGATAGGCCCATTTTGCCACCTCACGAGCCAAACCACAGCAAAGGGGAGGAGCCGGCAAGCGAACAAAAAAACCGCGACTCCGCAGGCGATTCTCGTTGAGTCGAGACTTGGTCAGTGCAATGTTCTGGGCATGGAGAGCAAAAACTCTGGCACAGGCACCTCAAACTGCTCGCCCCCCTCACCCACAAACGTGTATTCACCTCGCATGGTACCCACGGGCGTTGGCAGGGGGCAGCCGCTGGTGTATTCAAATCGCTCTCCGGGGTTCAACACGGGCTGTTCTCCCACCACCCCGTCTCCGCGCACTTCCTGAACAATGTTGTGAGCGTCGGTGATAACCCAGTGCCGGCTGAGCAATTGGGCCGTGCGTTCGCCCACGTTTTCAATCTCGATCGTGTAGGCAAACACATAGGGCCCCTTGTCTTTGTCGCTTTGCTCTTCCAAAAACTGGGTGTTCACCCGCACTTCAAACTGATAAGGGCTGGGGGAGGCGGTGCTGCTCATAAGTGGTTTACGCGTTGTTGGGCACAAAATGTCGATGTCAAAAGTATGACGTCAAACCCACAATTTCACAAATCCGAACTGCCAAGACCCCTCAGAAGATCCAGCAGATTCGTTTAAACTGGCAGTCTGTTGTCCATAAAAATATTGTCCATGAATCCCTTTGTCATCGCCCCCAGTATTTTGTCTGCTGACTTTGCCCGCTTGGGCGAAGAAGTTAAAAATGTCATCGCGGCTGGAGCTGACTGGGTCCATTTTGACGTCATGGATAACCACTACGTGCCCAACCTCACCGTTGGGCCATTGGTGTGTGAGGCCCTGCGCCCCCACACCAGCGCCATGATTGACGTGCACCTGATGGTTCGCCCTGCCGACCGCATCATTCCTGATTTTGCCAAGGCTGGTGCCAACATCATCAGTGTGCACCCCGAGGGTACCGATCACCTGGACCGCACACTGGGCCTTATTCGTGATCAGGGGTGCCAGGCCGGTGTGGTGCTCAATCCCGCCACTTCCTTGGGTTGGCTGGACCATGTGATGGACAAGCTGGATTTGGTCCTCATCATGTCTGTTAATCCCGGTTTTGGCGGGCAAAGTTTTATTCCGCAGGCACTGAGTAAATTGAGTGAGGTGCGCAAACGCATCGATGCACATGTCGCCGCTGGCGGGCAGAATATTCGCCTGGAGGTGGATGGTGGCGTCAAGCCTGAAAACATCGCCCAAATCGCCAAAGCCGGTGCAGACACCTTTGTGGCGGGCTCGGCCATCTTTGGCAAACCCGATTACAAGGCGGTGATTGATCGCATGCGCAGCGAACTTGCCACGGCCCGTTGACCATGAGCACTCAGGCAGTTCTTTTTGATTTGGACGGCACTCTACTCCACACCGTGCCCGACCTGGCAGCCGCAGTCAACGCAATGTTGGTCGACTTGGGAAGGCCCGAAATACCCGAAGATCAGGTGGGTATCTACATCGGAAAGGGCGCTGAAAATCTGGTGCACCGCAGTTTGACTGGCAGCATGACCGCCCGCGCCAGTCAGGAAGAATACGACCAGGCGATGCGCATCTGGCAGGAGCATTACACCCACTTTAACGGTTTGTATGCCCAATTGTATCCAGGTGTGCTCGAAGGGCTAGAAGCCCTGCAGGCCGCAGGGCTTCAACTGGCGGTGGTCACCAACAAACCCGAGCGGTTTACCTATCCGCTTTTGGAGAGGGCCGGGCTCGCCCGCTACTTTCAGGTGGTGATTGGCGGCGACACGTGTGCTGAGAAAAAGCCCAGCCCAATGCCTATTGTTCATGCGTGCCGATTGTTGGATGTTCAGCCCTGGCAGGCCCTAATGATTGGGGACTCTCACAACGATGCGCATTCCGCTCGTGCCGCCGGTACTCCCTGCTGGTTGTTGCCTTATGGATACAATGAGGGCAAGCCGGTGCAAGACACCCCCTGCGAAGCTTATATCGAATCGATTGCGCAGGTCGCTGACCGCTTGCTGGCCAACAAGGTGCATCCATGATCTCCAAAACTGAATTTGATGCTCTGCACGCGCAGGGCTACAACCGCATTCCTTTGGTGGCGCGCTGCTACGCAGACCTCGACACACCACTGTCCATCTACTTCAAGCTGGCCAACAAAGCCAACACCTTTTTGTTGGAGTCCGTCATTGGCGGGGAGCGCTCTGGGCGCTACTCCTTCGTGGGTTTGCCATCTCGCATCACGCTGAAGGCTGTTGAAAGCCAAGTGGAGGTATTTCGCACCAACCCAGCGGGGCATCAAGAATTGCTGGAAACCTTCTCCGGCGATCCCCTGCAGTTCGTCGAGCAGTACCATGCCCGTTTTAAAGTGCCACCCATGGCAGGCGTGCCTCGATTTTTCGGTGGGCTGGCAGGGTATTTTGGTTACGACTCGGTGCGTTACATGGAGCCGCGTCTTGAAAAGACACGAAAGCGTGACGATCTTGGCATCCCCGATATTTTGTTGATGCTCACGGACCGATTGGCGGTGGTCGACAACATCCAGGGCACCATTCAACTGATTGTGTTTGTAGATCCTGCGCAAGCCGACGCTTATGCGGTCGGTGTTGCCGAGTTAAAGTCCTTGATGGATACCCTCCGCAAGTCGGTCAGCATTCCAGTCAGCGGGCCGGCACAGTCCACCCCAATAGAACGCAGCATGCCCAAGGCCCAATTCTTCGACATGGTTGCCCGCGCCAAGGAGTACATTGCAGCAGGCGACGTGATGCAAGTGGTGTTGGGCCAACGTCTGTCCAAGGCCTTCACCCAAGACGCGCTCATGCTTTATCGCGCATTGCGGTCACTCAATCCATCGCCTTACCTCTTCTACTACAATTTCGGTGATTTCCAGGTGGTTGGTTCGTCGCCTGAGATATTGGTTCGGCAAGATCAGGTGGATGGAAAGTCTGCGCCAGTGGTAACCTTGCGACCCATCGCTGGCACACGTCCCCGTGGCAAAACCCCGTTGGAAGACGCGGCCTTGGCCGAAGAGCTCCTCGCCGATCCAAAAGAGATTGCCGAGCATGTGATGCTCATCGATTTGGCCCGCAACGACGTGGGGCGCATCGCCCAGACCGGCAGTGTGCGGGTCACAGAGAAAATGATCATCGAGCGTTATTCCCACGTCATGCACATCGTCAGCAACGTACAAGGCGAGCTCAAACCTGGCTTGGGCGCCATGGATGTCTTGCGCGCCACGTTCCCCGCAGGCACGCTATCTGGCGCACCCAAGGTGCGTGCCATGGAAATCATTGACGAGTTGGAGCCTACCAAACGTGGTGTCTATGGTGGCGCCTGCGGTTACCTCAGTTTCACCGGCACCATGGATGTGGCCATCGCCATCCGTACCGGTATTGTCAAAGATGGCACGCTCTATGTGCAGGCCGGCGCTGGAGTGGTGGCCGATTCGGTGGCTGAAAGCGAATGGCAAGAAACCGAAAACAAGGCCCGAGCAGTGATGCGCGCAGCAGAGCTTGTGCAACAGGGCCTGGACGGCGAGCTCCAATAAACCTTAAAACCAGAACGGACCTTTCGCACGTTTGGGTTAGTTTCCGAGCACTCCACAGTTTTTAACCTTCTCCTTGTGCAACAACCCACAGGGAGAGGGATGTGAATGTTCTCATAATCGAAAGTGATGCCACCTTGGCGGCGCAGATTGCTAGCGGTTTTAAAGCGGCTTGGCCTGGAGGCATTCAGGTTGCGTCCACGCTGGATTTTGCGCACCGAATGTTGTGTGGGCCAGAGTATTGGGCTTTGTTGGTCTGCAATGCAAGCTTGTCAGACGGGTGTGGTTTGGACTTCTTGCATCAGGCATTCTACAAGGGGCGTTTGTTGCACGCCACGCTCGCACTAACCACCACGAAGGCCAGCCGTCACATGGTTTTGAGAGCCAAAAGATTGGGGGCGAGCCAATTGTTCTTGCTGCCAGTTCATACCCACCAGCTTCAAGACCTGGTGCAAACCAAGCTCGCCAAGTGCAATGCATCGGGGACTCCATCGTTTAAGGCAATTGAGGAGCTATCCTCTGGGCTAAATCAAATCATGGGTGGGCCGATCACCGCACGTCAGTTGACCGAGTTCAAGCAGCGATGTCTTGATCATGGGTGTATTCTGCTGGCCCATGCGAGCGATAGACTGCTTCAGTATTTGCAAAAGCCCGATGCGCGCTCATTCGAGGTAAGGTCTGCCATGGAAGCGATTGCTCGGCAAATTCAATGGATGATGGAGACATCCCGGTCGCCTTTCCTGGCCACAGGCTAGTGGCGTTGGCGGCCTGTGCTAAAATTTTAAACAAAGCAACGCCCACGTGCAGGAACCCGCCCCATGCTGTTGATGATCGACAACTACGACAGTTTCACCTTCAACCTGGTCCAGTATTTTGGCGAGCTGGGGCAAGAGGTCCATGTGGTCCGCAACGATGCCATCACTGTGGAGCAGGCCAAGGCGATGAATCCCGCTGCGGTGTGCGTATCGCCGGGTCCTTGTTCGCCTGCCCAGGCTGGTATTTCCATACAAATTATTCAACAAATGGCAGGAGTGGTGCCTGTGCTGGGCGTGTGTCTGGGGCATCAGGCCATTGGTGAGGCATTTGGCGGCAGGGTGATTCGCGCAAAAACCATCATGCACGGCAAAACCTCCCCAGTGCATCACAACAATGTCGGTGTTTTCGAAAGCCTGCCCAATCCCTTGACCTGCATTCGCTACCACTCCCTGGCCATTGAACGGGAAAGCCTGCCCGATTGTCTGGAGATCACTGCGGAAACTGCAGATGGCGAAATCATGGGGGTTCGCCACAAAACGTTGGACGTGGAGGGTGTGCAGTTTCACCCAGAGTCCATTCTCAGCGATCGGGGGCACGATCTGCTCCGCAATTTCCTCAAACGTGTTCGTTCAACGCACACCGCTTAAATAAGCGTGTTCACCATGTCTCAAGTTTTCAACTACACAGCCACCCTGAATCAGCTTCTTGCTGGCAATAACCTGTCGCACGCCGACACGCGCAGCGCGTTTGAACAACTCCTCAGTGGTGGGCTTACGCCTGCGCAAATCGCTGGTTTGTTGGTGGCCCTGCGCATCAAAGGCGAGACAGCCGACGAAGTGGCTGCGGCGGCGCAGGTCATGCGTGACCTGGTCACCCCGGTGCAGGTGCCTGCGGGCATGGAGGTGGTTGACCTGTGTGGCACTGGGGGCGATGGTGCCCAAACATTCAACATTTCGACCGCGTGCATGTTTGTGCTGGCTGCCGCTGGCGCCAAAGTGGGCAAGCACGGTGGTCGCAGTGTGTCCTCGAATTCCGGCAGCGCCGATGTGCTAGAACTGATGGGTGCCAACATCAACCTCAAACCCGAGCAGGTTGCGCAGTCCATCGCGGCGGTGGGCATTGGATTCATGTTTGCCCCCAACCACCACAGCGCGATGCGGTTCGCAGGGCCAGTTCGCAAAGAACTTGGCGTGCGCACCTTGTTCAATATTCTTGGCCCACTCACCAACCCGGCCCATGCCAAACGCCAAGTCATGGGGGTATACAGTTCAACGCTGTTGAACTTGCAAGCCGAGGTTCTTAAGCAACTGGGTTCCGTGCAAGCACTCATTGTTCACGGTGCCAATGGCATGGACGAACTCAGCATTGAATGCGAGTCCAGCATCGCAGAGCTCAAAGATGGTGAAATCCGTCACTACACCATCACACCCGAAGATTTTGGCCTGCAGCGTGCCTCGCATGCCGCACTGCGTGCTGGCTCGGTGCAAGAGTCTAAGGACAAGATTTTCCACGCCTTGCAAAAGCAAGGCGATGCAGTGTGCGACATCGTGTTGCTCAATAGCGCTGCGGGTTTGTATACCGCCGGCTTGGTCGATCACCTCAAAGCGGGTGTCGAGCTGGCCAGGGCCACCGTGGCCAGCGGTGCCGCTTTTAAAAAGCTTCATGCCTTTGTGGAATACACCCAGGCCGCAGGCAAGTTGTGAGCAAATCATGAGCGATATTCTCGATAAAATTCTAGCCACCAAGCGCGAAGAAATCGCCCTCGGCAAGCAGGTGCTCTCCGAGATTCAATGGCTGAGCAAGGCGGCCCAATTGCCGTCGCCCCGAGGGTTTGCAGCAGCCATGAAACGTGCTGTGGCACAGGGCAAGCCGGCCGTCATCGCAGAGGTGAAGCGTGCCAGCCCCAGCAAAGGCGTGTTACGCGAACCCTTCGATCCGGTGGAGATCGCCAAAAGCTATGCAGCGCATGGCGCCACCTGCTTGTCTGTACTCACCGACATCCAGTATTTCAAAGGCGCGCCCCAGTATCTGGACATGGCCCGCGAGGCCAGTGGTTTGCCTGTAATTCGCAAAGATTTCATCATCGACACCTACCAAGTGGTGCAAGCCCGCGGCTTGGGGGCCGATGCCATCCTGTTGATTGTCTCTGCGCTGGCTTTGCCGCAGTTGCTGGAGTTGGAGCAATGTGCCAATGAGCTTGGCATGGATGTGCTGGTGGAGGTGCACGACGCCGCCGAGATGGACATTGCCTTGAATTTAAAAACACCGCTGATTGGCGTGAACAACCGCAATTTGCGCACCTTCGAGACCAGCCTGCAAACCACCCTGGATTTGCAGCACAAAGTGGATGCAAACCGATTGTTGGTCACCGAAAGTGGCATCGCCACGCGCGATGACGTGGCCCTCATGCGCAGCCACAACATCCACGCCTTCTTGGTGGGAGAGGCATTCATGCGCGCGCCCTCACCTGGGCAGGCACTGGCCGATTTGTTCTACTAAGCGAAGCGCTTGAGCATTGGGGTGAATTAACGCCAAGGCGGGTTGTGCACAGGCGCAGCATGTTCCAGTGCAGGCTCAATCGTCCATTCGTTGGATCGGCCCGCCACAGGCAACACATCAAACTCTTTCAATCGCTCTGCTCGAAACCCAATCAGGCGAACCGCTTGTCCTGGCTTGGCGTTGCCCAAGTATCGTTTGTAGTTGGCCTCATTGAGCCGCTTTGTGCCAATCGCCACCAACACATCCCCGGCAGAAACCCCAGCCTGATGTGCT